>CAYNHF010000033.1:0-223778 GCA_964397045.1 uncultured Acidimicrobiaceae bacterium | reverse complement strand
GGTCGCAGGGTTGTGCTGGTCTAGGGGATGTCGGCTGGGTGGAGGCTGGCTCCGGTGATGAAGTTGTACGCGTCGACGATGATCTGGATGGTGACGTCGAGCTCATCGAGTGTCTCGGGGGTGTAGACCATGACGACGCAGTCCCAGAAGCCGTCGCGCCCGACCCACGGGTGGAGTTCCCCCCACTTCTTGTCGTCCACCTCGATCGCGGAGTTGACCGCGAGCCACACGTGGAGGCTGCCATCGGGGTGGATGTGGGCGAACTCGCTGCTCCCCGCGATGACGTCCGCGCGGGCGAGGTCGAGACCGTCGGAGAGTGCGAGGCCACGGGCACCCGGGAGTGAGCGATCGGACGCGAGGTTCTCGACTCCAGGTAGCTGAAAGGCGCGGCGTCGCAGTTCCGCGTCGACGGCCGGGACCGGTTCGGCGTCGAGTTGGATGTGGGGAACGCTCCCGGTGGTCTGGCGACGCGGTCCTTCGCGTATCCGGAGCTCCAGTGTGTCCCCAGTGCGCGTCTCGGCCGCGGGTATCTCGCGCTCCGACGGCTCGGTCGCAGCCGGTGCCGGCTCCCCACCTGAGCACGCACCAACAACGATCATCGCCAGGACCGAAAGGGTGCTTGTCGTCACGGGTCGAGTCCAACCGGCTCGTGTCGTGTTCAGCAGCATTACGTTCTCTTCCATTCGATGTTTAGGATACAATTCGTTGTGTAAGATACAGCATGTAGCGCAATGGAGCAAGAGGTGCCTGTGGTCAGTGAGCCGGAGCCAGACATCGTGCGGATGAACCCCCGCACGCGGCGCGTGCGGCAGGTGATCCTCGGTGCTGCCGTCGAAGTGCTGCTCACGGACGGAGCGGAGCACGTGACCGCCAATCGCGTGGCCGACCGCGCGGACGTGGCTCGCACGACGATCTATCGGCATTGGCCGGACCAGGCCAGCCTTCTGCTGGCGACGATCGATGCTGTGACCTCACCACACCATCCGCCTTCGGACGTCGGGGTGCTCGACCGCGACCTTCGGTCTGCTCTGGAGAATCTGCGCACTCGTTTGGTGATGCACGAAACCCGGCCGCTCTTCGGAGCATTGGCCTCCCACGCCCACCACGATCAGGGATTCGCGGCGGCGCAGCGGCGCTTCGTCGAGCAGCTCGTGCGGCCCGTAGCAGCCGTACTGGAGGCAGCTCGCGAACGGGGGGAAGTAGGCGGGGAGCTGGACTGCCAGCTCGAGGCAACACTGTTGGCGGGCCCGGTCATACACCACCACCTGATGTTGTACGCCGACGCAACCGACGGGCTGATCGAAGCTGTCGTTGCGCGTTGGCTGGCTGTGCACGATCTGGGCTAACACGCCTTTGATATCCCCGAGGCGGTCCGGGTCAGCCTGTCCACCACTCCCAACGTCAAGTTCGCGCGGCGCAAGGCACTGACCAGGCACTTCGAGGTGTGAAGGCCGTCCTATTAGGCCCACCACCTATGTTCCCGGCCCTCCCCAACGCTCCCCGACGGCGTACCGATCATGAAATCCAGGCGGTATCGCCCCCATGACGGAATAGCGCCGAACGGCTGCCGCTTCAAGGCGTGAACGCAACATCTTTGACGAGAGTTGGGATCTCGTTTTGGAGGTGTGTGGTGTCGAGGAGGTTCACGGAGGCCGAGATTGTGGAGGTGTGGGATCGACGCGAAGCGGGTGAGCTGATCCGGTCGATTGCTCGTCGGTTGGGGAGGAAAGGGTCGTCGATTCGAAGGCTGTTTGAGGATGCTGGTGGGGTGCGGCCAGCGCCACGACGACGAGCCGAGCAGCACCTGTCGCTGCTCGAGCGGGAGGAGATCTCTCGTGGGGTAGTGGCGGGTGAGACGCTGGTTGAGCCGACTGCTCCGTTCGATGAATCAGAAAGAGCCAACCGTGAACGCTCCACCGGGCTTGCATCCCCACCTCGACGACACCGAATCTGGGCATGTGTCGCTGAGCCTGGTCAACCGGCACTTCCGACCCGCGGAGCCTGCCGC
The DNA here is from genome assembly GCA_964397045.1 of uncultured Acidimicrobiaceae bacterium. Classification (GTDB taxonomy): domain Bacteria; phylum Actinomycetota; class Acidimicrobiia; order Spongiisociales; family UBA5794; genus CAYNHF01. Next base: position 221,770 of record CAYNHF010000033.1, on the reverse strand, counting down.
GACACGATCCATCGATTAGCCGATGGCTCCTGGCCGGCATCGCCTACGCCGTGTTGGGGGAAACGACCCTCCTGCTCTTCTAGCCAGACGGCTCGGCGTAGCTGCGGCGGTGGGTCGACCGGGGTCGTGTTCGACGACACGACCAAGTGGGGTGCCCGGCCAGGGAGCTGTCGGAAGAACACGACGCCCCGCAGAAGTTGCACGCGTCCGCATCGGGAGCACCCTCCACGGCGAGCCGCCCCCGACCTGAGTTTCCTCCTATGACGAGGCGGTCGCTGGCACGAAACGTTCGGTATGTCTCCATTCTCGCCAACACGGTCCAGATGATGAGGGCCGAACGGCTGGCACGGATCAGTCGGACTGAGGTTCGAGGATGAGGACTGCGGACCGCAGGTAGTCGAGGAGTGCGAAGAGGAAGAGCGAGACTCCCGACATCTCCAGGATCTCCTCGACGTGGCCGAGCACGGTAATGGCGCCCTGCGGCGGATCGCCTTCGATGAGTGCCCCCGTGAGCGCGTTGATGCCTGCGGCCCCGATCACGTAGAGCACCCCTGCCAGGAGGAACAGATTCCTCGTTCTGCCGGGAAGCGCCACCAGGAATGGAATCAGGGCCACCAGGAGGAGCAGTCCGACGACACCGTACGGTAGAATCCATGCGAAGCGGATCAGACCTTCCGTTTCCCAGGCCCTCTGCAACGCCTCGCCCAGGCTCTCATGGAGCCGGGTGGTCTCGTCGATCGACAGGAGGAGGAATACCCCCGAAAGGAGGAGCCAGTACCCCCTTGCCGACCTAGCCTGGACCGGCGCGAACGCGATGACGGCCAACAGCACCGCGGATAGCAGGAGTAGCGAGGCTCCGAGCCAGGTCGGCAGGTTCGCCTCCGCGTCGACGTTCAGGTATCGAGCGAGGTCTTCGGCTTGCCAGATCTGATCGGCAGCCCAGCCTGCTGCGCTTGCCAGCGTGAATCCAGCCGTACTCACGAGCAGGGTGATCAGCGCCCGTTCGGGGAATCGACCAGTCACCACCACGCCGAGCCAGGTCTCGGACCTGCTCGCTGTGCTGATGCCTTGTCCCTGATCCAGTCTGACTTCCGTCACGTGCCCCCTCGCCACCAAGCTCAGCAAGTGTAGCGGTGGCCCGCGCCGCCCCTCGGCGAGCAGACGGCTTCAGCGGTGGTGGCGATTGCGGAGAACCCGACCCAACCAGTGACCCGAGAAGCCCGCAGCCAGGCCCGACGGCGGCGCGTTGGTTCGGTATCTCACCAGCCGGGGCCGTCCCGGAAGAGTCGGCCTAGCTCCCGCGGTGTGAGGAGCATCGTCGTGACTGGTCAGGGTGGGCGATGGCCTGCAGGCAGGGAGGTGGTCTTGGGGCAAGGTGGCTACATGAGCCGGCAGTTGACGGTAGGTTCACCCGGTGGACGAGGAGGTGGTCTCGTGAAGTGGGTGTTGTTGTTGACGGGGGTTCTGGTGGCTGGGGCGTGTGCCGGTGGTGACCAGGTGTCCTCGGAGCCCTCCACCTCGGTCGAACTCCTTGTGACGGAGAACCCGTGGCCGGCTATTGGAGACGAACTGGCGGCGAAGCTCGAATGCCCCAATCTGGTGGAGTCCCCGATCATCGTCGACGCCGAGTGGGTGCTTGATTGCGGTTCGGATATCGCAGGCGCGAGTGTCGAGATCTACCTCTTCGAGTCCGAAGCTCAGCGCGATCAATTCATGGGGGACTACTCAAAGCCTTCCCAGGTGATCGTCGGTCGCGATTGGGCCGTCGAGAGCGTCAGTGGTTCAGATACTGATCAGGTGGCGTTGGCGGTCGACGGCGTAGTGATCAGGCGAGAGGCATTGGGCGAGCAGTCTGATCCGGTACCTCCGGTTGCCGACCCGGAGACCGTCTCCCCCGATGTGGCTGGACTTGAGGCTATTCACCTCGAAGCGGCCGACCTGATCGAAGCCGGAGACACCCTGGCAGCGGTTCCGCTTCTCAACCAGGTGATCGCCAATATCGACGCCGCAGAGGGAGGGTCGCTCGGTGAACTCCGGGCGTGGGCGCTCATCGATCGCGGATACGCTTACGCATCGGAGCCGCGTGCGAACGTGTCGGAAGCGGCCGTGTCGTATCAGTGGCTGATAACCGACTACGGATGGACCCTCGCCACCGACACTCAGGAAACTGTCGAGGACCGGGTGATCGAGGCGATGTTCCTTCGCGGGCGTCTGGCCAGCAACCAGGACGATCTGGCCACGGCACTGGAGTGGTTCGACCAGGCCATAGACAATGGGGTTGGACTCTCATCGGCACGTAGCGAGGTAACCGTCGCCAGCGCCATGCACTGGAAAGGGGTCCTGCTCGGCCAGCTCGGTGACACCACCGCAGCCGTCCAGATTCTCGAGGAAGTCCTCGACCGGTACGGCAATCACCAAGACCCCGATATCCAGCCGATCATCACCGGCACCCGGATCGAGTTGGATTACCTCACCGGCTAGTGCCCGTCACCAGAGCAACTGGCCTCCGCCTCATCCGCAGGCCTGGACGCGTCTCTCGGCCCCTCGCGAGGAAGCCTCCGCTGCAGCGTTGCTCGATTCGGTCATCGCCGAGGCCGGCACGGAGGGCTTGCAGCGCCTGGGTGAGTCGCTCCAACAGCGAACGGATAGGTGTCCCCGCGCCGAGATGGGGGAGCCCAGATCGGAGGGTGCGACCTTGCGCGGCCGTGTTGATGTCCTACTAGCCTGAGGCGATGACCGGAACTCCTTGGCGCTGGATGTTGCTCGTGGCGGCGCTTGCTCTCGTTGCCACAGCGTGCTCCGACGACGCCGAGGAGGCGACGACCACCCCGCCCACAACGACGACCACTGCAGTGCCGACCACGACGACGGCGGCCTCGACGACAACGGCCGCACCGACCACGACGACGGCAACGACCACCACGACCGCCCCGCCCACCACCACGACGACGACCGTGCCCGGCCTGCCGCCACCGCTCGACCTCGCCACGATCTCGGGGCTGGTATGGGGCCTGTATCTCTACAGCGGCGAACGGCTGGACCTTCCTGCGGCATGGGTTGCCTTCGTGAACGTCGGCACCTACACCGCCATGACCGACGTGCCCTCAGCGAACCACTACAGCTTCGGCGAGTTCGGTTGTGATTTAGGAGCCGCGGAAGCCCTCGGTGTGGACCCGAGCTTCCTGACCATCTCGATGTATTTTGCGACAGAAGCAGACGCTTCCGCCGCGCTTGCTGCTTTGCCGCCCGATCCGTCCCCCGTGGGCATCGCCGAGGTAGAGCTGTTCTGCGCCGACTGAGGAAGCGGACGTCCAACGCGACCCCACCAAAGCACTTACCTTTGCGTCCGGACTCGCGATGGCTTCAGCAGTCCGCGCAATTGACACTCCAGCCTGCGGGACTGGATTCCTGTTGACACTCCGTCGCGAAGCCTCTCAGTCCGGCATGCGCTGGTGAGGCCGCTGCCCGTCCCGCAAAGTCCCTCAGGTTCCGTCGGATCTGCGCCGCTCCACTCTTCACGGGTCACTGCTGGTCTGGTTTGACTGCAGGAGGGGGGATGTCAACGATGTCAGAGGTTTCTAGCGGGGAATCTGGACGGTCACCAGCGGCAGGGATGTGCCGGATTCAAGACCGGCAACCGTTTCGCCGATGGAAATGGTTGGAGGAGATGTATGCGCTGGTACAGAACTCTGACGGTTGCCCTCGCCGTGGGCGCGTTCGCCCTGTCATCTCCGCTGGCGGCAGTCGCAGCAGAGGCTGACGCCGAGATCGTGGTGGTTGGAGGCACCGCCGTGGTTTCGGAGCCGCTCGCTCAGCACTTACAGGTGTGCACCGATGGTGGTCTGCAACGAGTGGCGGGACCGGATCGATACGCGACGGCCGCCGGCATTGCCGAGCATTGGGATACCGCCGAAACCGTGTTCCTCGCCACCGGTCTGAACTTCCCAGACGCCATCGCTGCCGGCCCGGTGGCCGGACTGAATGAGTCACCGGTGCTACTCACCCACCCGGAGTGGCTCCCAACAGCCACCAGCACCGCGCTCACCCGGTTGAACCCGTCGCGGGTTGTGATCCTTGGGGGGACCGCCGCGGTTTCCAGCGGGATTGAGAGCGGGCTGCAGGACCGATTCCCGGAAGTGATTCGGTTGGCAGGCGTCGACCGGTTCGCTACCGCTGAAACGATCGCACATTGGCAGTTCCCTGCGGGCTCAGACGTGGTCTACGTCGCTACCGGCATGGACTACCACGATGCGTTGCTGGCAGGTCCTCGCGCCATCCGCGATGACGCTCCTCTCCTGCTCGTCACCCGCAATGCGATTCCCGTCGCGACCAGGCGGGCGCTTGCCCGCTTGGCCCCATCGCGCATCGTGCTGATGGGCGGAACCGGCGTCGTATCCACAGCGGTCGAGTCCGACCTGGCCACCTTCGCCACCGTAGAGCGCATGGCGGGCGCGACCCTCGCAGAGACCGCTGCCGCGGCAGGACGCGACGCTCCGGGTTCCCAAGTCTTCATCGCGAACAAGGACGGGTTTGCCGACGGTCTCGCGCTGATTCCACTCTCCGGCGGCGCACCTACCTACTTCGTTGGTGCGGAGACGCTCGATGGCGTCACCGCCCGGGCGATCGGTAGCCGGACGGGGGTGCCGTGCGAAGCCTGGTCGCCGCCGTACCCTGCGGTTGGGAAGGGGAAACGGATCATCTACTCGAACAGCGAGCAGCAGGTCTGGCTGATCAACGCAGACGAGACCCTTCAGGACACCTACCTGGTTTCCGGGCGCCGGGGCAGGCCGTATCCCCGCACCTACCAGGTGTTCTCCAAGTCACGCAACGCCTGGGCCGGTCACGCCGGGATAACCATGGAGTACATGGTGCGTTTCGTGCGGCCGATGGTCTCCGACAACCGTCTTTCTATCGGTTTCCACGCCATTCCGCGCGACAGATACGGGAGGCCGCTCCAGACGGAAGCACAGCTCGGCACTTTCCAGAGCGCCGGATGTGTCCGTCAGAGTGATGCGAAGGCGGCAGCTATGTATGCGTGGGCGTCCATCGGCACGCCGGTGATCGTGCTGCCCTGACGGGTGGTTGTCCTCTTCCCAGGTTTGGTTTTGCGGTGTTCCGCCGGCAACGCCGATATCGATGGAGTCGGGTTGTCAGCCCACAGGGGTAGCCGACCGGTGAGTGTCTCGAATACGGCTTCGAGACTTGCGGTGTCGTTCGCACCCGCGTCACCGACCGCGGAAGGGATTGGTGCCTGTTGTTCCATCAATCCCCACACCACGATTTCGGCTGCTTGCTCGACGCCACGTTGTTCCCAGTCCTGGGTGGTGTCGAACCAGGCGGTAAGGCCACGCAGTTGCAGGAACCGGTCACGGGTGTCGCTGGTCAGTTGATCTGTGCCGTAGTCCCATGCGTGCACCAGTTCGTGGAGCAAGGAGTAGCGGATCCTGGCCGCCTCGCGTTCGCATTGGTGGATTTCGAAGCCTGCGGGCAGGATTCGTAACACACCTCTGCGCATCCCGCAGGGCTCGTAGGTTTCGTGGAATACGACGGTCAGCGGTGGGAGCTCGAGCTTTGCCTGGCCCATCCGCGTCAACGCCCACACCAAGTCATCGACCTGCCCCCAGGTCGAAGCAACCACCTCGACCGTCACCGGCTCGGCTCCAGACCGCACCTCCTCAGACGGGGGACCCGTCAACCCCAGAGAGAAGAAGAAGAGGAGTGCGATTGTCGGGAAACGGATGATGCGGCTGACCCTCATATCCGCAGGTTCTGCCCGGGCGATTAGGAAACAGTCTGTGGTCGCTTAGACGTCGATTGAGCGCGGGTCGGCGGTTGGTTCTTCGATCTCCTTCCTTCACCCTTTTCCCCGATGCTGACCGTGCACGTGCCGAAACCCGCGCCTACCGCCGAGCAGCCGTGATTGCGCCAGCCTGGTCGCCAAGCGAGAACCGGCTCCGGCTGTGTCCCGGCGGATCCGAGCGTTTACTGTGATGCTCCTCAAACGACTGGGGGATCAGCCGATGGCACTGAACGAGAAACAGCGCGAAGCCCTGGAGAATCTGCTCGCGACCACGGCGACGGGTGGTTGTCAGATGTGTGGAGCCACGGATTGGGCGATCGACGACCGCACGCTCTACGTCTCCGATAGTCCCACCGAGATGGGCATGTTCGCCATGGAGGTCGTACCGGTTGGCTGTCGCAACTGCGGCAATGTGGTGATGTTCTCGACCAGGGTCGTGAAGCACCTGGCCGACTAGTCCGGGAAGCGGCCGCACCGACCACTTTCTCTCGGGACGGTACGTCGGTACGGCCGCGCCCATGGATACGACCAGGGTGCCAGTTGGCTTTCCCGGCTCCGGCTCTTGCTTTGCGCCGTTTTCCGGCGTGGGCCATCAGGCTGCTATTCGGTGGCCGCGACCTTGACAAGACCGCGCCCCATGGCGGCGACGAGGGCATCGATCTCCGCTTCGCCCATCGGGGTGGAGATAGTGGCCGAGCCGGTATTGATCATGATGAACCCCTCCGCGAAGAGGTGCTCCAGCAACAACCTGAGGCGGGCGGCTTCCTCTGGAGTGGCGAATGCTTCGCGGTAGTTCATCGGCGGACGCGCCTTGAGATGCACCCGGAACATCGATCCACCGCCGGTGACGCACGCGGTGGCCCCGGTTGAGCGGATCGCCTCGTCGATGCCTTCCATCGCCCGCTGAGCCAGGCCGTTGACTCGTGCCACCTCAGCCCGATCGAACAGTTCCATCGCTACCAGGCCTGCGGTCATGGTGACCGGGTTGGCCGAGAAGGTGCCGGAGTGAGGGAACAGGAGCTTGTCCGCCAGCGGATTCATCACGTCCATGACGTCGCTGCGTCCGGCGATGGCTCCTGCCGGGAAACCGCCACCGATGACCTTTGCCATCGCGGTGAGATCAGGCCGGACGCCGTACCACTCCTGTGCGCCGCCGTACTCCGCCCGAAAGGTGATGACCTCATCGATGATGAGCAGCGCCCCGTCCACTGCAGTCCATTCCCGCAAGGCAGTCACGAACTCGGGAGCGGCAGGGTTCAATCCAACCCGGTGCGGCATCAAGTCGAGCACGAGGCCTGCGAGCTCGCCGCGGTGCTCGTTGAGGATCGCAATCGCGTGGGCGGTGTCGTTGAAGGGGATGACGACGACGTCCTCGAGCACCGAAGCCGGGGTGCCGGCTGCGACGGGGACACTCGACGGGTGGTCGTCACTACCCCAGTTCGAGGGGTTGGCGGTCTGGCTCACCTCGGCGTAGTCGTATAGGCCGTGGTAGGCACCTTCGACCTTGGCGATCTTGGTGCGCCCGGTGAACGCACGCGCTGCCTTGAGCGACGCCATCACTGCTTCGGTTCCCGAGTTGACGAACCGCAGCTTCTCGAAGCTCGGATTCCTGCCGGACAGGTGTTCGGCATACCGGATCTCGATTTCGGTGCCTACGGTGAACGCGGTGCCCCGATCGAGCTGCTCCTTGACTGCACCGATGATGGCAGGGTGGGAGTGCCCGTGGATGAGTGACGCCATGTTGTTGGCAAAATCGATGTGCTCGACCCCCTCGATGTCGGTCACCCGACACCCGGACGCGAAGGCTGCGTAGAGCGGATGCGGGGCCCGCAAGACGGTGTTGCGGCTGACACCCCCGGGTAGGACATCGAGGGCTCGCTCATAGAGCGATTCGCTCGTGGCTGGCGATATCCGTGTCTTGGCGGTCACGTGTCAACCCTCCTGGGGTCATCCTCGATCGGAATCAAGTCGGCGCCCGTTCGCTCCGCGACATATCCATAATCGACACCCTGCACGAGCTCCATGAGCTGAAAGCCGCCGGGCGTTATGTCGATCACGGCGAGGTCGGTATAGATACGATCCACCACGTTTGGACCGGTCAGCGGATAGTCGCACTGTTCGACGAGTTTGGGCTCGCCGGTCCGGGTGGTGTGTTGAGTGATGACGTAGATGGTCTTCACCCCCGCCACCAGATCCATCGCCCCGCCTACGGCAGGGATGGCGTCAGGCGCACCGGTCGACCAGTTGGCCAGGTCTCCCTGCTCGGAGACCTGTAGCGCCCCAAGGACGCAGAGGTCGATGTGCCCACCGCGGATCATCACGAAACTGTCCGCGTGGTGAAAGAAGGCTGCCCCCGGCACCGTGGTGACCTGCCGCTTGCCTGCGTTGATCAGCTCCGGTTCTCCCAACCCGGGTTCGGGGGAGGGGCCCATGCCGAGCAATCCGTTTTCAGTGTGATAGGTGAGCTCGCGGCCCTCTGGTACGTACTTAGCGACGCGCTCCGGAATCCCGATACCGAGATTCACGTAGGACCCGTCTGGAATGTCGAGCGCTGCCCTGCCCGCCATCTCGTCACGGGTCAGGCCCACAGCCGTGGTGGCGTCGCTCACGGGTAGCTCACTCCCGCTGCCACCAGCTCCGACTCATGGGCAGGGTCCGGCACCGTGACGATGCGGTGCACGAAGATCCCGGGTGTCACCACCGTCTCGGGATCGATCTCGCCGGGTTCGACTACCTCCTGGGCTTGCACGATTGTGGTCTTCGCAGCAGTCGCCATGATCGGGCTGAAGTTGCGCGCGGTCTTGTTGAACAGCAGGTTCCCGTACCGATCCGCAGCGCGGCATTTGATGATCGCGAAGTCCGCGGTGAGCCCGCGCTCGAGTACGTAGTCGCGTTCGTCGAATGAACGCAGCTCTTTGCCTTCCTGCAGCGGAGTGCCCACGGACGTCGCGGTGTAGAAGCCGGGAATCCCGGCCCCGCCCGCCCGGATCCGTTCGGCCAGCGTGCCCTGCGGTACAAGTTCGAGTGCGGTGCGGCCGCTGCGGTACAGCTCGGGGAAGACCGTCGAATTGGCGGTACGTGGATAGGAGCAGATCATCTTGGACACCCGGCCGGCCTTGATGAGGGCAGCCAGGCCGACTTCTCCGCTGCCGGTGTTGTTGTTGACGACGGTGAGGTCGGTGGCACCCTGGTCGATGAGGGCATGGATCAGTTCGATCGGGCTTCCTGCCTCTCCGAAGCCTCCGATCATCACCGTGGCACCGTCGAAGACATCGGCGACCGCCTCTGCGGTTGTTGCGACCCGTTTGTCGATCATCCAGTTCTCTCTTCCGGGACTAGTCGCCCACGGCTCCGATCGTTACGGGAACCTCGGCCCGGCTCTTCTCGACCCGCGAGTAGTCGAAGAGCCCGGCCTCGTCATAGATCACCCGGTCTGCGTAATCATCGAACCACAGCGCCTCGGGATTGCGGCCCACGATGCACACCTTCCCCCGATCGGGTGCGGCGGCCGCATTGCGCAGGATCTTGAAAATGACCACCCCGTGCTCTGATTCGGGCACACCCGGGATCGGCTCGTTCGTCACTGCGGCTACCTCGGTTTTGCCCTTGTAGTGGGTGATCGAAAGACGGGCGTGGTTTTCGACGCCGGACAATCCCTTCTGGGACTCGTTGAGAATGTTCCAGGCGGTTTCGATGGGGACGTTGAACGCCTTGTAGGCGATGATGTCCCTGCCGCAGAAGAAGTAGTGGTTCTCAACGCCGACCCGTTTCAATGCCCGCTGCATGACCCGCAGCGCGTTGGGATCGTCGTTGATGCCTTTGATGATTGGCGTCTGGTTCTCGACACTGATCCACCCGCGGGAAACCACCCGGTCCATCGCCTGCTTGGTGGCATCGACCCATTTCAGGGTGCCGTTTGCGTTCGAGAGGTATTCCCCGTCTGCGCCCTTCTCCAGAAATTCGTCCGGATGGTTGAAGTGCACCATGAGCCGGAAGCCAACATCCGGGTACGCGTCGTGGAAGCCGTCGATCATCGAAAGGAAGGCATCGTCGAATCGGTCCGGGTAGAACGCCATCTCTTTGGTACCGAGCCGGATCGACTCCACCCCAGCTTCTGCCAGCGCCGCGAACCACGCCGCAATCTTGGAGTTCGGCAGCACCATCGGGTCGCCTCCGGACAGAAGGATCTCGCGCAGTTTCTCCCTACCCGATTCCGGATGGATACCGCCGTTGGCGACGACGATCTCGTTGTGAGCCCGGATGTAGTCGGTCACTTCGCCGATCTGAGCGAGGCCCTTCTTGGCGACGGTACCGTCCTGGCGTTCGACCTCCTTGCGGGCGATGAGTTCTTCGCGGTAGCAGAACCTGCAGTGCGCCGAGCACGTGGAGATGACGTACATGAGACCCATCTCGTATTTGTGGAGCAGCCCTTCCACGGGGCTGTAGTCCATCTGATACCCGGGGTCCTCGGCTCCCTGTAGGTCGAGGGTCTCGTCCGGGCTCGCTTTGACCAACCGCTGCAGCGACTTGCTGTTTCTGGCGAGTTCGAAATAGTGGCGGGTGATCTTGACCGGCATCCGGCTCTCGACGTCCCGGTCGGTGCCGCGGATCGTGAGCAGGGCCGCCATTTCGTCGCTCGAGTAGAACCCCTTCATGTCGTCGGGGGCGCGGTCCTCGAAGAATGGGTTGAGGCCGTTGATGATCTGCCGGTCGTATCGCGGGTTCTCGACGGTGTCGAGGAGATCTTGCTCCTTGACCGTCGGAACGTACTTCGCTCGCTCGCTCACAGCTCCACCTCGATTCACTTTCCTTCGACTTGAGAACACCCGCCAGCCGAATGTAACCAGGTGAACATCATCTACGCGGTAGTGTAACCTAATGACCAGAGTCATGTCACCGACTTCGACCTCCGAACTCATCGCGGCCGTTGGCGACCGCCTCACTCCAACCGAGCGGCGCATCGCGGACGCCGTGCTAGATGAGCCGACCCTGCTGGCGTTCGGCACCGTCTCGGACCTGGCGAACCGGGTTGGTACCAGCCGTCCGTCCATCGTGCGGTTCGCTACCAAGCTCGGCTTCGATGGCTACAAGGACTTGCAGCAGCACGTCAGACGCGGATTGTCGCAACAGCTCTCTCGGCCCAGCGAACGCATCAGAAGCGACGACCCGGCGTTGGTGCCGCAGGCTGCGCTGGAGGACGCGATGGCATCCGTAATCGAGGCAGCGCAGGGTGACCGGCTGGCGTTGCTCGCCGAGCCGATCGTGCGGGCCCGTCGCGTTTGGATTCTGTCTGGGGAAACTTCAGGTGCCGGTGCTGCGGCCCTGCGCAGCGGCTTGGCAATGGTCCGGCCGAACGTTCATCTGGTGGAGGAGCGTTCGGTGGCCGGGGATCTGAGCAGCGCGGGGCCCGGGGACGTCGCGGTCGTATTCGACTTCTTCCGCTATCGAACGCACGCGATTCGGGGAGCTCGGATTCTGGCAGGCCTCGGCGTCGAGATCGTGGCGATCACCGACGGACCGTTGTCTCCGCTTGCCGCACTCACCGAGACCTGGTGCGAGGTGGAGGTCCCCGCGATCGGGCCGTTCGACAGTTCGGTGCCCGCGGTAGCGATGGCCGAGCTGCTCGTTGCCCGGGTGGCCGGGCAGCTACACGACGAGGCCACCGACCGGATCGACCGCACTGAGGAGTTGTGGGCAGCCACCGAGACGTTCCTTCCTGGGTAGCTATGGCCTTCAGCGGCCGGCTCGACGGGAGAGGCATTGCGGCCCAGCCGACTCTCACGAAGTCGCCGGCACGTGCGCACTCCTGCTGAGTGAGCCACTCGGTGCCCGCGAGGAACACCTGAGGGATCGGTCGTAGGCTGCCGCTTCCGTTGCATCGTCTCCCAGGAGCGCACCCCCCAGGTCCTGAGATTCGGCCGCGGCTTCTGTTGCCGTCCCGTATGCCTGGTCGCACGTCTCGAACGTGTCAAACGAGGAGTTGTGGGACTCCACGAGCTGCGCCTGATCCCTCGCAACCAATGACAGCGCTTCGGTGTTGTAGGTGGCGCTGTACTGCTCCTACGCGATCGGATCTGAAGCTGAGCAGTCGCCGGCTGTGACCACGATGACCGTTACGCAGGCGGCCAAGGCATCGTGATTGATGCGCATGCGACAAGGGTGGTGTTCTCAGCTCGGGGTCAGTAGAGGCTTCCGGCTGTTGTTCCAGGCACAGGTCTCTCTGCTCGCCCAAGGATGAATCCCTGCTATCGTCCCGGCGGCCGCATCAGGTGGAGGCCAGCGCAACGTCGCTTCCCTGGTGGTTCACGGCTCAGGTTCTCAACGGTTGGACTGCCTCATCGGCCGACTTTCGATCCCGTAGACGACGGACGTCGCGCGGTCGAGCGAGAGATCGGCACATCCCAAACCAGCTTCCCCGACAGGGGCCAGGAGTCATCATGTCAGTTACGTTCGCCCAACTCGGGCTACCCGACCCGCTCGTTCGCGCGCTCGCCAAGCGAGACGTCGTCGAGCCCTTTCCCGTTCAGGAAGCCACGATCCCCGACGCGCTCTCTGGTAGAGACGTCTCGGGCAAAGCCCCCACCGGATCCGGAAAGACCCTCGCATTCGGACTTCCCTTGCTCACCAAAGTCGAGGTGGCGCACAAGCACCGGCCGCGAGCACTGATTCTGGCGCCAACTCGCGAACTTGCCGAGCAGATCAAACAGGAACTTGCGCCGCTGGCGAAAGCTGCGCACCGTCACATCATCGCCATCTACGGCGGAGTTGGATACGGCCCGCAGAAGAGCGCCCTGCGCAAGGGTGTCGATGTGCTCGTGGCGACGCCCGGGAGGCTCGAGGACCTCATGGAACAGGGGTCGGTAGATCTGCGCGACGTCGACATCGTTGTGGTCGACGAGGCAGACCGGATGGCCGACATGGGATTCCTGCCCGCCGTGAAGCGAATCCTCGACCGGACCGCGGACCAGCGGCAGACGTTGCTCTTCTCGGCCACCCTCGACGGGGACGTCGCGGTCCTGATCAGCAAGTACCAGCGCGACCCGGTTCGACATGAGGCGGGCACAGTGGAGTCGGAGACTACCGACGCTCGGCACCACTTCTGGATGGTCGAACAACAGGACCGGGCCCAGCACACCGCAGACCTGGTCGACGCTTCGGGGCGGTCCATCGTGTTCACGAGAACCCGCCACGGTGCCGATCGGCTCGCCCGTCAGTTGGGCAAGCTGGGGATCGGTGCGGTCGCCCTGCACGGTGGCCGTTCCCAGAGTCAGCGAAACCGGGCGTTGCGCTCGTTCGCTTCCGGAGACGCGCAGGCGCTGGTTGCGACCGATGTCGCCGCCCGCGGTATCCACATTGATGCGGTCGATTCGGTCGTTCACTTCGATCCGCCTGCAGACGCGAAGGACTACATCCACCGTTCAGGGAGAACGGCGCGTGCTGGGGCGAGCGGGACCGTGGTGAGTCTCGTTACCGGAAGCCAGCGCCGGGCGGTTGGACGCATGCAGAAGGATCTCAATCTGCAGGCGCCGATCGAAGCCCCTCGTATCGAAGCGCTCCTCGACAGCGGGTGGGAGGCGGCCCAAGTAGCGCTCGCCCACACCGAACCGCGCCGGACGGAAGAGCGTCGCGCGGCGAGGGCACAGACCCGGCCGCAAGCCCCATCACATCAGCCTCGGCGTCCGACGAAAGATGGCAACCGTGGGGCCAAGAGTCTGTACGTCGCCAATCTGCCGTGGCGTTCCACCGACGACGACCTCCACCAGTTGTTCGGCCAGTACGGGAAGGTCCACCAGGCGACGGTGATCACCAATCGACGGACCGGGAGGTCCAAGGGGTTCGCGTTCGTCGACATGTCGCACAAGGCGGCCCGTACGGCCATCAAGGCGCTTCATGGGTCAAAGGTCGGCGGCCGGGATATCACCGTGCGGTTTGCTCAGCCGAGGCGCCAAGGCGCCTGACGATTCTCGGACTGCGGCTAGACGACCCAGCCGGAGCCGGGCACTCCCTCGACGCCGTCGTCTGACTTCACTCCACGCATGGTGAACCAGGCGGTGATGCCGCCGAGCACCAGCGCGGGGAGCAGTTGAAGTTCAGGTTCTCCACGATTACGTGGAACACGACTCCGAGCACCCTGGTTGGGGTCAGGCCATCGTTGCGACGGTCGGGCGTGAGCAGGAATGTCGCGCTCACCGGTTGCGGCTGAATTGGCTGTGATGCTGATCCCGTTTCCGGCCCGGGGTCGCTAGGCCACTTCGCGTCGGGGAACCTGCAGCCGAGACGTGGACTTCGTGTGGAGATCCAGGCGGCGGGCGGGTAGAGTTTCAGAAGGGGAAGAATCGGGGAAGGGGCGACGTGTCACAGCGTCGGAACGGGAATCAGCCGGGCCTTGTAGGCAGTGGCTTCTTTGGGTCTCGTGTCCCCCTCAACCCCTCTCGATACCCCGCTGTCCGGGTCGCGCCGCCGTGGCGTGCACCCATCCGATCCAGGAGGATCCCGTGAAGAAGCGTTTGCATCGTCGTCGCGCCTTCGGTCTCGTCGCCATTCTTGCCCTGGTGGCATCAGTGGCGCCCTATGGGCCCACTGCCGTCCAGCCCGCTGCGGCCGCGACGCAGGTGGCGTTTGACATGGTGGGTTCTGTATCGCAGAACTTGTTGTCGCAGACGAATCCGTTTGCTGGGGCGTTCGCTTCGGCGGGGGATGGGTTTGAGAAGTATCAGCGGGGCGTGTCGGCGTCGATTCCGTTTGCGGTGTTGGATGACTCGTTGACGGTGTTCCCTGCGGATAGCTTGGGGATTGTTGGCGAGGCGAATGTTGACGAGTTCTTTGGGGTGGTTGACACCACGAATTCGGATAACCCTTCGGGTGTGGTGGCCGCGGAGTGGGTGTTTGATATTTCGGGTGCTTCGAATTTGGAGTTGTCGATCGCGATGGGGGCGATGGGTGATTTCGAGGCGTCGTCGGATTCGTTTGAGTGGTCGTATGTGATTGATGGCGGGACGCCGGTGGTGGCGTTTGCGTCGTCGGTGGACGAGGCGACATCGCAGACCTACACGATGGATGGGGGCGCCACGTTCACGTTGGCTGACCCGATGTTGGTTGGGTCGACGTTGTTGACCAATAACCTCCAGGCGTTGTCGGTGCCGGTGTCGGGGACCGGGACTACGTTGACGTTGACGTTGGACGCGGTCACTGATAGTGGTTCTGAGGCGTTGGCGTTCCAGGACATCGTCATCTCCGCAGGCGGCGGTGGGCCCGGGCCGGTCGACCCCGACTTTGGGGTCTGCGGCGACGCGACCGAGAGCCTCATCTCGACGATCCAGGGCGTGGGGTTCACCAGCCCTGAGGTCGGAGTGAAACATGTAGTGGAAGCGGTCGTGGTCGGGGACTTCCAGGGCACAGCGGTCGAACTCGGCGGCTTCTTCCTTCAGGAGGAAGACGAAGATGCGGACGGCAGCGAGTTCACTTCAGAAGGTCTGTTCATTCACGACGACGGCTTCGGGATTGATGTGAATGTCGGAGACACCGTAAGGGCAAAGGGCACCGTGGCGGAGGAGGGCGCGCAGACCGAACTCGGCGCGATCACTGATCTCGCAGTGTGCACCAGTCTGACAGGCACGGCTTCGTCTGCCACCGTGACGCTCCCAGTAGCGGACGTGGGTGATTTCGAGTCATACGAGGGCATGGCCGTCGACATGCCACAGACGCTTTTCGTAACGGACAACTTCACCTGGAATCGCAGTGGTGAGGTAACGCTTTCTGTCGACGGCGTGCTCGACAATCCGACGAACGTTGTTTCGCCGGGCGCCGCGGCGAACGCATTGCAGGATCTCAACAACCGCAGTGGTATCCAACTCGACGACGGGAGTCGTGTGCTGAGCCCGGACCTCGATCCGCCACCGTACATCCAGGTGGACGGCACGCTGCGCCGGGGCGACACGATTCCTAGTCTGGCTGCGGTGCTGGGTCAGCAGGGACCGTACGAATTGCATCCGACAGAATCGATCGCTTTCACGAGGGTCAATGATCGCCCCGCCCCACCCGATGTGGGCGGTTCGATGCAGGTGGGTGCATTCAACGTCCTGAACTACTTCACGACGATCGACGACTCGGGCCCCATCTGTGGTCCGGATCTCAACCAGGGCTGCCGGGGAGCAGACACCGCCAGTGAGTTCACCCGACAGCGCACCAAGATCATCTCGGCGATCACCCAACTGGACGCCGACGTGCTCGGTCTCATGGAGTTGGAGAATGCGCCGGACGATGATCCGCAGGCTGACCTGGTATCCGGACTCAACGATGCGGTGGGAGCCGGGACCTACGCTTATCTGCCCACCGGCGCGATTGGCGACGATGCCATCCGCGATGCGCTGATCTATCAGCCGGCGAGCGTGACGCCGCTCCTGTCTTTCGCCCTCCTCGACTCGTCGGTGGATCCGTTATTCAACGACGACAAGAACCGGCCGGTGCTGGCGCAAAGCTTCATCGAGAACGCAACGGGAGAGATCTTCACGGTGGCCGTCAACCACCTGAAGTCCAAGGGCTCATCTTGCAACGACGTCGGTGATCCCAACGCCGGTGACGGGCAGGGCAACTGCAACGGAGTGCGTACTGATGCCGCGATCGCGCAGGCGAACTGGCTGGCGACCGATCCGACCGGCAGCGGCGATCCGGACTCGATCATCGTCGGCGACCTGAATGCCTACGCGATGGAGGATCCGGTGGCGGCGCTGCAATCGGCCGGTTACACCGATCTCGTCGAGTTGTTCAACGGACCGGGCGACTACAGCTTCGTGTTCTTCGGGCAGGACGGCTACCTCGACCACGCCTTGACGACGCCACGGCTCACGAGCGACGTGACAGGCGCGATGTTCTGGCATGTCAATGCCGACGAACCTTCTGGGTTGGACTACAACGAAGAGAACCGGCAGCCGTCGCTCTATCAGCCGGACCAGTTCCGTTCCTCGGACCACGACCCGGTGGTGGTCGGCCTCGATATGGCCAATGCACTCGGTCTCAAGACCAAAGCACGTGCTGACCTCGAGGCGATGTTGCCGACCGGCAACAAGAACGATGACAAGTCCATCAACCGTGCGCTGGACAAGATCGACGAGAGCCTCGATCCGGCCCTCTGGGTCGACGAGGACCGAGTCGATCCCCAGCACGGGCACATGGTGTTCGACTCCGAGGGGCAGGCTGTGGTGCAGCTCGGCCAGGTCTCGTCAGTCGATGTAGGTGCCATCAGCGCTGCTTTGGCCGACGTGGACGGAAGGCTGGCGCGTACCGCGATCGATGACGCCACGGCAGCAGGCGGTGATGCTCAGAAGCTGGCGGCGGCTGAGGCCGACTTCGCAGCAGGCGTGGCCGCGGCGGCAGCCGGCGACTATTCGGCTGCAATCACCAGCTTCCGATCTGCCTGGAAGAATGCGAAGGCGGCTACAACCCGCGGCGATGTCCGTTTCGGGACGTACAACGCCTCGATGAACCGTTTCAACGCCGGCGATCTTGCCACCGAACTGTCCACGCCGGGCAGTGCGCAGCCGGCGACGATTGCCGAGATCATCCAACGCACCCGCCCCGAGGTGCTCCTGATCAACGAGTTCGACTACGACGCCGAGGGGCTTGCAGCTGAGTTGTTCCAGGAGAACTACTTGGGTGTCGGGCAGCGCGGTGCGGCGCCCATCGTCTACCCGTATCGCTACGTGGCCCCGTCCAACACCGGTGTTCCGTCGGGATTCGATCTCGACAACGACGGTACGGTCGGCGGACCCAATGATGCGTTCGGTTTCGGGTTCTTTGAGGGTCAATTCGGCATGGTCGTGTACTCGATGCATCCAATCGAATACAACAAGATCAGGACCTTCCAGCACTTCCTGTGGAAGGACATGCCGGGTGCCATGCTGCCGGACGATCCGGCCACCGAGGAACCAGGCGACTGGTACTCCGAGGAGGAACTCGGAGTATTCCGGCTGTCTTCCAAGTCGCATTGGGACGTGCCGATTCGAGTCGACGGCAAGCGGGTTCACTTCCTGGTGAGCCATCCCACACCGCCGGTCTTCGACGGGCCGGAGGATCGCAACGGGACCCGGAACCACGATGAAATTCGGTTCTGGGCGGACTATGTCAGCGGCGCCGGCTACATCGTCGACGATGCCGGCAAGTCCGGGGGCTTGCCCGGCGGGGCCGTGTTTGTCGTTGCCGGCGATGAGAATGCCGACCCGAACGACGGAGACAGCGTTCCCGGCGCGATCCAGCAACTACTCGATCATCCGCGGGTGAACACATCGGTGACTCCGTCGAGCCTGGGAGGGCCGGAGCAGTCGGCACTCCAGGGTGGCATCAACGACGATCACCTGAGCGATCCGGCACACGACACGGCAGACTTCAACGAGCCGCCCGGCAACATCCGGGTCGACTACGTGCTGCCGAGCACCAACACGACGATTCAAGCTGCGGGGGTCTTCTGGCCACTCAGCTCGGACCCGCTGTTCGGGTTGGTGGGGACATTCCCGTTCCCGTCGTCGGACCACAAGCTCGTGTGGATCGATCTTGATCTGAAGTGACCTGACGCAGCTGCAGTGGAGGGCCTCTTGGGGCCCTCCACCTGTGTCCGGGAAGAAACGGGAGCAGCGACCGAGCCAGAACGTCTGATGGTCTCCGACCGCGGTGCGCTAACTCAACCGGTTCTCGTCAGCAGGTTGCGCACGGTGACGCCGCCACCGTCTTCGACCGCGAGGACGGCGCCCTCTGGCACTTCGGCCCACTCCTCATCGGTGATTGGCTCAGAAGCGACGACTACGGCCCGATAGCTCGCGCCCGCGTCTGGGCAATGGTTGGTGCCGCACACCGCGCAGTCGGGGACTCCGTCGCGAGTCGTCCAGAACAGTGTGTTGCCCCAGCGGCTGGCTGCGAGGTGTTTGCCGTCACTCAGCATGAGATTGAGCAGCGGAGGTTCGGCGCCCGGGACGTCGATCGACCAGCGGACGAGATCGAGTACTGCGACTTCGAGCAAGGAAGCAAGCCCCTCGGCGTAGTCGGCGGGTCGGTGCGGGTCGAGCCCGAAGTCGGGCATCCGGCCCAGCAACCACCGGAAGATGAGGTCAGAATCCGTGGTGCCTCGTGGTGTTCCCAGCGCGCCTTCCAGCAGTCGGGCCGCGAGCGCGGAATGGGCGGTCAACGTTCCGTTGTGAGCGAACGCCCAGGGGCCGTGCCGGAAGGGGTGGACATTGTTGGGGAGCACGTCGCCAACCGTCGCGGCCCGTACATGGGCCAGGACCGCACTCGACCGGGTGGCCTCCGCCTCCACCGCGAACTCAGGGTCGGCGAAGGCTGGTTCGGTGGAACGAATGACGTCGGGTCGGCCTGACCTCCAGCGGGCGATACCCCAGCCGTCGGCGTTGCGAATGCCCCGGCCGTCTCGATTGCTTTGTGCCTGCAGCGCATTCTGCGCTTCTACCAGGCTGCACTCGAGACGAGTGGGTTCGGTTGCCATGAATCCGTACAGTCGACACATGATGACCTCCTGTTGCCAGTAACCGTCCGGCAGCTTCCATCCAGCCGGGAGTGTCGACCGCGCGTCACTTGCCCCTGCTCCGCGAACGCCCTGCCGCTCAAGCGCGAAACTTGCTGTGCGAAGTACGGCCACTCCAGCCATCTAGTGACAACACTGTCCCGGCTACGTCAGCGCTCGAACCGGCTTCGGTTCGTGCCATTTGCTCCTGGTTTCAGGACATCCGGCTCTAGCGGTTGCTGCGCTGCTCGGCCGATGGTGGGCTCTGAGGCAGAACTAGAGGTGAAATGATGGATGCGATCGTCGTCTACGAGTCGATGTTCGGCAACACGCAGGTGATCGCCAGAGCGGTGGCACAGGGGTTGGCGGCCGATATTCACGTCATCGACCTAGTCGAGGTCGGCTCGGCACCGAAGACCTTGTCCGAAGGGCTCGATCTCGTCGTCGCGGGAGGTCCGACACATCAGTTCGGAATGAGTCGGGTCTCCTCGCGGGCGGCTGCCGCCGGTGAGACGGTGGACGAACTCGTGTCACCCGGAATCGGTCTGCGCGAGTGGCTCAACTCGCTCGAGAAGGGCTTCGCCAGTGTTGCGGCCACGGCGTTCGATACGCGGGTACAGACGAAGCCAAAGCCGGTGCCCGGCTTGACGAAACCACACCTCTTGCCTGGGTCCGCAGCGCACGCCGCTGAGCGTCGGCTCCGCAAGCTCGGATTTCACATCGCCGCTCCGGCAGAGAGTTTTGTTGTCGAAGGCATGTCCGGTCCTCTCGCGGTTGGCGAAGAAGACCGTGCCCACGATTGGGGGCGGTATCTCGGATCGCTCTTCGCACACGGCAATTCGACGGACTTGTACCAAGCCACCGAGTGAAAGGGAGCAGTGATATGACCCACAATCACGACATCGTCGATGCGCTGAGAGCTCCCACGCGATCGCTGCGCGATGCCATTCCTGAGACGTGGCACGGATTCGCCGAGATGCATCGAGAGGCCGTTTCGGACGGGGCACTGCCATCGAGGTTCAAGGAGCTTATTGCGCTGTCAATTGCGACGGTCGACGGTTGTGATGGGTGTATCGCGTATCACGCCAGAGCAGCCGCAGCCCGGGGAGCGGCTCGCGAAGAGGTGGCAGAAGCCCTTGGTGTTGCGCTGCTCATGGGAGGCGGCCCGGTGTCGGTGCACGGACCGCGTGCGCTCGAGGCTTTTGACGAGTTCGCAGCCAAGCAGCACATCCGCGACGTCGGCTGAGTCGGCGGTTCGTCTGCTTGCGTCTTCTGAGCGGACGCTGGTGCGTGCCGACTACGGAGCTGTGGGCCGGTCCTCAGCGACGCAGCCGAACACGACCTCGATGACTTCCCTCACTCCGGGATTGAGCCAGCCTTCAACCGCGAACCCGTCTTCGGTATCCGGATCGGTCAGGCCGGCCTGGGCCTCCATGCAGAAAGCGATCGCCTCCTGATCGACTGCCCGTGCCGTGTCACCCTCGGGCGAATCCCACATCGCCGGCCAGCCGTCCTGAGCAGCTGGTTCGCCGAGTGCCCGTTCGGCTGCGGTGAGTCGCGTCATCATGCCGATCGCGAACTCGTGCACGTCTGCCGCTTCGCCGGGCGGAGACATATCCTCGAGCGTATCGAGGAAGGTCTGCCGGGCGGCAACCCGCTGCTCCCACAACTCGGCGACCTCCGCCGGCGTTTCGGCACTTGCGAAAGCTGGCTCGAGGATATCGATCTGGACTGCCATCTCTGTCACTGCCGACTCCAGCTCAGCGGCGTATTCGTCGAGGGCCATCTCGCTGTCGCCGCAGGCAGCAGTCAGCACGACGGCGGATGCGAGGAGAACGGCCAATCGGGATGGAAGGTGGCGAGTCAACCCCCTCACGACGGCTCCCTTCGCTCGATGGCTGCCGGGCTCGCGGGCTTGCCATGCATTCTATGAACCTCCCGTGGGGAGGGGTTCAGCTTCGGCCGTCGGAGCAGGTGCTTCCACCCCGGCTCGCGGCAACATGGCGGGAATGACGACCAGCGAAGTCAGCGCGGCGGTGATCATGGCCACCCACATGATCATTGAGATTTGCGCATGGATCTTGAGCGGCGAGAGCCACAGCGCCGTAAGTGCGACCGCGATGCCGAGTGCGTTGGCCACGATCGGTCGCCCTGCCTTGTCTATGGCGCGCAGCACGTAACCCTCTCCGGCAGCCTTGGCGTGATTGATGGCGGCGATGTAGTGGATCGCGTAGTCGATGCCCACTCCGATCACGATGCTGGAGACCACCGCGGTGAGCAGGTTGAGCTGAATACCGGAGACCGCGATGAAGCCGAGCAGGGTCAGAATGGTCAGCGAGATGGGCACTAGCGCGATGATCGTTTCGCGCAGGTTGCGATAGGCAAGCATCAACATCAGAGCCACCAGCGCGAACGCGACGACGAGTGAGGTGGCCTGGGCCTGCAGCACGAGACGGGCGATCTCGTCCCACACCACCGGCATGCCCGTGAGTACACGGATCTCGTCGCGTTCTTCCGCGAAGTCGAGCCAGGTCCTCAGATCGTCTGTGGTGAAGTCCTGCGGCAGCAGCATGAAACGTAGTCCGTCGTCGCTCACCATGTCACCTACCGGGAGCGCGGCCGCCCCCGAGAGCACCGCGCTGAGCTGCTCCGGGCTGAGGCTGGACGCCACGTCGACAACGGAGAACACGACGCGGACGCCTTCGAGCTGCTCGAGCTCGCGAGATACAGCGGTGATGCTCACCACCGATTCTGCGGGAGCGCCCGGATCGAACACAAACTCCCCCGCCAGGGGAGTGGCGCCGCCGAACAGATTTTCGGTTCTCTGGAACGCTACTCGTACAGGGTCGTCGTCCTTGAAGAAGAACAGTTGGTCGGGGTTCACTTCGAGCTGGGGCACTGCGAACAGGGCGAAGACGAGAATCCCACCCGTCAGAACGGCGGCAGGGGTCCTCGTCGCCACGAGGCGCTTGAGCCCCTTCGTGATGCGGGGGCCCAACAGGGAAGTCTGGTGCTTCGGTTCGATGGTGAGCCGGCTCATGAGGGCAGGCAGGAAAAAGAAGGAAACCACTCCTGCGAACACGATTCCCACGGCTGTGAACAACCCCAGTTGACGGATCGGCTGCACATCGGTCACTACGAGGGCCAGGAAGCCGGCGGCCGTGCTGACCGTAGTGAGAATCATCGGCACCCCGACCTCCGAAAGCGCCGTGGTGACTCTCGCGACCGGGTCGGTGGTGCGTTCCGCTTCCTGCTGGAAGTGGGTGACGAAGTGCAGTCCATCAGCCGAGCCCATCACGATCACGAAGATCGGCACGATGACGGTCACGATGTCTATGCGATTGCCCAAAGCGAAGATGACCCCAAACGTCCACAGCGATCCGAGCACCGAGGGAACGATGGAGAGCACGCTCAGCCGGCGGTCGCCGATCGTCGTATAGAAGGTACCGATCAGCAGCAGGATCACGATCGGAGGGATGATCAGGAGGAACAGTGATAGATGGTCGAGCACGGACGCGAACACGACCGGGTTTCCGGAGAACGAGAGCTCGAGACCGTCAACTGAGACGTCGTCGACTCTGCGCGCCGCGGAGGTGGGGTCGTCGCCCGGCGTGACCATCAGGAGCGTGTGCTGGGCGTCTTCGCTCAACAGCAGCACCGCAACCGGGCTCTGCGCGACGAAACCCTCGATCGCGACGCCGGGCAGACCGGAGACCGTGCCGGCATCAATCGGCTCCCCGGTGAGCGGGTTCACCTCCGGGACGATCGAAGCCACTGCCGCCACACCATCCACCTGGAGGAGTTGGTCCCGCAGATCCACCAGGTGCGCCAGGTTGTCGCCCTCCAGGTAGGTCTCACCTGCGGGGAGCGAGGCAACGACGTTGATCGGGTCGGTTGCCGCGTATTTCTCCTGCAACGCGAGGAACTCCTCCCCAGTCTCATTGCCCTCGAGCAGGAACGAGGAAACGTCGGCGTTGAAGCTCATCCGGAAGAGCATGAGTACGGCGAGAAGCGTGATGAGCGCGGTGACGGCGAGGACGAGACGGGACCTGGTCACGATGAAACGAGCGATTCTGTCCACGTCAGTCCTTCATGCGTTCGGCGCCGAGCGTACCCGGGCCAGGCAATGGTGCCGCGCTGTTTCCGGGTTTGCCAGGGTCGTTGGACCCGGGTGGCACTGCGGGTGATCCGCGCCTCGCCGGTCGACCATCGCCCGATGGTCACGGCATGATCAGCGACTTGACGTAGCCTGCAACCTCGATGTTCGGTCCAGTACGCCTCTTCTTCTCCCTTCGCAGCCACCCCGACCTGGGGGTGCTCGCCGCGGTGGTCGCGGTGTCGTTTCTGTTTGCTGCGACCCCGTTTGTCATTCCTGCGGTCGCTGCCGACTACGGCGTAACCATCGGACGCTCCGGCCTCCTGTCGTCCGCTCAGGTGGGTGGATTTGCTCTGGCTGCCTTTGTCGCAGGACGTCGGCTCCGGACTCACCGGAAGTACCTGGTCGGCGGATCCCTCGCTGCGTTTGTCCTGAACCTGCTGAGCGCGATTGCGCCCAGTTTCGGGGCGCTGCTCGTACTGCGGGTGCTGGCCGGTGCTGCGGCAGGCTTGCTCGTCTGGCTGGCGTGGTCGAACGCGATGCGGACGGAGGGAGCCTTGCGCAACGTCGCTGCGGCCGGGCCGTTGACGGTCTTCCTCAGCGTTCCGATCCTGGCGTGGATCGCCTCCGAGTTCGGTTCCAGCGGCGTGTACCTGGCGATTGCCGTGGTGTCGCTGGTGCCGGCATGGTTGCCTGCGGAGTTCGCCGGATATCGTCGTGAGCGCCAGCACGTCAGCCCATCGCGGTCGAATGTGGTCCTCGTTCTGGCTCTCGGCATGGGAACGATGGCCGGCTCTGCCTTGTTCGTATACGGCGCCGCGATTGGGGTGAACACCGGCCTGAGCCCATTCGTGGTGTCGTTGGGATATTCCGGCAATGCCCTCGCGGGCTTGACCGCAGCAAGACGTCTGGCGAAGGATCGTCCCGGCAGTGTGTGGATCTTCGGAACCGCGTTGTGTGCCGCGCTGGTGGCATTCGGAGACTCGCCGGCGCTCTTCCTGATAGGTATCACGATGTGGGGATTCTGCTTCTGGATGTCCACCCCCACGATTCTTCGCTCGATCGCTGTCTGGTCGCTGGCGCCCGACGAGCGGGTCGGCGATGCCCAGTCTTCGATGGCCGTCGGCAGGGCGATCGGTCCTGCGATCGGCGCCGCGCTTGTTACCGGAGTTTCCTACGACGTGGCCGGCACCTTCGCGGTCGTGGGTCTGGTGGTGACGGGTCTCGTAGTGCTGTCGGTGCAGGTGTATCGCCGGGGACGGGTTGCCCCTGCTGCTGCTGGTGGTTGAGGTTCGACCGGGTTGGGGTTTGTGGCGCGCCCAGAGCGCCCCGTGGGAGGGCGCTCTGCGTCGCAGTGCGGGAGATCAGCTCACGAACCGGATGGTCAGCGGATACTCGTAGTACTCGCCTCCAGATGCCTTGACCGCGGCCACGATCACCAGGACGAACCACGTGACCATGACCACCGGCAACAGGATGAGGCCGATGAGCAGGAGGATCGAGAGTGCGGCTGCGAGACCGTAGATCATGAACGAGATGTTGAAGTTGAGCGCTTCCTTGGCGTGATAGCCGATGTACGGATCGTCGCGCTTGAGCAGCCACGCAACGAGCGGTCCGATGACCGGCGGAATCCCGAGGAACACCACGAATGCTGAGAGATGGCTCAAGGCTCCGAGGCTGCGCTCGTCGCTGGTCGTCGCGACTCCTGCCGGGGTAGCAGCTTCGGTGGGGTTGGGAGAGGTAGTCATCAGGGATGCTCCTTGATTGCTCGAACTCGTTTGCTGCCCCCAGCTTGCTCTCCGGCGGGCACGGCGTCTATCGGGTGTTCCCCTCGTTCGACCCTGAGACCGCCCAGAGCGGGTCAGGGGGAAGGATTTCCTGAACCCATTTCGGGGTGGGAGGTCACCTTCGCCGGAGCGAGGGAACTAGTCATCGTGGCATCTTCCGGGTTGATGCCCTACGTGGTGAAATAACTGCATAAAGTGGTGGTGGGTTAGGAATGGCTGGCGGCCGCGAGTCGCCAGCACGAGAGGTAGGAGTCTCGAATGGGTTCTGTGAGGGGTGGATTTCGATTGACGGGCGGCGGCACAGCCGCGCGGGTTCTTCACGTCGTATTGGCGGGTCTGTTGATGATGGCGGTGCTACCGGGCGGGGTCACCTCCGCGTCCCCTGCGCTGGCAGCAGGCGGGGATTACTCGCTCGACTTCGTCGCGGCCGCTCCTTTCATCTACGACCACTCGGTCGGTGGCGGAGCGTTCAACGATCGAACGGTGGGCAAGACAGACGACATCGTCGAGTCACTCGAGGGCGGTGATTTCGCCTGTGGTGACATCGTCACCTACCTCACAGAAATCATGGTCGACGATCTCTCCGACGGAGGCAGTCCCGCTACCAACGAGACGATCGAACTGGAGTACACCCTCGGCGCGGAGGCGACCAATGGGGTGTCCGTCGGACATATCGACGTCGTCAACGCCTCGGTCAACTACGGATCTGTCGTCAACGGTGCCGGCCCGGGTGGGACGGATTCCGGAATGAGTGACGATCTTGGCAGTTCGGCCGCGATCGTGTTCGAACAGTTCACCAGCGGGGCGTCGCCGGACGGCTCCTACCCCGACCCGCAGGAAGATGAACTCGTCGTTCGGATCCGAATCGACGATCTCGAGTCCACCGAATCCGTGATCCTTCGGTTCGACGTGTTGCTCGGATGTGGCTTCGGATCCATTGGCGTGGGCAATATTCAGGCCAAACTGAGCGACAAGCGGGTCGTGGAATCTGATGGGCAACCGGTCGACGACCCGATCCCGGGTGGTGCTCAGACGATTCCGTTCAAGAGCGTTTCCAACGAGGAACTCATTGCCCCATCGATCACTGTTGTCAAGAGCAACGATGCAAACGGTGACGGAACGTTCAGCGATACCGAAACGGCGCCGCCGGGTGTTCCGGTGACTGTGACGTATCAGGTAACCGTTACGAACGACTCACCAGATCCGGTTGAAGTCTCAGCGGTAGGCGATGACACGCACAGCATTGCTGGTTCGTCGTGCGCCGCTCTGGTCGGGACGACCATCGCATCCGGGGACACTGTGACCTGTACCTTCGACGCGACGTTCACCACCGACGACCAGACGGTGACCAATATCTTCAGCACTACGGCTTTCAACGACGGTGGGGAGGCTTCGGACAGCGATGATTCGACGGTGATCATCCCTGATCTGCTCCCGGCGATTGATGTGACCAAGACGGCGTCTCCGACGTCGGTGCCTGAGACCGGTGGGGATGTGACGTATTCGGTGACGGTGGCTAATGAGGGTCCTGAGGTGTTGTTGTTGACGTCGTTGGTTGATGACATGTTTGGTGACCTGAATGGTGCCGGGACGTGTTCGGTGCCGCAGTCGGTTGCGGTGGGTGGCTCGTATTCGTGTGAGTTCACTCAGTTTGTTGCGGGTGATGCCGGGACGTCGCATGTGAATGTGGTGACTGGGACGGGTTCGGATGATGACGGTAACGAGGTGTCAGACGCCGACGACGCGGTGGTGGACTTCACTGATGAGTTGCCGGCGATTGAGGTGACGAAGACGGCGTCTCCGGTTGCGGTTCCCGAGTCGGGTGGGGATGTGACGTATTCGGTGACGGTGGCTAATGAGGGTCCTGAGGTGTTGTTGTTGACGTCGTTGGTTGATGACATGTTTGGTGACCTGAATGGTGCCGGGACGTGTTCGGTGCCGCAGTCGGTTGTGGTGGGTGGCACGTATTCGTGTGAGTTCACTGAGACAGTGGCAGGCCCGGCAGGGTCATCGCACGACAATGTGGTGACGGCTACCGGTTCAGATGATGACGACAACGAGGTGTCCGATACTGATGACGCTTCGGTGTTGTTCACCGACGAGATCCCGGCGATTGATGTGACCAAGACGGCGTCTCCGACGTCGGTGCCTGAGACCGGTGGGGATGTGACATACACCATCACCGTCGAGAACACCGGCGAGACCGACATCACGCTCGAATCGATCGTCGACGATGTCTTCGGGGATCTCAACGGAGTCGGCACGTGTGCCGTCCCCCAGGAGCTTCTCGAAGGCGCAACGTACACCTGTGAGTTCACGCAGTTCGTCACTGGTAACGCCGGGGTCGACCACGTGAATGTGGTGACCGTCGCCGGCACCGACGAAGGCGGCGACGACGTGTCAGACGCAGACGACGAGACGGTCGAGTTCGAAGCGATCATCGACCTGGAGGTCACGAAGGCGGTTGCTCCCGGAACGGTGGCGCCTGGCGAGAACGCGTCATGGACGATCACTGTGATCAATCAGGGCCCATCCAACGCCACGGGTGTCGAACTGACCGACGTTGCAGAGGCCGGTCTCACCTATGTCAGCCACACCGGAGACGGGACGTTCGATCCGGCAACCGGATTGTGGATCATCGGCGAACTCGCGGTCGGCGAACGGGCGACGATCGAACTGGTGACCACCGTCGAGGATGCGGGGGCGTTCACGAACACGGTTGAGGTCACGGCGGCGGACCAGGAGGATATCGATTCGGTTCCCGGTGATGGTCAAGGCGACGATTTCGCGGCCGCAACGGTGCTGGCGGTCGAGGTCCTGGCCGCAGGGACCATTGGCGACTTCGTCTGGCGCGACACCGATGCTGATGGTGTTCAGGACGTGGGGGAGAAGGGCATCCCGGGAGCCAAGGTCGTGCTGACCAATCTCGACACCGACGTGGTCGTGTCAATGACGACGAACGAGGACGGCATGTACTTGTTCGCGGCACTGGTTGCGGGCAACTATCGGGTCTCTGTGGACCGGTCGACGGTGAGCGGCGCCTTGACGACACCTGGGACCTACACCTTGTTCCTGGCCGAGAGTGAGCAGAGTCTCGACAACGACTTCGGCTTCGCCGAGAAGCTGCCGGAGACGGGCGCGAACCTCGGGGACCTGACGCTCGCGGGGGCTCTGCTCGTGCTGTTCGGTCTGGCCCTTGTGGTTCTGCCGAGGCGACGCCGCAGTGCCGAGGGGACGCTGCAGTGAGTGAGCGAGGTTAGCGGGTAGCAAGTGGGGCCCTGCGGCCGCAAGGCGGCGCAGGGCCCCGTCGCGTCCGGCCGACCCCCCGCTGAGGTAACGTGGGCGGATGTCCGAAGACTCCATCGACGCGCTGCGCCGGGTACCGATCTTCGCGGCGCTCGACGATGACGCCTTGCACCGTGTAGCCGAAGTCGGCACTGAGTTTCGAGCCGCGGCGGGCTATGTGCTGGTGGAGCGCGGTCAGCCCGGGACCGGTTGCTTCGTGATCGAGGACGGTTCGGTTCGAGTCGAACTGTCGAGCGGCGACGAAGTCGAACGGGGTGCAGGCGAATTCGTGGGCGAGCTTGCGTTGTTGTCTTCTTCCCTACGGACCGCCCGCGTGGTCGCGGCCACCGACGTCCTGTGTATCGCGATCCGTCGCGACGATCTCGAGGAGTTGCTCCACGACGAGCCTTCGATTGCGATCGCGATGCTCGGCGAACTTGCGAATCGGCTTGCCGAGGTCACCTGAACCTCAGCTCATCGGTTGGATAGCTCGAGTCAACGGATTCGTTCGACCTCGACCTGGTATACCCGCTTGTCGTCAGATTTCACCACACGAAAACGAAACCCAGAGCTGGTGATCTCACTTCCCGGTTCCGGTATCCGCCCCGCGAGGCCGGTGACGAGCCCGCCCACCGAGATCCAATCGCCGTCCGGAAACCGGACGTCGAGCAGCTCCTCAAGCACGGTCACGCTGGTGCCTGCGCCGACCGACCAGCGTTCGGATTCCAGTTCCACCACCGATTTGACGGGTACCCGGCCCTCATCGGCGACGTCCCCGACGAGTTGAGCTACCACGTCTTCGATGGTGACGATGCCGTCGGTCCCGCCGTGTTCGTCGACCACGATGGCGAGGTGGACGGCGGCTTCCTGCATCTCGCGGAGCAAGTCGATCACCGGTTTGCTCTCCGGCGTCGCGATGACCGGTGTCATGAGGGTGTCGACGGCTTCGTAGGGGTTCGTCGTCATTGCCGCCGCCAGGTCGGAGAGGCGCACGACGCCGAGAATGTCATCGAGTGATTCGCGGTAGACGGGAAGGCGACGGTGTCCGGCGCTCACCGCGAGACGAACAGCCTCACGCGTCGAGGTGCCGGTCTCGACGCCGGTTATCTCCGTCCGGGGCACTTCGATCTCACGCACGGTCAGATCGCCGAGGTCGAATGCTCGGTCCACCAACTCGGCGTCGGATTCTTCGATGGTCCCCGCCGCGGCAGCCTCCGCGGCGAGGCGCCGCAGTTCCTCGTCCGTCACGTTGAAGCGGCCGACGATCCCGCGGCCCGGCGTCTGCACATCGGCGAACCAGACGAGCAAGCTCACCACCGGCCGCAGGACACCGGCGAGTCCCGCAACCGGAATTGACACCCGGCGAGCGACCGAGAGAGAGTGCTGCACCGCATATGTCTTCGGGATGGCTTCGGCGTACACGAACATGATCAGCGTCAGCACGATCGAGGCCACGGTGATCCCGATGGCGTCGAAGTGTCGCTCGGCAAGCACCCCCGTGATCGTTGCCGCAGTGACCTGGGTCAGCAGCACCACGAAGAGAATCGCATTCATCACTCGCGGCAGGTCGTCCACCAGGGGAAGCAGGCGCTTGGCCGCGCGGTCGCCCGCATCGGCAGCTATCGCGACACGCACCCGAGGGACGCGCAGGAGGGAAGCCTCAGCGGCTCCGAGTCCGGCTGCCAGCACCAGGAGCAATCCCAGCAGGACCAGGAGGAGGATGTCGGTCGTTTCCACCGAACCAGCATGCCACCCTTCGGGTGCAGCCGGCCAGGTCCACAAGGCCCGGCTTTGGATCGCCGGCGCAGGCTGGGCTCCTGCGGGGTTCGGCCTGAGTCTCCGCGAATCAGACCTCGTCGGTGTCGGATTCGTCCGTATCTGTAGTGGGTGCCGGCTCGGGTGTTGCATCGCCGGGTTGGGTGGCGGCCCAGCGGGCGTTGGCGGCTGAGATCCCCTCCTCGACGGCATCGGTGAGTTCGGCGACGGTCCGCCTGGCTGAGTTCAGTGCGGCGAGTCTCGTTTCTCGGGTTGCATCCCACGCGACCTGCAAGGCGTCGATCGTTCGATTGAGCGCTTCCTGCGTATCGTCCTTCCAGCTTGCTGCTGCGGGCTGTTGGACTTCACCGGAGCCCGTGTTTTCCTCGGCCATCCGCCCTCCTTGATCAGATGGGGCCATGGTACGACGTGCTTTCCACGGCGAACGAACCGGCGGCGGGGCTCCCGTCACCGGATCGGGACTTTCGGACGTGTGCCGGTTCGTCGGAAACGAACAAGATGGTGTGCAGCATATGAGTGACGAGAACGGCGAGACCCGTTACCCACCAGGCAGGCAGCCATACGATCCGCTGAACGGCTTCCGGGTGGGAGCACTCTTCGGTGGGATCATCGGTGTGCTTCCCGCCGCGATCCTCGGGCCCTACACCGCGGTGACAATGGTCGGAGGGGCGGCGATTGGGGGAGCCGTTGGGTACTGGTGGGAGAAGCGGACCATGACGCCCCGGTAGTGCTGTCGATCAGCAGGGGCGCCGCTCGTTGAATCGGCGGAATATGCTACTCAGAACTGGGTCGGCCTGGTGGCCCCGGAGCCGGCGACGGTCTGCCACGCATGAGTCTCAGATGATCGCTGCGTCATGCCTATCGGGTCCGGGTGGTTGGAGCCTGGCGCAGACCCAACTCCTCGAGCCCCATTTCCCGTAGCTTGTACTTCTGGACTTTCCCAGTCACCGTCATCGGGAACGTGTCCACGAACGCGAAGTAGCGCGGTACCTTGAAGTGAGCGATGCGGTCCCGGCAGTACGCCCGGATGGTGTCTTCGTCCAGCGCTACCTCGGGGCGAACCAGGATCCAGGCAAGCAGTTCTTCACCCATCCGGGCGTCCGGCACCCCGACCACCTGAGCGTTGATGACATCGGGATGGGTCATCAAGAACTCTTCGATCTCGCGGGGGTAGAGGTTTTCCCCACCGCGGATGACCATGTCCTTGATGCGGCCTTCCACGGTAACGTACCCGTCCTCGGTCATCATCCCGAGGTCGCCGCTGTGCATCCAGCCTTCGGCATCGATCACCTGCGCGGTGTTCTCCGGATCCTCCCAGTAGCCCTGCATCACGAGGTACCCCCGAGTGCAGATTTCGCCGATCTCCTTGCGGTCGAGGGTGCTGCCGGTATCCGGGTCGACGATCTTCAATTCGACATGGGGATGAACGGTGCCGATTGTCGAAACCCGGTGGCTCACGTTGTCGTGGGGGAGCGTTTGGGTCGAGACGGGGGAGGTTTCGGTCATGCCGTAGCAGATGGTGACCTGAGGCATCGACAGGTCGGTCATGACCCGATCCATCACATCCGCCGGGCACGGGGCTCCAGCCATGATGCCGGTCCGCAGCGAAGCCACGTCGATATCGAGGTCCCCGGCTCTTTCCAGCAGGTCGATGAACATCGTGGGGACGCCATAGAGGGACGTGCAACGCTCCCGCTCGACGGCTCGGAGCACTGCCTCGGCTTCGTACGCGGGTCCGGGCAGGATGATCGCGGCACCGTGGGTGGTGGCGGCCAGGCAGCCGAGGACCATACCGAAGCAGTGATAGAGCGGAACCGGAATACACACCCGGTCGGCTTCCTGGTATCCGCATCGTTCGCCGACCTGGTACGCGTTGTTGAGGATGTTGAAGTGGCTGAGCGTGACACCCTTGGGAAACCCTGTCGTGCCCGAGGTGTACTGAATGTTCACTGGGTCGTGTGGGTCGATTCCACGAGCCCGCTCGCGAACTGCATCGTTGCCGACGCCGATCCCGGCAGCGACGAATTCATCCCATTCCGTCGAGTGGAGGTAGACGACGTGTTCGAGGGCAGGCAGCCTCGGGGCTACTTGGGTCACCATTGCGCGGTAGTCGGATCCCTTGAAGGTCTCGGCCGCGACCAACATGCGACAGCCCGAACGGCCGAGCGCGTACTCCAGCTCGGACGTGCGATACGCCGGGTTGATCGTGACCAGGATGATGCCGATCTTGGCCGTCGCGTATTGGACGAGTACCCACTCGGTGCAGTTGGGTGCCCAGATTCCGACGCGGTCCCCGGCGTCGATGCCAAGCGCGAGAAAGCTATGAGCCAGACAATCTACCGCGGCATTGAATTCGCAATAGGGGAGCCGGATATCCTGGGCCACATCGACCAGCGCATCTTGTTCTGGCCATTGCGCTGCGATGCGTTCCAGGTTGGCTCCGATCGTCTCATCGAGCAGAGGCGGGGTTGTGGGGCCGCGGTCATACGCCAGCATGGTGGTCACCATCCTTCCGGCTTCATGGTGGGATGCCCGCTTCTGGGCCGCTAGAGGCGTTTGCTGCTTTCTGACGCGGGCTTTCGGCTCATCTGCCACGACAGGGCAGCCGCGGTTGCAGTGGGAAGTCGAAGACGGCACCCGGTAGGAGCTAGGTTCACGCGCATGGATGCGGTCGACAGCTGGTACCACGCGGCGAGGGTTCTGCTTCCCCGCGACGTCGACGTCTGGGACGGTCATACGCACACAGGGGTCAACGACCCGGACGGCGTGAGCGGCACGGCAAGCAGACTGATCGAGAAACTCGACGCAGTCGAGCACGCCGGTGCCGTGGTGACCACCAGCCAGGACCCCAGCGGTTACCGGCTCGCCAACGATCGCGTCCTGCGGGAAGCGATCGCCAGCGACGGCAGACTGGTTCCATTTCTCAGGGTAGATCCGCGGCTGGGGGTCGAGGCGACGAAGGAGGTGGAGCGGTCACTCGATGCAGGTCATCGTGGGATCAAGCTGCACCCCCGAGCTGAAGCCTTCCGGCTCGGAGAACCTACCGTCCTCCGGGTGGCCGCGATCGCAGCCGAACGATCGGTCCCGATGCTCGTGCACGCCGGCCGCGGCATTCTGTCGCTCGGTCAGGACGCCGTGAGCCTGTGCGATCGTTTCCCCGATCTTCGCCTGATCCTGGCGCACGCCGCGTTGAGCGACCTGTCATGGTTGGGTCCGGTCGTCGCCGAGCACCCCGGGCTCTACTTCGACACGGCATGGTGGGATGTCACCGATCTGCTGGCTCTGGTCGCTTGGGTGCCGCCGGAGCGAATCGTGTACGCGTCCGACACTCCGTATGGCCATCCAGCGCTTGGATTCACGCTCACGATGCGAGTCGCCGCCGCCGCCGGCTACACCAGTGAGCAGCTCGGTGCGGTGTTCGGCGGTACCTTGCTGGGTCTGCTCGGAGAGCAAGATGAGGCGACGCCGACCGCATCTCAATCCGGCCCGGTCACCTTTGCGTCGGATCCAGGCCTGGTGCGGGTCCACGCCAGCCTGCATGGCGCCATCGCGTTGGCGTTCGCGGGAGCCAACACGGATGAAGCGGTCGCGCTGGCCCGGCTGGGGTGCGTGGTCGCCGCCGATGCGCCCGACGCGTCCGTCTACCGAGCGATCGCGGCAACCCTGGATGCCGTTGATTTCACAGCTGACGGCCGTAGCCATGTGATCCGGCCACTGATCATCGCGGCTTGCGCCGCTCTGACACCGAGCGTGCCGGTGCCGGTCGACCTGTTGGAGTAGTTGGCCGCCTGCGGGTTCAGGATGGAACGGGTCGAACGTCGACCGCGGAGGTCACTCCATCAGGTCAGGCAACCGACCTGCCAACCGCCTGCGGGCGCCGCGGCTGAGACGTGTCGATTTGGAGTGGTTGTCGGGGCGACGAGCCGACATGGGCTGTGCTCGACGCCCCGGACAACCGACTTGCGCTCGGCCCCGGGTTTCGGGATCGAGCGACATCTGGGCGGTTCAACAAGGTGGATCACCTACCGAAGCGGATTGCGCCGCTAGATCTCGTCGTCCCAGCCCAGAGCCAGTATGAGGGGTTTCGGGCACGCTCGGGATGTCATATCCAGCACCACCCGGATGACTAGCCAGGAACTCACGTTGGACTCGCGTGCTTGAGCCAGAAGTCCCTACCGCAACGGCCGCCATCGGGCCACCATGAGTGGCGAACCAGTCGCTGGAGGATGCTTATGCACAAGGAAATCCGGATCCGGGTTGCCATCGAGGAGGATGACACCAACACGCTGGCGCATGCCATCCTCGACATGGGTGGTGACCACTTCAACGCCACAGGTTCGGCACGGCGCAACCCGACCGACCGCTCCATTCCGGTGATAGGTGAGGAACTGGCCGTAGCCCGGGCACTCAATGCCTTGGAAGGTGACCTCATCGACGCCGCCTACCTTCGCATCGAGGGAGGCGTGGTCCACGAGGGATAGCGCGAACCGAAGACGCCCCGCCTGCGGCTGATCTCATCTCGCGCGTAGATCGCCGACGCGTCTGGCAGAATCGTGCCATGAGCGACACTACGACCCAGCCGATCACCGAACCGATCCTCGACGACGGAGATCACGATCGCTTCGCCCACTACGTGCGCAAAGCGGACATCGTTCGGAGCAACGTCGAGGGCGTACCGGTGATCGCGCTGTGCGGCAAGCGGTGGATTCCGAACCGCAACCCAGACGGCTACCCGGTCTGTCCCACCTGCAAAGAGATCAGAGCGCGACTCTTCGGCAAGTGAAAGCCCGTGCGAAGTCGGCGCGCCGGACTCAGTCGGTTGGCGGGATGTAGCCGGTGGTTCCGTCCACCTGTTCCCGAATGATGTCCGCATGCCCAGCGTGGCGGGCCGTTTCTTCGATCATATGGGTGAGGACCCAGCGCAGCGACCTGGTTCCGGCCGTGTCCGAGGTGCCGGTGACGTCCAGGTCGGCAACTTCGTCGATGACCCTGGTCGCCTCTGCGATCGCCCCGACGAAGAGCATCGAGACGCTTTCGATCGTCTCATCCGCTTCGATGCGGAAATCGCCGTCCGGATCCTCGTCGCTCCACGGGTAGTCGAGTGAACCACCTCCGATGAAGCCGGCGAATCGGTACCGCGGGTGCCCGATTCAGGTGCCGGTCAGGACTGTCCCCCGATATCGACGTCGTAGGCATCGAACACGAAGTCGGCCCCTGCCTGGCGGTGCCGGGTCAACATGCCGAGCAACTCCAGAACCGCATGGCGCACGTGGGTGATGGTTTCGGTGGCGAGCGGGTCTCCGTTGTCGGATGTGAGTTCCATGACGTAGTCGACACGCTCCACGAGGCCGGGGTGATCGGCGATGAGCTCCTCGCCATGGCTCGCCAGCCGCGGCTGGTCTTCGAGGATGCGACGAATGATCCCGTCGGGGCGCTCTACTTCTCGAATGTGTGCCGCGAGGGCTCGGTGCACGGCTGCGGTGCGTTGGTGCACATCCTGGATCCAGAGAGGTGCTGCGGCAGGTGAGGTCAGTATCGCTTCCAAATGCACCATCGACTCGTACAATTCCCTGCGCTTCACTCGTGCCGCCGAAACGGCTTCGACATTCATTCGGCTACCTCCGTGGGCCGCTTCTTGACAGCATCTTCCCATGATCGCCGGGACCGGCTAGAGGCATTGGCCACCATCGATCTGCTACGAACGCGACCACCGCACGAGATGTGGCAGAAGACCCTGGCGATTACCGGCCGCGCGGCGCACCCTGGGCGCGACGAAAGGCGGTGCGTCATGCAAGAACTCGCCTGCGAAGACCTCAACGAGGAGCCCTGCGACTTCGTGGCTACCGGAGATACCTCTGAGGTCGCGGTGAACGAGATGTTCGTGCACATGAAATCCAGCCACTTGTGGAAGGTGGGTGGACTGACATTCGAAGAGCACAAGCAGCTGGTTGAGCCCTGGAACAAGTACATCACCGTGAGGTGACGCGGCGCCACGGCCGCGGTCGCTCGCAGTAGATACCCTCACGGTCGGACCGGAAGCCGGCGGGAGCTCGAGTCCGAGATACCGGGCTTCCTCCTCTACTCTGGCCATCCGTGCAGCTCGATGATGCGCGACGAACGCCGGAGGCAGCGTGCTCACGATTGACGTTCTCGACAAGAGCTACGGCGATATCAGAGCGTTGGATCGCGCCAGCTTCGGGGTGAGCCGGGGCCGCATCCTCGGGTTCCTCGGACCCAACGGCGCGGGCAAGACCACGGCAATGCGCTGCATCTTCGGACTCGTTGCTCCAGATGCCGGGGAGGTCCGCTGGGACGGCCATGCGATCACAGCCGAGGACCGGCTGCGGTTCGGGTACATGCCGGAGGAGCGGGGTCTCTATCCGAAAATGAAGGTGCGCGAGCAGGTGATTCACTTCGGCAGGCTGTCCGGTCTCAATGCGAACGACGCGGCTGCTGCCACCGATTTGTGGCTCAACCATCTGGGGGTGGGAGAGCGAGGCGGTGCCAAGCTCGAGGACCTGTCGCACGGGAACCAGCAGCGAGTCCAGTTGGCGACGGCACTGGTCCACGACCCGGTGGTCCTCATCCTCGATGAGCCATTTGCCGGCCTGGATCCCATCGGTGTGGAATCGCTGAGCGGAACCCTGCGGGAACTTGCGGCACGGGGGGCAGCCATCGTGTTCTCCAGCCACCAACTCGACCTCGTCGAGGATGTATGCCAGGACGTTGCCATCATCAATCGTGGTCATGTGGTGCTCGCCGGCGACCTTGATGAGCTGCGAGCTCGCTCCACCCGGCGTCGTCTCGATGTTGTTGTCGACGGCAGGAGCTGGGTTCCCGAGTCGGAAGGGGTAACCGTGGTCGACGACAATGGCCGCCCGCACACCGTGGTCGGCCGTGACGCTCCGATCGCCGAGATCCTCGCGGCAGCTTCCGCCGCCGGCACCGTGGATCGCTTTGCCTTCGAGCCTCCGAGCCTGTCCGATCTCTTTCACGAGGCGGTGACGACGTGAGTCGCATCCAGCAGACGCTGTTGCTTGCCCGTCGGGAGTTCGTCCAGCGGGCAAGAAGCAAGGCCTTCATTGTGACAATGGTGTTGATAGTCGGGTTGATTCTGGCTGCGGGCCCGCTGCTGGCTCTCCTCGAGGATGACCCCGAACCCATCGCCGTTGGGTTGGTGGGCTCGCAACCCGAGAACATCGAGAGTCTTCTCACCCAGCGCGCAGCAATCGCCGACGTGGAGGTGACCATCACCCGCTACGACTCGATTGAGCAGGCCGAAACTGCACTGACCAGTGGAGTGGCCCGCGTGGTCCTGGTTGACGGCACTGAACTGGTGTGGTTCGAGGACGAGTCCTTCTTCACCCGCCAGGTCCTCTCAGACGCGGTCACGACGGCGCGGCAGCGAGCGTTGATCACGGAGCTGAACCTCTCCGCCGAGGAAGTCGCCGGGTTGACCGAGCGGATTCAATTGCAGTCGCGCACCCTGGTGGTCCCGGACCCCGAGGAAGCGCCGCGGCAGGTGGGTGCATTCGTCGGCATGATGGTTCTGTACATCACGATTCTGATCTTCGGCCAGTTCGTAGCAATGGGCACCGTCGAGGAGAAGCAGAATCGCGTCGTCGAGGTAGTGCTGGCCAGAGTCCGTCCGTCGCAGGTCCTCGTCGGCAAGGTGATCGGCATCGGTGCGCTCGGTCTGGTGCAACTGCTCGTGCTCGCAGGTGCCGCGTTGGTGGCGGCTTCGATCGTCGACGTCGAGGGAGTTTCATTGACCGGGATCGGCGTCGAGATCGTGGGAGGGGTGCTCTTCTGGTTCCTGCTCGGGTACACCCTCTACGCATTCATGTACGCCGCACTCGGCTCGACTGTGTCGCGGCAGGAGGACCTGCAAGGGGTGCTGATGTTGCCCGTGGCATTCATCTTGCCCGGCTTCTTCATCGCTCAGATCGCGACCGAGAATCCAGACGTCACCTTCATTCGGCTGGCGTCCTTCTTTCCACCGTGGACCCCGATGGTGATGCCGGTGCGTGCGGCGGTCGGAAGCGCGCCTGCGTGGGAGGTCGGCCTTTCGATCGTCCTGGTTGTGTTCACGATCGTGCTTCTGGTGCGAGTCGGTGCCCGGGTCTACACCGGAGCATTGCTGCGAACGGGAGGCAAGGTGAAGCTGCGCGATGCGTGGCGGTCCGTGGAGACGTAGCGGAGCGGCCTCTGCCGGGCAGGTCGCTCATATCCGTCGATCGATGCGGCAGCGATTGTGAGATGCAGTCTTGCTGACCAGAATGGGTCCATGAGCAGCCCGGACATCGACTACACACCCCGAGAGAAGCGAAGACGCGACCCGGCCCGGGTGATGGCGTTCACAGACGCCGTACTCGCGATCGTGATCACGATTCTGGTCCTGGAATTGGAGCCCCCCGATCTTTCCCCTGGGCAGTCGTTGGGAGATGCCCTCAGAGAGGTGCGTCCTACATTCATAGCCTTCGTGATCTCGTTCCTCATCGTCGGGATGTACTGGGTGTGGCACCGGGACACGTTTTCGAACGTCCGCTACGCCAATCGCGACCTGGTGTGGCTGAACCTCCTGTTTCTGTTGCCTGCTTCGCTGATTCCGTTTGCCGCCTCCGTGATCGGGGAGTACCCGCAGAACGCAACGGCGCTGCATCTGTACGGAGCGGTGCTGCTCGTACTGACTATGGTGCGCATCCTCTTGGACTGGTATCTCAGCCGCCACCCTTCGCTGCTGTGGACTCCCCGCACTACGGGTATGAAGCGAATGTCCACGCTGCTCGCTGCGGCTCCGCTGCTGATCTACGGGCTGGCCATGGCCGTGGCGGACGCCCTGCCCGAACTGAGCCTGGCACTGTATTTCAGCTTGCCGATCCTGTACTTCATCCTGGTCACCATCCTCAAGGCAGACCCGAAGACCAAGGACACCGCAAACGACGTGGCATAGCCCGGCCGTTGGTGAGGCTCAGCCGCGACGGTAGCGTGGCGGCGATGGGAGACGGCCACCAGCATCCGCACACGATCAGCGACGAGATCCGGCACCTGCTGGTTTCCGACCATCGGATCGCGTGGGCAGTGGCCGTTGGGTTGTGGGCGGTGGCGCTCAGCCTGTTCATTCTGATAGCGATCCCACCTACCCGGGAGGTACTCGACGACTTCGATCTCGCGGTGTACGAAGCGGTGTTTCCCTTCAAGGTTGGCGTGCTGACAGCGCTGGCTCATGTGTTCGATTTCCTGGGTGGGGCGATCTTCGTCTGGTCGGTGCGGGCGCTGGTCACCCTATGGTTGATCGTCAGGCGACGCTGGGCCGCACTCTCCGTGTGGTGGCTGGCCATCGTGCTTTCCGAACCGGCCGTGGGCATTCTGAAAGCGGCCTACGACCGACCCCGGCCACCGGTGTCATTGGTGGAGACATTCACTGCAGCGTTCCCTTCGGGCCATGCGGTTGCAGGTGCTGTGGTGGCGATTTCGCTCGTCGTGGTGTTCGTACCTGCCGGTCCCCGGCGGCGCAACCTCGAGGTGCTGGCGGCGACGTTTGCGCTGCTCATGGCTGGGAGCCGGGTTTACCTAGGAGCGCATTGGTTGACGGACGTGATTGCAGGGGTTGCCTTCGGCGCGGCATGTGCAATTGGAGCCGCGGCCGCGGTTCATTGGTGGACCGAAGATCGCGGAACTACTCGTTCGCCTCAAGCGGGAGAGGCGTCCTCGCTCACGTAAGCATCGCCGACGAGGACATTGCGCTCCTGCTGTGTCATTCGCCAGGTCTTGTTGATCCGCCACACGACGTAGGAGATGAGACCGAGCGGGATCGGAAGCAGGTAGGTGATGGCGCGGAACACGAGGATGGCCGCGACTACCTGGGCACTCGTGAGGTCGTCCATCCCGATGGTCATCGCCGCCGCGTACCCCAATTCGACGACCCCGACGCCGCCCGGCGTGATCGGCAGCGCGGAAATGAGTCGAACGAAGCTGAACGCAGCTAGGACTGCGATCCAGCTGAGTTCTTCCTGGGAAACTCCGACACTACGGAGGGTGAAGAGGAGGACGAGGTACAACGAAATGTGGCTGAGCAGGGTGGCAGCGGTCAGGCCAATCCACCGGTGGCGCAGCAGCCCGATAGTCTCCGTCCGGAAGTTCGCGGTGCGATCGTCCCATCCGCCGATCGGGTCGCGTCGCGCGAGGCTGAGGAGATGGTCTACCACCCAACCCACCGCACGTCCCACGGCTCGTGCCAGTCGATCGCTCTTCAGGATGAGGGCGAAGATGACCACGGCGGCTACCAACACCGCGATACCGATGCCGGCCGCAGCCAGGCGGCCCGGCGTCACGCCGCCTTCGAGCGCAAGAAAGGCGAGGGCCAGCACCGGCATTCCGAGCTTGACGAAGTTGTTCCAGATCCCGGTGACCACAGCGGATCGAGCGATTGCTGACACTGCGAACCCCCACGATGTCAGCATGGCGAGGGTGACTGCCACCCCTATTGCGCCGCCTCCGGGCAGCGTGTTGGCGACGGCCGTCGATGCCTGATTGACGACGGCAGCCTCTCTGAGCCGGAGGCCGGGCAGCGCGGCGATCAAGACGAACCAGTAGGTGGCGAGGTTCCACAGCCCCACCAGCAGCAGCCCCGACAGTTCGAGCGGGCTCATATCGCCGATCGTGGCGAACACGTCGTCATAGTCCGCGATGAGCGGCATCACACCGACGAAGATCCCCACGATGATGGCCAGGCTGATGAGTCCCTGGATGATGCGTTTCCAGGGAATCCTGCCGGCTATCGAAGAGGTCGCGTCCGCCTCTGGCGGCGTCTCACCCGCGATCGAATCGTCCTGGTTGACCCGAGAGTTGCTCATTCGAAGCCGCCGTAGCCCTCTCTTCTGGCAAGATCCTTCAACTCGGCGAGGTCGTAGAATCCAAGAGCGGCATCGATATCCCGGGCGGCGCGTTCGGCTCCGGGACCCTTGGCGTTGATGTCATATCGAACACACGACGCGTCGAAGACGTAGAACCAGGTTGCCCGATACACCGGATCCTCAAGGGTGTCCTGCAGTTCGTCGAGTACGTCATCGGTGGTGAGCCCTGCTTCCTCGTCTCCGTTGGCTTCACGCATGCTGAAGGTCGCGGTATCTACCTCTCTGTCGTCCACGATCAGCACAGCGTTCCCCGAGGCGACTGCTTTGGCGATGCGGTCGGACGCAGGCTCTTCCGCATCGTCTACGGTGGCTTCGACCCGGTACCCATCAACAAACCGGCCGGTTATCACCGCGGCCGAAGAATGGGCGTACGCTCGGTGCCTGACTGCAATCGGGATGATCGTGAGCGCTGCAGTGCTGCGGTCCTCGATGATGTCCACATGGAAGTTGGCACCCTCCTGGTCGCTGGGGAGTGGTTGGGCGCTGCCGATCTCACAGCTCTCTGTAAGCGTGACCTGCACGAAGCGATAGCCGAGTCGATCGGAGTCGAGGGCAAACCAGACGCGTCCACTCTCGGGAGCGACGTGTTCGTATTCCCACCCCGGCCGCAAGGCCTCGATGCATGGCAGGAAGTCTGCACTGGGAACCGCCTGAGCGCTGATGATGCTGGTACCGCTGGGCTGGCGGACGTCGAGATCGCACTCGATGATGCTGCGGCCCAACGTACTCCCGCAGGCGGTGGCAACGAGTCCGAGTGCGACGAGAGCCAAGGTGATCCGGCGCATTACAGGAACCCCGTGCCGAGCAGGTTGGAGATCAGAAAGGCAAGCCCCATGATGCCGACGAGCAGCGTGGTGAACGCGACGGCGAGCCGGCGTGCCGACCACCGCTGAATGGAAATCGGTTCCCGGCTCGGTGCCAGGGCGCGGAAGGTTTCGATGAGATCCTCGCCGGTGTCCTTCTGGTGCTGTTTGATCATGCGGCGAAGCTGAGAGGGGATCGAGACACCGTGGGTGGCTGCGAATGCCTCGGCTACGTCATTCGGGGTGAACTGCTCGAGGGCATGCTCGTAGACGGTCACAGCACTCGAGCCGACCGCCAGCACGAGCATCATGTTGGCCAGGTCGACCGCCTGGCGCCAGGGGCTGGGCCGAATCTGCCCAAACGCGGTGTCGATGAGGACCACCTGGCCATCTCGCACCATGGCGTTCGCCGGCTTCAAGTCGCGATGCGCCAGGCCGGCGTCCCACAGTTGTCGGACGATCGCGAGACCCTGGTCGATGATTTCGTCTGTGATGCTGACGTTGCCGATTTCCTCCGCGCCCTCCAGGAACTCGGTCACGATGAGATATTCGCGCTCCGGTGTGATCTCAACGAACCCGAAAGGTTCCGCCGTTGGGATGCCGGCATCCCGCATGACTCGGGACAGGTAGTCCTCGTACTCGACCAGCCGGCGGACCGAGCCGAAACGGACCTCGTCCTCCAGCGAGCCGTAGAGCAGCGTGCGCCCCCACTTGTACCAGCGATCGGCTCGTAGATGGCTCTGGGCGTAGAGTTTGCCGAACGTCAATTGGTTGGGATGATCGCCGGTGGTCTTGCACGTGAGGAGAAGCGGCGTCGAGCCGGCGCTGCCCTCGAGACCCACGGGCTTGAGGTCGAGCACCTCGACGCAGAGCTGGCTCTTGACCGCGTCCGTGATCGCCTCGCCGCGCCTTCCGGTCACATCGAGGTGGGCGGTGTTGCCTCGCTGATAGCTGACCGGCCACACCGACTCGGGTACAAAGACCTTGTAGATGACCACGGTGACTGAGATCGCCAATCCCAGGCTGACCCAGGCATCGGACGGGTGGTCGACTCCGAGGTAGATCCTGGAAAAGCTGATCAGTATCATGAGTGTGCCGCTGCCGATGAACCACCAGGTGCGAATCCGGCCGCGGGGGATGAGGGAGTAGCCGATGACGCCGAGCGTGACTGCAAGCGAAGCTACGGGATTAGATGGGTGGGCGTAGCCCTCCCAGGGCACCAGTATCTCAACGAGAGGCCGGGGACGGGCGACTGCTTCTGCCATCAGCGCGGCGGAAGCTTCGACGACTGCGATTGCCGCGATTCCTGCTGCCAGGTGCCGCCATCGTTTGTAGAACACCAGTACCGCCAGCGACCCCCAGCGCATGATCCGCACCACCGCGTCTGAGGTCAGGAAATTCAGCGCCTTGGC
Source organism: uncultured Acidimicrobiaceae bacterium (assembly GCA_964397045.1). Classification (GTDB taxonomy): domain Bacteria; phylum Actinomycetota; class Acidimicrobiia; order Spongiisociales; family UBA5794; genus CAYNHF01. The sequence continues at coordinate 178,388 of CAYNHF010000033.1, read as the reverse complement.
GACGGCAGTGACCGCATCCGTTCGCATATCCTCGAGTCGCAGGAGGAGTCCCAGGTCCCGGCGGGTCCAGAAGTCCGCCGCTCCGGGCAGAGCGAACAGGGTGACCCAGGTGATCGCGACCCCGATGCCCATGAGGAGCCAGAACTTGCCGGAAGCTCGCATATCGGAAGGCAGCGCCGGCTTCTGCCCGGTCGGCCGTCGACGTTTCCCTGTGACCTGCAACGACCCGATCTGGAAGCGGCGTCTGGTGCTCAGGGGGGCGTCTGCCGATACGACTGTCGGCGAGCCTTCCGGGTCGCGCGAGACATCTGTCCGATCGGTCATATCGAACCTCCAGGTCACAGTGTACGGATCGTGCCTGAAACAGTCAGGTTCGGGTTTACACCAGCGTCCGGTGGAAGAGCCCATCTGGGATAGGCGCTCCGGTGCGTACCAGGGCCAGGTGCCACGAAGGGGACGAGCCCAGGTTCCATCTGAGCGTGCGAATCGCCGCCTGCCCGAAGCTGATGGCGCCGGGCCGCCTACGAACCCCGATGATCTCTCGCAGCTGGGGCGAAATAGTGGCCGCGGCGGCCGCGAACAACACGCCGTACGCGGCACCGACTGGTAGCCACAACGGAGGCCGCCTCAGGAATCTCACGGTCTCGGCCAGCCCCGGCGACGGTCCGGCCGCGGGGTGATCCTCGAGCCAGGTGGCCAATTCGCGCGCAGTCTTTGGGAGTGGCGCAGCTCCGAGGAGTTCGCCGACTCGCGATTGCTCGGCGACGAACCCGTCTGCTTCGGTCGTGGTGAGCCGGCGGGCGCCGAAGGACTGGTTCGCGGCGAGAAAGGAGTCGGTCAGGGCGTTGTGGACCCATGCGGCCAGCTCGGGAGCTGCCGCCGAGTACTTCAGGTCGCGGTGTGACTGCCCTCGTACCGGCCGGTGGGCACGCCGGACGATATCAACCGCCTTCTGGACCTCGGGCATGGCGCCAAAGGCGGTGGCCGTCACATAGGCGGAGGTGCGGGACAGTCTGCCGAGAGGGTCGTCTTGATACCGGGAGTGATCCGACACTCCTGCCACAACCTCGGGGTGGGCGGACTGGATCAGCAGGGCGCGGATTCCCCCGATGAACGTCGCGACGTCGCCCATCACCGGCCAAGTCATCGACTCCGGGCCGAAGAGGCCGGCGTCTGGGGCATAGGACAGCGTGTCGGTCAACGGAAACGGGGCGTGGGCAAACAGCGCGGTGGTGGAGTCGACAACTCGCCGGCGAACCGGAGCAAACAATGAGGATGAGGCTGTCATGTGTTGGACGGTGTTGCTCGATTGATTGGGTGGCGTGTGGGCTCAATCGTTTGCGGCATGGACCAACGAGAAGAGCACGTCTTGGATACGAACCCAGATCGTAGGCTGGATGTAGTTTCGAACGTTGGAGTAACACGGCGTAGACCAGGTGGACCTGGAGTCCGATGGACTAGTCAAATCTTGTCCATCAGGTTTCCCCTTGCCACGGAAAGTGGTTATCGGCTATTATGCGTAGTCAAAGGCCCGTCTCGGAAAAGGAACTCAACATGACCCGTCGAATTCGCGTCCTGGTCCTCGTAACAGTGATGGCGCTGTCTGTGGCCGGAGTCGCAGCTGCCACCGAGGCCGAGGGCGAACCCACGGGTGAGGCTGCCACTGAAGCGGAAGCCACTGAAGAGGAAGTTGCCGAAGACGTCGTAGACAGCTGGTTCTGGTACGACGAAGTTGCGATGCAGCTCATCTACTGGTTGCCAACCGATGACCCCACCGAGATCCCTGACTGTGCACCCGCCGAGCCGGAGGGCGAGGGAGGCGAAGAAGCCACCCTGGTTGAGGAAGTCGAAGGCGAGCTTCCCGAGTGCCGGGTCGTCGACCTCATTGCCCACAATGGCAAGCTGACGCACGGGTCCTTCGTGAGTGGATTCGTTCACTCGCTCAAAGAGGATTACGACAAAGCCACCTACGGGCCTAAGGGCCACTGGGTACGCGAGATAGCGCAGTCCGACCTCGGCAAACCATGGGCCGATGATGACGGCGAATATGTAGAAGCAGTCGGCGAAGAAGACGAGACGCTCGAGCCTCGCGGCAATGGAAAAGCCAAGGGCAAGAACAAGAAGGGCAAGCGCGGCAACGGCTGATCGCCGACCCGACTCAGATCGGTCCGGCTACTTCTTGGCCTGCTCGTAGTAGGGGTTGGTCCCACCGGCATGGTCGGTGACGTCTACTACCTTGGATATCTCAGGAACCGTCTGGGTGATAGTCGACTCGATGCCCTGGGTCAGGGTGACCGATGCCATCCCACACCCCTGACATCCGCCACCCATCCGGACGTACACGGTGCTGTCCTCGACTGCCACCACTTCGACGACGCCTCCGTGAGAAGCGATCGCAGGGTTGATCGCCTGATCGACGATGGCCACGACGCGTTCGGCAACCGACCCGGTCAACTCGGCGGCGACATGCTCGGCCGAGATTGCGGGACTCGGCGAATTCGGGTTCGTGATGGTCAGCCCGGGCTCGAGCAGGTTGCGCGACATCTCCAGGCTGGCGCCAGAAAGCGTTCCGATGTCGGCTGCAGGAATGATGAGCGGCAGGGTTTGGCTGCCGTCGACGTGGTCGCCCGGCCGGGCGTGGTCGACTCGCATGAATGCCATCTCGTAGGTGTAGGTGTCACCTGCGACGCCAGACACGCTGATCACGAGGCCCAAGTCTTCTGCGTCGGACTCGCGAGAACGGACGTCGAGAAGGAGGGGCAGGGCCTTGGCGTCGATCGTGACGATGGGCTTCGAGGTCTCGGGCATTGCTGCATGCTACGGCAGTTCAGGTAGCGATGGGCCCTGCGCGATCATGGACGGATGCGTACCGCCGTGATCGTTGCCAGCTGCGAGAGCTATCGCGTAGCCGACTTTGTCAAGGCGGCTGCCGCGCTGCGAATTGAACTCGTAGTCGCTACCGACGCCGAACTGCCGCTCGCGGGAGGGGTGCGCCATCTCGAGGTTGACCTCGCGTTGCCGGATGGAGCGGCGGCGAAGATCGCGGTTGAGGTTCCGGAAGCAGGCGCCGTGGTCGCGATCGAGGACGAGGGAGTAGAAGTCGCCGCAGCCGCCTCGGCTCTGTTGCAGCTGCCCCATAGTCGGCCGGCCGGGGTGGCGGCCACCAGGAACAAGCTGGTGATGCGCTCACTGCTGGCGGCCGGCGGCGTTCCCCAGCCCGATTATGGGGTAGCGGCATCCGGCGAGCTTGGTGCGACGGCTGCCGCCGTCGGGTATCCGGTGGTCGTGAAGCCACTCGGTCTCACTGCGAGTCGGGGGGTGATCCGGCTCGATGGGGCGCAGCGCGTCGAACAGGTAGAGCAGCGGATTCGGCGGATTCTCGTCGACGCCGGAGAGAATCCGGACGAGGTGTTACTGGTCGAGGGATACGTTCCGGGCCGCGAGATGGTCATCGAAGGGGTCTTGCACGAAGGTGAATTGGTGGTGCTGGCTGCGATCGACAAGCCGGATCCGCTGGAAGGCCCGTTCTTCGAAGAGACCTTGTTCGTGACGCCTTCGCGGTGGAGTTCGGAGACCCAGGAAGGTGCGATCGAAGCTGTGCGGCTGGCGCTGAGAGCGCTGGGCATGGTCGCGGGTCCGATTCATGCCGAGGTGAGGCTGACTCCGGATGACGAGATCCGCGTGCTCGAGGTGGCGGCCCGATCGATTGGAGGCCTTTGCGGACGGTCGCTCACGTTCGGCCTGCTGGGAGAGTCGCTCGAAGTTGTGGTGTTGAGGGCTGCGTTCGGCGACTCTATCGGGAACCCACAGCCTGCGAGGGCCTCTTCCGGTGTCCTGATGCTGCCGATCCCGGCTTCGGGGGTACTCACCGGGGTGGAAGGAGTCGAACAGGTGAAGGGCCATGGTGGGATCGACGATGTGCAGATCACGATTCCGATCGGTCGGAAGGTGCTTGCGCTGCCGGAGGGCGACCGATATCTCGGGTTCGTTTTTGCGTCGGGGGCCACACCAGAAGAGGTCGAGGCCGCGTTGCGCGGCGCCGCGTCGGAACTGGCCGTGACGATTGATGGCGAAGCGCTCGAGTCTTCCGGGCTTTCGCTTCTGGTGTGACCGCGGGCCCCCGATCCGTCGATTGGCCGCCCGGGTACACGGACCATGCGCCTGTCTGCGCTATCGTGCCCCGAGTTGCCACCGAGAAGGGGACGAGACGCCATGGCAGGCAAAGGTGAGTTGTACCGGCAGAAGAACGGGAAGTGGGCCTTTCGGGTGAAGGCTTCGAACGGTCAGATCGTGGCGCAAAGCCAGGGGTATTCGGCCAAGAGTTCGGCTCGTTCCACGCTCGAGAAGCTGTTGGCCGGTTCCTACGACGGACCCATCGAAGAGAAGTAGCAGAAAGACCGACTCACACTCCGATAGTTCGCGAGAAGGCCCCGTCGACCCGATGGGGCCTTCTCTGATGGTGTGATGACGCGTCTCACGGCGCGATCAGCCTTACGCGCTGGTCTGCAGCCTGCCCCAGGTCAGTCATCCCATGGCGTTCGATAGATACCGAATGGATTGTTGACATCGATCGCACATTGACATAGTATTCGAAATACATCGAACAGTCTACCGAGGAGAGGCCAATGACGGTTTCGGGGCCGATGGTACGGGATTTCACCGACGACGACACCGAAATCCGTATCGAGATTGATGTTTCGCCCGCCTACGAGCTGCTGATGTCGCTGTTTGTTATCCAGAGCGGCCAGGACGCCCATGGTGAATACGAAGAGTCTTCGAAGCTCATCGAACTGGTCGATCAGTTCGCATCCTCAGAGTTGAAGAAGCTGCTCGACGGTCTCAGCGGATGCGGAGAGACCTGGCTTGCATTGGTGGGTCTCGTGCACGAGCTCCCGCAACCCCGGACGGTGTCCGCCGTCGTCGATCTCATCCGGGCGATGGACCCCGTCGAGCTCCGCACGCTGGTGATGCAGAATGCCGGAATCCGTCCTTCGCGGGGATTCGACCCAGAACTGACGGCAAGAGTCGCCAAGGGCAACACTGAAGCACTCGATGAGCTGCTGGCAGCGGGCAAGTACGCCGACGGACTGAAGAGCTGGCTCGAGGTGGCGCCGGAAACGACCCGAGAGCTGATGGCAGACGTACTCGAGCGCCTCGATAAGGAGGTCCTGGCGCATGCTCCTGAGACATTGCAGGTGCTCCAGCGAGACGCCGCGGAAAAACGGACCCTCTTGGCCACGATGTCGGCCGACCGGCTCATCGAGACCGCCACCAACGGGGTCGCGTTCGAGATGCAGCCTCACGTGTCCGGCGTTCTGCTCATCCCCTCCATCGTGCTGCGGCCGTGGGTTGTCATCACCGAGCACGGCTCACTTCGCATCTTCGTGTATTCCGTGAGCGACGAACACCTCAACGCCGACCCGACCGCACCGCCCGCGTACCTGGTCGAGACCTACAAGGCGCTCGGCGACGAGAAGCGGTTGCGCATCCTGAGCATCCTCGCCGATGGCGATCTCGGCTTGAAGGAGATTGCCGATCGAGTCGATCTCGCGAAATCGACGACACATCACCATCTGAGACTGCTGCGCAGTGCCGGGTTGGTGCGCATCATCATCAGCGATACGGACAAGCGCTACAGCCTGCGCCGCGACGGGCTCCCGGAGACATCCCGGCTGCTCGATGCCTACTTGACACCATCCACTGCCGAAAGCTTGACCACTGAGGAGGTTTGAGATGCAGGGCCAATTTCACATCGACCTGGCAACCACGTACATCGAACGACGAGATGAGGAGTTGGGAGTCGATCGCGCCCGCCGGCGTGCCACGGCGCAACGCCACGGCCCATCTCCCGGGGTGAAGGAACGCTTCGGGATGTCACTCATCCACCTCGGCGTGCGGTTCGTCCCAGACGCGAGCTACGTCAGCTTGAGTCGCCCCGGTCGCGCCTGAGGATCGGGTCGTCGGACAAGCGCGGTCACGAGCACAGGTTCCCCACTGGTGTTGCCGGGGAGCCTGGCTCGCGTTCCGCGCTTGCTGACGAATCCCAACCAGGCTCTCCTTGGCCGGCGACGCGGGTCGCGTGGGCCGCGGACCGGCCAAGCGAGGTAGAGCGAGAGGGAGGATGGCCTCGGAGACCATGCGGAAGCTCACCCGACAGCAGAAGGCGACGTGCACCAAGCGGGAAGCGGGAAGCAGCGACCCGAAAGCGGGAGCGGGTCAGTTGGTAGGCGGATTCGGCTTCGGGTGCAGCGCAGGGTCGGCGTTTGGTGGGTCCCCCCACCACAGCGTTGCCTGCGGGAACGCAATCACGATGCCGGCCGCTTCGAAGGCATCGTCAATCGCCCTGGCAACCTCGTCCGTGACGACGTAGCCCTCGCGGATGGCGGGTTCGTGCCAGTAGCGGACGGCAAAGTTGATGGCGGAGTCGTCGAACTCGGTGACATATACCTCGCAGGCCGGGTCATCGAGCACTCCATCGACGCCGGTAACCGCGCTACGAAGCACCTGTTGCGCTCGGCCGAGGTCGGTGTCGTACGCCACGCCGACGTCGAGGCGAGACCGACGTCGGCCCCGCCGCGTCAGGTTCACGATCGGGTTATCGATGACCGACTTGTTGGGCAGGTGCACCTCCCTGCCGTCCATCGTGTGGAGGACGACTGTTCGGCCGTTTATCTCGTGAACCGCGCCCGTCTGATCGACGCTCTGGATCTGATCGCCTGGCTCAAACGGAGAGCGGACCTGGAGGATCAGGCCGGCGCCGTAGTTCTCGAACAAGGTTCGGCCCGAGAGCGCCAGGATGATGACGACGAACAGCAGCAGGAGAACGACCGGCGCGGTGTCGAACCCGAGGATCGAAAGCGCAAACACGCCTGCCATGGCAATCACGAGCCAGAAGACGATGGAGCCGGCGAGGTCGGAGATGGTCTCCGGCATCTCGTCGATGCGTCCGACGAATCTCCGAGTGGCGCGACGCCCCCATCGCGCCAGCAGGTAGCCGAGAAGGAGGACGACTACCGAGGCGATGATGTCCCACAGGGTCAGTTCGGATGCGTCCACGACGCTGCTGAGATCGCCGGTCGGGAGTATTTGTGCCAAGACGGATGTCATGGGTACGAACTCTGGCACCGGCGAGCGCGAATCCCAACGACCCTCGGTGGACTGGGCGGAGGAACCCGGCAAGAGCCCGGACGGGGCGAAGCCCCCGGTGGGCGTCCAATGTTTCCACTTAAATGTGGTGCGGGTCTATCGGACCCGATGCTCGGCGCCGCAGGGGCTTCGCTGTATTTGCCCTGGTAGCGTGCAGAAATGCTCGGTTGGTGGATAGTGCCGTTTGGCACTTTTTTGGCGGCGGTCGAATGCCGATAGGCCTCGATGCGGTTGTCACATTCCGGCGTGGCGTTCATGCGCAGACGGCGAATCGCTAACGTCGGAGCATGACCACCATTACACGCATCGCAGATTCATGCCTAGTTGTCGCCACAGACGAAGGCAGCACCCTGATCGACCCTGGAGGCTTCGCGTACACCTGGGACGGCATCGACCTCGGGTCGATCGGAGATATCTCGCGGGTGCTCGTCACTCACGAGCACGGCGATCACGTCAATCTCGACTTCGTTCAGTGGCTTGTGGATCGTGGCACCGATGTCACCGTCCACACCAACGAATCAACGGCAGCCATGCTGGCCCGAGCCGACATCGAGGCCGTCACCACCTCCGCGACCGGGACCTCCTTCGAGGACGTCACTCACGAGATGCTTCCCACCGGGGCGACTCTGCCCAATCGGAGCTGGACCATCGATGGCATCCTGACCCATCCCGGTGACAGTTACGAGCCCACGGAGACGGCGCCCGTCATGGCACTGGCGTTGCTCGCCCCATGGGGTTCGATGACTGCTTCGGTCGAGTTCGCCAAAAGGCTCGGTCCCCGGATGGTGGTCCCGACCCATGACTTCTATCTCAGCAAGTCCGGAAGAGGCTGGGTCACGAGTCTTGCTTCCAACGTGCTGGGGGCAGCCGGAATCGAGGTCGTAGGTCTGGAACCGGGCCAGAGCTTCACGGTCTGAGCCGCAACTTCAGTTCGTCAGGTCCTGGCCGGAGCGATTTCGGCGCTGGGAGCGGGGGCACGCTTGGCCCACGATGAGAATCCGAAGCCGATTGATCCGTAGACCAGGAGACCGAGCGAAAGCGGCAGCACCGTTCCGTCGAAAGTCTGATCCAGCGCGAACCCCAGTATCGCGCCGCCCGTGGCACCGATCGTTCCGGTGACGGCGGCCGCGGTGCCGGCGATTGCCGCCATCGGCTCCATGGCGAGCGTGTTGAGATTGGGAATGATCAGCCCATAGCTGCCCAACGCCAGCGCGAGCAGGAACATGAAGAGCCAGAAATTGGGGATCCCGTCTGCCGACCATGCGAGCAGCGTCAGCCCTGTGGCCATCGATATGAAGGCGATGAACGCGGCCCTCACGATGACACCCATAGACAGCATTCCCACCAGTTTTGCGTTGGCGAGGATGGCGACGGCAATGAAGGCGGCCGTGAGACCAAATATGACGGGGAAGAGCTCGGCCCTGCCGTAGACGGTCGAAATGATGAGTTCAGAAGTTGCCAGGTACGAGAGCATTGCGCCAAAGGTGAACATCCGCGCCATGGTGTAGCCCATCGTCACCCGATTCGTGACCACGATCCTTCCTGCCTGGTAGACGGCTCGCGGGCTGAACGCGATACGGTTGGCCGGGTCGAGTGTCTCCGGCAGCCGGATCATCCACAAAGCGACGGCGACACCGAACGCGGCTGCGATCACGAAGAGCCAACGCCAGTTCGCGACTTCCAGAACCGCCGCGCCGAGCGCCGGCATGAAGATTGGGACGAGCAGGAACACCGCCATGATGAACGACATGGCTCGCGCCATGGCTGCGCCCTCGAAGGTATCTCGCACGATGGACAGCGTCACCACGCGGGGAGATGCGGCGCCGACCCCCCACACGAACCGGCTCAGGATGACGAGTTCCAGCGTCGGCGCCACGGCTGAGGCGAGGGCGGCGACGATGTAGATGGCCAATCCCACGTAGAGCGTGGGTTTGCGGCCGAATCGGTCGGCGAAGGGTCCGTAGACGATTTGGGCCAGGGCCATGCCGAGGAAGAACGAAGTGAGGATGGCTCCGACGCGGGTGGAATCCTCAGGTACGTCGAAATCGGCCCGGATGCGGCCGAACGCGGGGAGCATGAGGTCGATGGACAAGGCCGCCGCCGCCATCAGGGTCGACATCATCGCGGTGAATTCGAATCGGCTCAGCCTGCCGATGCGTGGACTGGAGTGGGTGGTGGCCAGGCGAAACTCTCGAGATAGCGGCTCCGAAGCCTAGGGCCCTGACCAGAGTCGTTGAATCGATCCGGGGGCCGGCTCGTTATCCAGGCCCACCGTCGGACCCTGCGCTTACGGAACGGCGGTCAGCCGGGGCAGGAGACCGTCGAGCAAGTGAGTGAAACGATTGCGAGCGTGTTCTGCCGTTTCTTTGACCTCGTCGTGGCTGAGCGGAGTGGTCGAGATTCCCGCGGCCAGGTTGGTGACGAGCGAGATGCCACCGATCCTCACTCCCATGTGGTTGAGGGCAACGGCCTCAGGGACGGTTGACATGCCGACGAGGTCTGCTCCGAGTCGCTTCGCCATTTGCACCTCCGCGGGTGTCTCGTACGTTGGGCCGAGGAACCACGCGTAGACACCCTCTTTGTAATCCATACCTTCTGCGGTCATCACCTCGGCGATCGCTTCGCGAACTCCGGCGTCGTAGGTCGAACTCATGTCGGGAAAGCGGGGTCCGAGACGATCGTCGTTGGGTCCCATGAGCGGGTTTCGGGCCGCGAGGTTCAGGTGGTCGCGAATGGCAACCAGGTCGCCCGGTTCCAGGCCTTCACTCACGCCACCAGCCGCGTTGGTGAGGATCACCGTGTGGCAGCCGGCGAGCGCTGCCGCCCGTACCCCGAACACGACGTCGCTCAGATCCCATCCCTCGTAGGTGTGCACTCGCCCTGCGTAGAGCAGAGCGAATCCATCTCCGACCGGCACCGAGAACATGGCTCCGGTGTGTCCCTCGACCTGAGTCACGGGAAAGTGGGGGATGGTGGTGTACGGCATTTCGATGGCGTCGTCATAGGCGGTTGCGTAGTCACTCAGACCGGAGCCCAGAATCACCGCGACGCTGTGCTCACGTCCGGTGATGATGCGGATGTGTCCGGCTGCCTCGCTCAGTTCGTCGTAGCCCATGCCGTCTCCCGGTTGCTTCGAACGCCATTGTAAGAATCCCCAGGCCTGGAGCCCCAGTCGAAGACGCTCGGTGCAAGCGGCGCCCGGCGAGAGGTCGGGCCCGTCGGTAGGCTCGGTCGTCTGCGACCTGGGGAGGTTCATGCCGTCGTCCGCCGAGGATCTGGTCCTCAGCTTCACGGAGGCGTTCAACTCGGGCGACCTCGACTCCATCGACCAATACTTCGCCTCGGACTTCTTCACGTACCAACCGGCGGCAGACGAACCGACCGCAACCGAGCGGTTTCGCGAGCTGCTGACCGACCTGAAAGCCGCCATGCCGGATCTGACGATCGTGGCGGCAGACTTCGAAGGCGCGGGGGAGGTCGTGGCCGCGACGCTGAGCGTTGCCGGTACCCATCTGGGCGACTTGTGGGGGGCACCTCCTTCCGGCCAACGAGTCCACTGGGTGACGCCGGTGACGGTGCGATCGATGGGTAATGCGTTCGCGGTCCGGTTCGATGAGGTCAACCTGATGGAGTTGATCGGGTTGCTGCGTCAGTTCGGTCTGGTCAACCCGCCGGACGAGATGGATCTGCCTCCGAAGTATCCGGTTGCCATCCCCGATTTCCTCGCCAAGGTCGTGTTCACAGGGCAGGCGGGGGACATGGACTGCCCACACCTCGCCGACATCGTGGTGACCGAACCGACCGTCGACGTCTGTGCGCAGTGTGTCGAGTCGGGTGACGTGTGGCCGGCACTGCGCATGTGCCTCGTGTGCGGGAACGTCGGTTGCTGCGACACATCGAAGAATCGGCATGCCCAGGCTCATTATGAGGAGACCGGGCATCCGCTGATGCGCTCGATCCGGATGGATGAGGGTTGGATGTGGTGCTACGAGGACAACGCGTTCTTCGAGAAGCGCACCTTCGAGAAGTATCGGTGAGCAGATGGCCTACATGATCTACCAACAACTCACGAGCAGTGTCCGTCGCAACTATGCCGATTCGCCGGCAGTCGCCGAACTCCAGGCCGAGGCGCGACGCTGTCGGGAGTGGGTCGAGCATCTCGAGATCGATCCGGTGCTGCGTGAGACGCTGGTCGAGCCGCACCGCGCATTGGAACAGGCGTTCGCAGCCTTGGCTCGTCTGCCCGCCGCTCCCGAAACATCCTTCGGCGAAGGGGTCGAGCCGCAGACAGGGCCTAGCGCACCTCACCCAATACGAGAGGTATCTCGCCCGGTGCCTCGTCCCCGATGACCCAGGCTGATGTGAGGAGCTCAAGGGCCGATTCGAGCTGTTGCTGTCTGTTGTACGCAATTCGGACCAGCGGATCGCCGGGCGCGACGCGGGCGCCTCGTTTGGCGAGGAGTTCAAAGCCCACGGCGGGATCGATGACGTCATCCTTGGTTTGGCGACCGGCACCGAGGCGAACCGAGGCGACGCCGACCACCAGCGCATCGACTTGCGTGATGTGCCCCGCCTCGGGGGCGACTACGACGTGCTCGTTTGCGGCCGCCGGCAGGAGCGAGACGTCGTCGAGCACCGCGGCGTTTCCGCCCTGCGCGATGATGACATCGCGGAACTTCTGCAACGCGGCTCCGGAGTCGATGGCCTCGGTCAAACGGGCGCGGGCATCAGCGCGGTCGGATGCGATTCCGCCGGTGAGCAACATCTCCTCGGCCAGCCGATAGGTGATCTCAACGACGTCGGAAGGACCTCCGCCCCTCAGCACGTCGATCGATTCGCGGACCTCGTTGGCGTTGCCGACGGCCCGGCCCAGCGGTTGATTCATGTCGGTGAGTAGTGCCACCACCTCGGTGCCATGGCTTGCGCCGATTCCCACCATGGTCTCCGCCAGGATCCGCGCCTGCTTCACGTCCTTCATGAAGGCACCGGAGCCGACCTTGACGTCGAGGATCAGTGCATCGATTCCTTCGGCTAGCTTCTTGGACATGATCGAGGACGAGATCAGGTGGATGGAGGGCACGGTGCCCGACACATCACGAAGAGCGTAGATTCTTCGATCCGCAGGGACCATCGTTTCGGACTGGCCGGCCATGACCAGGCCGTGGCGCTCGACGATCCTCACGAACTCGGAAGGATCGAGAGCCGTGCGGAAACCCGGGATCGTCTCCAATTTGTCCAGAGTGCCACCGGTCCAGCCGAGGCCACGGCCACTGATCATCGGTACGGCCACACCACAGGCGGCGACCAGAGGCGCCAGCGGGATCGACACCTTGTCGCCGACTCCGCCGGTGGAGTGCTTGTCGATTCTTGGCGCAGCCAGGTGATCCAGGTTGACTACTTCTCCCGAGTGCAGCATCGCCTGCGTCCACGATCCCAACTCCGCCGCCGTCATGCCGTTGAGGACAACGGCCATCAGGAAAGACGACATCTGGTAGTCGGGCATGGAATCCGCGGTGTACTGCTCGACGATCCAGCCCAGCTCTCCCGGGCTCAGTTCCTCACCATCGCGCTTGCGCCCGATAAGTTCCACCATGCCGAAAGAAGCCATGTTGCCGATCCTGGTCGCCGGGTCCCAGTATGGCGAATTTCACGGCGGGAATCCCGGTCTGTGGGCTCAACGGATTACGCGACCATCACGAACCCGCACCCCTTCGGCTTGGAGGAGTTGCGCCTGGCGAGGTTCACTTCCCGGAACCAGGCGACCGTCGGCCGTCACGACTCGCCACCACGGCAGATCGGGTGTAACCCGCAACAGGTTCCCGACCGCTCGGGCCGCACCCTGGAACCCAGCTTCGGCCGCCACCTCGCCGTACGAGATGACGTCGCCCGGTTCGAGGTCCTGCAGCACCTCGACGACGGCGTCGGCAAAGTCCGGCTCGCTCACCGCGACCCAACTCCGCTCACGGCTTGCGCAGCACCATGGACTGCACATGCAAATACCGGTCGCCTGCCTCGTCCGGATGGAGGACGCTGAAGTCTTCGATGGTGAACGTCGTCGCCAACAGTTCCCGGACCGCGTCGTCGGAGCGGAAGGCAAAGAAGCGGGGAGGCAGAAAGCAGTCATCTTCATAGCTCCCCTCTGCCGAGACGCCACCCCACAGCGCAACGGAAAAGAGTCCACGATCGAACAAGACTGCGGCGATGTGCTCCAGGCCACCTGCCAGGTGCACGTTGGGTACGTGCAGTAGGCAGTTGGCCGCCCAGGCTCCGTCGAAACTCGCCGGGGCGAAGCCCAGCTCGTAGAAGTCGCGAAGGTCGGCCTCTAGTCCCTTTTCCCTGCACGTCTCGACCTGGTCTGGGGACAGGTCGGTGGCAACCACATCGAGTCCTTGGTCGGCGAACCATCGCGCAGTGTGGCCGGTACCCGCACCGATCTCCAGCAGCCGGGTTCTGCCTTCGGCCTGCATCTCGGCGAGGAAGGCGTCTCGCGCCGGATGCCGCCACGCGGCTTCGCCGCGGTCGTCGCGCTCGCTCGCGTGGTTGTCGTACGTGGTGGCCAGCGAAACCTTGAAGGCTGGAGGTGGTGCCGAACGGTCGATCTGCATCACAGGGTCCCGAAGAGTCGGTCTCCCATGTCGCCGAGGCCGGGAACGATGTAGTACTTGTCGCTGAGGGCGCGGTCGTGGGCGGCGGCCACAATGCGGACATCGGGATGATCCTCGTACATCCGGGTGACACCGTCCGGTGCGGTGACCACGCACAAAGCGGTGATGTCCTGCGCCCCGGAGTCCTTGGCTTTGCCCACCGCCCACGACAACGACCCTCCGGTCGCCAGCATCGGCTCCAGTATCAGCACCGACGCCTGTTCCATCTTGGGCATCTTGGCGTAGTACTCCATCGGCTGCGCGGTCGACTCGTCCCGCTGAACTCCGGCGAACCCCACCTTGACATCTGGGTAGAGATCCAGGACGGCGTCGAGCATCCCGAGTCCGGCGCGGAGAACAGCCACTGCAACCACGTCACCCAGCTCGTAGCCGGTCGTCTCTTCTAGTGGCGTGGGGATGGTGGTCTTGCGCAATGGGAGCCGGCTGGTGGCCTCCATGACGAGCGCGTAGGTCAATCGTCGTGCCGCGTTGCGGAACTCCTCTGGTGGGGTCCGCTCATCTCGCAAGACCGTCAGGTAGTGGCGGGCCAGGGGATGGTCGATGACGGTGAGATTCATCAGGCGACTCCGTTACTCGGGTACGGCGAGCGTACCAAGGGTCGCCAACCCGGGGCGAAGCCGTACTCGCCTCTCACTCCTACAATCGATCCCGATGTTTGACTCCCTCAGCGACCGGCTCGGCGATGTCTTCAGCCGCCTGCGCGGGAAAGGGCGGTTGAGCGAATCCGATGTGGACGTCGCCCTGCGAGAGGTTCGCCTCGCCCTGCTCGAGGCGGACGTGAACGTCACGGTCGTGAAGTCGTTTCTGGCGCGGGTTCGCGAGCGCAGTCTCGGTGCTGAGGTGCAGAGATCGCTGACGCCGGGACAGCAGGTCATCAAGATCGTTCACGAGGAACTCGTGGTGACTCTCGGAGAGGAGGCCGCCCCGCTGGCGCGAGCGGCTACCCCGCCGCTCGTAATCCACATGGTTGGTCTCCAGGGCTCAGGCAAGACGACGTCGGCCGCCAAACTCGCCAGGTACCTCAAGAGCAAGGGCAAGCGCCCGCTCCTGGTGGCTGCTGATCTGCAGCGTCCTGCTGCGATCGACCAACTGGAGACCCTGGGGGCGCGAGTCGGCGTACCGGTATATGTCGACCGCAAGGCGAAAGTCCAGAAACTGGGGAAGGCCGCACTTCAGCACGCCAGGAGCGAGGGCAACAACGTCGTGATCATCGACACCGCAGGGCGCCTCCAGATCGACGACGACCTCATGTCGGAACTCGCAAGGTTGCGCAAAGTGACGAAGCCGGATGAGGTGCTTCTCGTGGTCGACGCCATGACCGGGCAGGAAGCGGTCAACGTCGCATCGGGGTTCCTCGAATACACCGAACTCACCGGGATCGTCCTGACCAAGCTCGATGGTGATGCCCGCGGTGGCGCCGCGATATCGACCCGCGAAGTGACCGGACGGCCGATCAAGTTCGTCGGAATCGGGGAGGCCCTCGAAGACCTCGACGCCTTCTATCCGGATCGGATGGCTTCTCGAATTCTCGGCATGGGCGATGTCATGACCCTGATCGAGAAAGCAGAAGTTGCCTACGACGAAGAGCAGGCGGCTGTGGCCGCCGAGAAGATGCGTACCGCTACCTTCGATCTCGAGGACTTCCTCGAGCAGTTCCAGCAGCTCAGGAAAATGGGACCATTGCAATCGCTGGTTAGTATGCTGCCCGGCGCCGGTCAGGGTCTTCGTGATGTCCAAGTCGACGAGAAGGACCTGAACCGCGTCGAAGCGATCATCCGGTCGATGACACCGGATGAGCGGCACAACCCCAAGACGATCAACGGCAGCCGCAAGCGCCGCATCGCCGCGGGGTCGGGAACCAGGCCGCAGGACATCAACCGGGTCCTGAAGCAGTTCTCGGAGGCCCAGAAGATGATGAAGACGCTTGCCAGCGGGAAGAGCCCGATACCGGGCCTCGACCTGCCGGGCATGCGGCAGAGTAAGAAGAGGTGAACCGATGTCGGTGAAGATCCGCCTGACGCGGATGGGAAAGAAGAAGCAGCCGACATATCGCGTCGTGGTGATGGACTCGCGCAAGCCGCGCGATGGCGCCTACCTCGAGCAGATCGGCCGCTACGACCCCCGTCCAGACCCCTCGGTTGTTGAAATCGACAACGACCGGGCACTCGACTGGCTGCAGAAGGGTGCGCAGCCCACGGACCGGGCCCGCAAGCTCCTCGAGATCTCTGGAGCCTGGATGCAGTTCCGCATTTCAAGGGGTGACATCTACACGGTTGGTGAGACCGAGGCGGCCGAAGCTGAGGCTTCGGTGCCGGAGCCCGTGGAGTCCGTCACCCCCGTCCATGAGCCCGAAGTGCACGTGGTCGGTGATCCGATCGCAGAAGACGAGCCGGTCGCAGCGGACGCGTCCGGCGCGGACGTGACCGTCCCGGCAGCGGAAGAGACCACGACGCCCGAAGCAGGCGTCGAAGCAGCGGGTGACGCGACCGACACCGAAGTCGAGACTGATGACAAGGAGGAGTCGTGACACAGGGTGACATCGTCGAACGAGTGGTGAGGTACGTCACTCAGCAGATCGTTGAGGACCCGAGCTCCGTCGAGGTAGAGGTCATCGACGAAGGTGACGACGCGGTCGTCGCAGAGGTCCGTACTGCCAAGTCGGACATGGGTCGTGTCATCGGGCGTCGCGGCCGCGTCGCCCGAGCGATCCGCACCGTTGCCGGCGCAGCCGGTGATGAAGAGGGCATCTCCGTGGCGGTCGAGTTCCTCGACTGAGGGGTATCGAACCCGGTCGCTTCGAACCGGTTGTCCGGCGCTCGAGCCGTGCGCCCTACGCCTCGGGGACGTGAACCGCGCCCAGCGTCTCGAACAACGCCTCTGATGGGGTGTTGCCCTGCGTGATGAAGAACTGCAACCGGGCGTGGCCGCTTTGGCGAAGGCTGGCCATAGCGGTGGCGACCACGAGGCGCCCGAGACCCTGGTTCTTGTGCGCAGGGACCGTCATCACATATCCGACGAAAGGGCTGTCGCGCCATAGCGACACCAGCACGGCTGAGGCGACCCTTCCATCGATGTTGGCGAGGAATGAATGCTCGACCATCGGCTCGCCGTCGAAATATGACGCGACTTCTTCTGCGGCGTCCTGGCGAGTCTCGTCCTCGTAGTCGATGGTGCCGAAGTAGGCGTCGTACATCAGGTCTGCCAGGCCATCTAAATCGTTCGCGGTGATCGGCCGAACCTCGGCTGCCGCAGACGTGACGGATCGCAAGGGACGCGTCAGGTCGATCTCGTAGTAGCGCTTCGGGGGTGCATCCATGAGTCTGGACCCTAGGCAGGGTCGGCTGAGAGCTGCTTCTTCAACTCGACGGAACGGGCCTCTTCCGCTGCCGTGGGCGTATTCTGGGCCGCGCCACCAGCCACGCTCGTCCGTCCCTAGCGCCAGGAAGTCAGAAGACTTGGACAGGAGTGTGTCGGCGCTGCCCGCCTGCGGACCTCTGGGTGCGCTTCAGCTCTCACCCAGTTATCGTTCCTGCATGAATCGGGGGGGCGACAATCGAGTTTCGGTCGGCTACGTGCGTAGAGCACACGGCCTGCGTGGTGACGTCATCATCCGCCCCCTGACAGACAGTCCGGACCGGTACGCGGCCGGTGCGATCCTCGTCACAGACGAGTCGCCTTCGCGGCCGCTTACGGTTGCCGAAATCCGGCCCCACAACGACGGCCTGCTGGTGCACTTCGACGGGATCGAAGATCGCGGGACCGCCGAAGCACTCCAGGGGACGACTCTGACCATTTCGCGCGACGAAAGACGCGAACTCGAGGCAGAGGAGTATTGGCCGGATGACCTGGAAGGGTTGGCTGCGATCACCCCGGACGGAACTCGAATCGGCACCGTGTCTGGGGTGGTGCTGGGCGAGGCTCAGGACCGACTCGTGATCACCACTGACGCCGGCCGAGATTTCGAGGTGCCGTTCGTGGAACCGATCATCGCCGAGATCCACCCGTCGCTCGGCCACGTCATCGTTGATGCGCCAAGCGGCTTGGCGCCCGTCGACTGACCAGGCGCGGCGTGAGGTCAGGCCAGTTCGAGGTCGATTGTGATTCCGCGCTCGGTGTCCGCCACCACCGTGCCTACGTAGAGCACCGTTGCACCAGACGGGCCGTCGTCGATCACGATCGAGAACTCTCCCCAGGAGCTACCGTCGCCCGCGGCAACGGTCCGTCGCTCCTCGATCACTTCCCCGGAGGCTGTGTAGCGGATCACCACCTCACCGTCGCGAGCTTTCGCGTAGCCGGTGATGCGGATCGGATACGTCGCCGGACCACTGGTGGGGGTGAGGAGGACCAGTGAGTCGGTGACCGTCGGCGGCATAGGGACGGTATCTCCGCCTTCGATGGGCCGGATGTCGACGATGGACCGTGCGGGGGATGTGGTCGTTGCGGCTGCGAACGCCACGTTCTGGCTTCCCGCGAGATGGAGGTCCGTGGCCAGGCGGCCCTCGCGCGTCCACACCACGTAGGCCGCAGAGATCAAAGCGGTGTCGAAAGCAACGTCGTTGGGTCCGGTAGAAACAACGGTTTCGGGATACTGGATGCGAATGACGCCGGCCTCAGGTGTGAGGGTGGCGACAGAAGTGCCGATTGCGGAAGCCGGCGCGCCGGATCTGGTCAGAAACCC
The DNA here is from genome assembly GCA_964397045.1 of uncultured Acidimicrobiaceae bacterium. Lineage (GTDB taxonomy): Bacteria > Actinomycetota > Acidimicrobiia > Spongiisociales > UBA5794 > CAYNHF01. Next base: position 159,899 of record CAYNHF010000033.1, on the reverse strand, counting down.
GAACTCCACTCGATCGCATCCCGGGTGCGTCTCCCATCTGATCGTTTCCAAGGTTGTCGCGTCTCCGATGCCGTCACCGATGATCACCGCGCCCGCGTCCACGAAACCGGCGGACTCGACCAGGCAAGGCGCAATGAGCCCGGACGGGTCGACGCTGGTGCTGGTGGTTGCGCCCTGTCCGGCAGTGGACGTTGCGCCGGTATCTGGGGCGGTGCAGGCTGAAATGAACACCAGCATGGCGAGACAAGCCGCCGCGGGGAAGCGCATCCGCGCACCCTATCGGTAGTCTCGCGATGGCGGGGGATTGGTCGGTTGACAAATGGTCGGAAAATACCGACAATTTGGGAGTAATCGACCATACGAGGCACGAATCGAGGTCCGGGCACCGTGGGGAAAATCAGCATGACGAAAGGTACCCGAACCTTCCTCATCGTGTGGCTGGGGCAGCTGGTGTCACTGGTCGGGACGAGCCTCACCGGATTCGCCCTTGCCATCGTTGTGTTCCAGGAAACCGGCTCGGTTACCCAACTCGCCGTCGTCCTCTTGGCCTCGCAGCTGCCTCAGATTCTCTTCACGCCCTTTGCCGGCACTCTGGTGGACAGGTGGGACCGTCGCTGGGCGATGATCCTCGCAGACGGTGGAGCCGGCCTGGCGACATTCGGGATCATCGGCTTGGTGCTCTCCGACAATCTCGAGCTCGGCTATCTGCTCCCGCTGCTTGCCCTCCAGGGCCTGTTCCAGACATTCCAATTCCCGGCCTACACGGCAGCGACGACGCTGCTCGTGCCGAAGGAGCAGTATGGGAGGGCGGCGGGTCTGGTGCAGCTGGCAGACGCAGTCGGCCAGATGATCGCACCGGCGCTGGCCGGGATTCTGCTGGTGTGGGGGGGCTTCGAGGCTGTGCTGGCGATTGATGTCGCCACCTTCATCTTCGCGATAGGCACGCTGCTGGTCGTGCGGTTCCCTCGCCCCGAACGGTCCGAAGCCGGTTCGATGGATTCCGGCTCGATCTGGCGTGAGACCAGGCAAGGCTGGCGGTACTTAACCGAACGGCACGGGTTGCTGGCGCTGCTCATCTACTTCGCGGTGCTCAACCTCATCTTCGGCTTCATCGGTGTCATCGTGTTTCCTCTGGTGCTCGGCTTCGCAGACGAGCAAGTAATGGGGTTCGTCTTCTCGGTGGGCGCCACCGGTATGGTGATCGGCAGCCTGGTCATGAGCGTGTGGGGCGGCCCGCAGCGCAAGATTCATGGCCTCTACGGCTCGGTGCTCGTTCTGGCGATCGGTCTGATTCTCATCGGCCTGCGCCCGTCTGTCGTGCTCGTGACGATGGCGGCCTTCATCGGCTTCGCTTCCGTCCCCATCGGCAACGGATCGAGCCAGGCAATCTGGCAGCGGAAAGTCGAACCCGACATTCAGGGCCGCGTCTTCGCCATACGGAGAACCATCGGCTCGGCTGCAATGCCGGTAGCGCTGCTACTGGCCGGGCCTCTCGTGGACGGCGTGTTCGAACCGCTCATGGCGGAAGATGGCGCACTCGCCAACTCCGTCGGGTCGGTGATCGGGACCGGGGCAGGCCGGGGCGCAGCTCTGCTGTTGATATTCCTCGGTGTGCTCGCGATCGGTGCCACGGTGGTCGCCTACTTCTACCCTCCGCTCCGCGATCTGGAACGGGATGTCCCGGACGCGGTGCCGGAAACGCTGAGCGCCGATGCCGCGTCCTCGCCCGCCACCGCCACGTCGGGCGGAAGCATGGCGATTCTTCCCGTCTCCGAGGAAGCCTGATACCGGGACGTTCTGCCGGGCAGGCCGAGGTGATAGCGTGCGCCGATGTCATTTCCTGTACCCGAAGCAGCGCTGGCCGCAGCGTACCTACGCGGCGAGCAGGACCCTGCTCCGCTGTTCGCTCACGCCAGACACCTGCGGGACGAGGGGCACGGTCGAACCATCACCTACTCACGCAAGGTGTTCGTCCCGCTCACCACGATGTGTCGGGACACATGCACCTATTGCACCTTTGCGAAACCACCCGGGGGAGGCGGCGAGTTCCTGACCCCGGACGATGTGATGTCGATTGCTCGCGCCGGCGAAGCTCACAATTGCACGGAGGCCCTCTTCACGCTCGGAGACCGTCCCGAGGATCGGTGGCCGCAGGCGCAGGAGTTCCTCGCGACCCAGGGATGCACATCGACTCTCGACTACGTGGCGGAGATGACGGAACTGGTCAACGGCGAAACGCGACTGTTTCCCCACGCCAACCCGGGGCTGATGGATGACGCTTCGCTGGTCCGGCTGCGCCGGTCGAATCCTTCGATGGGCCTCATGCTCGAGAACATCTCGCCACGCCTGATGGAACCCGGGATGCCCCACCACAACTGCCCAGATAAGGATCCGGCAGCGCGGCTCGCAACGATCGAAGCCGCCGGACGCCTACGGGTGCCCTTCACGTCCGGGATCCTCGTAGGAATCGGGGAGGACGTCGGGGAGATCGTCGCATCGCTCTTTGCGCTCGCCGACCTTGCCGCAGACACGGGCGCCATCCAGGAGGTCATTGTGCAGAATTTCCGGGCCAAGGCAGACACCCGGATGCGGCGGGCTGCGGAGCCGACCAATGCCTTCTTCGCCAGGGTTGTGGCGGTCGCCCGGTGGATTCTCGGGCCGCAGATGAACCTCCAGGTGCCCCCCAATCTTTCCTACGATTTCTCCGTCTACCTCGAGGCTGGTGTCAACGATTGGGGTGGTGTTTCACCCCTCACGATTGATTGGGTGAACCCGGAGGCGCCGTGGCCGCACCTCGACAAGCTACGAGCCGTCACTGAGTCTGCCGGGTTTCGCCTCATGCCGCGGCTCCCGGTCTACTCCGAGTTCATCGATGCAGAGTGGATCGACCCCGGGTTGCTGCCCAAGGTGCGCGGCGCCGCAGACGGCGAGGGTTATGCGTCGACGCCGCAGTTCGAAGCGGTGGGCACATGAGCAGGATCGTGACCTTCCTTCGGCTTCGTCCTGCCGAAGAGATCAATCAGTTGTGGGCAGCGACCCGGCGCCGCGAGGGCACCACGGCCGCCGAGTTCGCGTCGTTCTCTTCCCTGTCGCGTTATGCCTGCCTTGCCGGCGGACTGGCTCCCGTCTCGATCGGGCTCGATGCGGACACCGAGCCGATGGCCTGGGTCGTCGGACCCGCCGAAGCCAGTGCCTTGCTCGAACGCGGCGTACCCGGCTGGCGGATCACTCTGCTCGATTCCGGGGCGAAGTCGACTGTGCTCGATGCAGCCGCGAGAACCGGAGCCGCGTTCGTTCGCGCCGGAAGACGTGACGTCGCGCGAACTGCAGAGATGCTCGACCTTCCAGGGCTCGACAGCAGGGTGTCCGTCTTTGTGGACAGCGTCGAAGATGCGACCAGGGCGGTTCGAGCTGGTGCGTCCGACCTCCTGTTGCGCGGCTGGGACACTGAGTCGCTCGGCGCGCTCCGCGACTCCCTCGGAGGAGTGAGCCTGCAGGAAAGGACCGCACTCCCCGTCGGCATTGAGATCGACGCGGCTCGTGAAGGACTCGACAAGGAGTTGTTCGCGACATACCTCGGCCAGGTCGACGCCTCTGGGGTGGCGAGGCCAAGGTACGAGTGGGCACCCGGCATGGATACACCGGCACCGGTTCCGTCTGCCCGGTTGTCGGCAGAGTGGGCGGATCAGACTTGGCTCGGCCGGACCGGCCAGACGGCGGCACTCAGGGTGTCAACCGAGGTCACCTCGATCCTCGACCGATCGCTCGAAGGCGTCCCCCCGACCCGCGACGAGATCGAGGTTTTGTTCCGGGTACGCGGTGACGAGGTGGATGCAGTTGCCCGTGTGGCAGACGAACTGCGCAGGCGGGCAAACGGAGACGCGGTGACCTACGTCGTGAACCGCAATATCAACTACACCAACCTTTGTTACTTCAAGTGCGGCTTCTGTGCCTTCTCGAAGGGCCCGCGGTCGATGAATCTGCGCGGCGAGCCATATCTGATGTCTGTGCCCCAGGTGGTAGAGCGCAGTGTCGAAGCCTGGGAGCGCGGCGCTACGGAGGTATGTCTGCAGGGTGGCATCCATCCCGATTTCACGGGTGACTTCTACGTCACGGTCGTCGAGTCGATCAAGCAGTACGTCCCGGATATCCACATCCACGGATTCACTCCGCTCGAGGTGTGGCAGGGCGCCGAAACGCTGGGAATCCCGGTGGAGGACTTCCTGCAGAGACTCAAGGAAGCCGGACTCGGCACGCTTCCGGGCACTGCGGCGGAGATTCTCGACGACGCAGTGCGGGTACATCTCTGCCCTGACAAGATCCGCACGTCGCAGTGGGCTCGCGTCATGATCTCCGCCCACGAGATGGGTCTGCGTTCCACGTCAACGATCATGTTCGGCCATATCGACTCACCCGCCGCTTGGGCGAATCACTACGAGGTGCTGCGTGCCATCCAGCGTCGCACCGGTGGCATCACCGAATTCGTGCCGCTGCCATTCGTCCACATGGGCGCTCCGATATTCCTGCGGGGCCGGAGCCGGCCGGGACCAACCTGGGATGAGGTCGTGCTGGTGCATGCAGTGTCCCGGATCGCCTTCGACGGTCTGATACCGAACATCCAGGCATCCTGGGTGAAGCTGGGCCTCGAGGCGGGAATCCGGCTGCTGCAGGCAGGCTGCAACGACATGGGTGGCACTCTGATGGATGAGACGATCTCGCGCGCGGCGGGTGCTTCCCACGGCACCATGATGCAGCCCGCGGACTTCGAGGGTGCGATCCGATCGATCGACCGGACGCCCGCCCGTCGCACCACGCTCTACGAGATCATGGAAATGGCTCCCGAGGTTGACCGATAGCACCGCGGGCCAAGACATAGCCGCTCCGGTACCGTATCAATGAGTTCCACATAGAATCGACACTGATGCGCACCAAGGAATCGACCCGGACCGAGTTGTTTGACGCAGCGCTGGTTCTGTTCGCTCGGAACGGCTACCAGGCCACGTCCCACGCCGACATTGCCTACGAGGCCAATATCGCGCGGACCACGTTCTACGAGTACTTCGCATCCACCGAAGACCTGCTCGTGCAGATGGTGGAGTCGCGGCTGCCGGCGATGGTGTCCGAAATGGTCGATCCCATTCCGTCGGATCTCTCACCAGACGAACGGCTGGCGGCACTCGCGGCGCGAATGATCGAGTTCGTCGGCACCGACCACCTGGGTCTCATCCTCCATACCGAAGTCCCGCGTCTGAGCACCGGTGCACAGCGGCGCATCGGTGCCGCTCACGGCGGCTTGTCCGGCGCCTTCGGCGACATCTATCGCGAAGGGGTGGTGGGCGGCTGTTTCCGCGCCATGCCACAACTGCTTGCCGGCCGTCTCATCCACGAAGTGATCATGACCGCCGGCCGAACGGTGATGGATGCTGCAGAACCGAAACAGGCCGTCCACGAGATCACCGATGCGTCCGTCGGTTTTCTGCTCACGGGGCTCGGCGTCCCGGGTGGTCATTGTGCCCAGCCCGCCGACTGAGGCCGCTTTCGCTTCAGGACCCCGGTATCTCGATGACGAGGGTGGGGTCATTCAGTCTGTTGGCGACGTACTCCATCTCGATCTGCACCGAGCCACCGGGATAAAACGCCGGACCGAACGCTCGCTCCATCGCTGACGTCGGTCCTGTTACCCGGAGATCCACTCCGACCACCCACGGGGCGTCGCCACCGGTCCACAAGGTGAATCGATTCACTCGTAGGCCCCGCCCCGACTCACCTGCCAGGCCCGCCGCCACCAGGTCCGCCAAACCGAGGTCGTAGCGTTCGGTGACGCTCCCATCCTTGGCTGCTTCGATCACCCCGCGGCCGGGTCGTGTGATCGAGCGCACTCCCGAGTCGCTGCGCGACGGATACCAGCCTGGGCAGAACAGTAGATCCGCCAGAAATCGCTCTTCGAGCGAATCGATCGCTTTGAACTTCCTGCCGTTCGTGGAGCGCCAAACCTCATCGGTGGTAATGATGTAGGTGGCGCGGCTGATGCGGCGGCCGTTGTTCCGGATGGTGAGTTGGCAGCGGGTTGCTTCAGTGGTGACCACTCCGCTCGACGTGACCGTCGTCGAGGCTTCCTCCTTCGTCCAGGAGATCGTGGTCGTGGGAGGGGAAGGGTCAGGTGGTCCCTCGTCTGGCGCTTCCTCTCCGGGCGGTGCATCACCACCGCCGTCGAAACCGCCGCTTCCGTCGGACTCGACCGCAGACTCCACAATCCGAAAACTCTGTTCGAGCTGCTGGCGGTACTCGAAGGCATAGGCCTCGAGCACCGCAGGAGGTTCGGTGGCGACGACCGGAGCCAGAGAACCGTCCAACACCCCGGTGATACGCTGCTCGAATTCGCCGGCGACCTCGAGGGCTACGACCCTCACGTCGACGTCGGTACTACGCCCGATGCTGACGAATGCAAGGAGCCGACCGATCCGCAAGCCGACCACCGTTTCCACGTAGGGCTCACCCGAGGTCGAAGTCTCGATCAGTGTGATGCCGACTGCTTCGTCGCCGAGGTCCTCGACCTCGAAGGATCGAGAGTCGGTGGCATTGAGATCGGGGTCGTGGGCCGAGTCAAGGCCCTTGCTGAGATCGCCCATGTAGTCGGTCAGGTATTGCGACGCACCCTGGGCGGTAGTGAAAAGCTCCACCCAGTTGTCCACGAACTGTGCCCCCGAGTCCGTCAGACGGGTCGGAGTCAGGCTGACCCGGTATCCCGTGCTTCTTCCGAACTGGTCGATGTCCGCCGCTTCGTCCACGCCGTGGGCTAGGTCGTCCGTGGCGGCCTCATTCGACTCCTCGCCCTCGGAGGAAGCGACGAAGCCCTCAAAAGGTGCGCCGAGCTCACGCAAAGGCATCAATGCGAGTTCTGCGATTGTGACCACCTCATCCGTGAGCGGACTAGCTGGGATTTCTGCCAGCACCACGGGGGTCGGGGCTTCATCGACAGCCGGGGGTAGCGTCGTGACCGTTGCCTCGAATTGTTGCGGGAGGGCCTGCACCTCAGGAGCGGCATCGGTACCCGGGGCGGAGGCGCACGAAACCGTGAGCAGACCGAACAACGTGACGAGTGCGAACCGGCGCATCATTTCCTTCTGCTTTGCCGCGGCGCGGCACCGGCGAGGCTCGCCGGTGCTGTTGCCTCATGTATCGGCCGGATTCTCCTGCGATTGACCAAAAGGCGCATCGCCGTTTCGGCCCGGATCCGTGTTCCCTCTGTGGCTATCGTCGGTGCCATGGAGCCATTTGATTCGCCTGAGGAGGCCTCCTTCAGGAGCGAAGCCCGGGAGTTCCTCGCTGCCAATGCTGAAACCCTACCGGAGCGTGTGGTGGCTCCATCCGCGATCGTCGCGAATGGTCTCCCGAGGAGGAAACGAGTCGGCTCCAGGAGGCTCGCCGTTGGCCGCGGCTGAAGTTCGCCTCCGGGTGGGCCGGGGTTGCCTGGCCGAGTGAATACGGCCGTCGCGAAGGAACCTTGATACAGGAGCTGATCTTCCGCCAGGAAGAGAGCCAGTTCGACGTGCCCCATGACGCGCTGGTAGTCGGCACCGGCGGGTGTGGCCGCGCGGTGTTGCAGCATGGCAGTGCCGCGCAAGCGGGCGCGGTTCATCGAACCTCTGCTGTCCGGAGCCGATGTCTGGTGTCGGCTCTTTTCCGAGCCGGGTGCCGGTTCCGACCTGGGAGGGATCGCCACCACGGCGACGCGTGATGGCGACGAATGGATGGCGAATGGTCAGAAGGTGTGGACCACCTTCGCGCATCGGTCGGACTGGGGGCTGTGTATCGCCCGCAGTGACTCGGAGGCGGCCAAACACCGTGGGCTCTGTGCGTTCATGGTGGACATGCGGTCAGAAGGCGCGACGTCGCGTGTGTCGGATCGATGGGGTAGGGGACGGCTGGGGAGTGGTCATCACGACGTTCATGTGGGAGCGGTTCTCGCTCGTGGGCTTCGGTTTTCGCATCCTCGGGGCCCTGCGATCGCTCATTGTGGAGCTCGGGCGTCGCGACGACCCAGTGGTGCGCGATCGGTACGCGGACATCCACGCGCGGGCCGAAGCGTTGCGGTTCATCGGGATGCGGTTTCTCACCGCGATCGCCCGCCATCGAATGCCGGGTCCGGAAGGTTCCACCGTGAAGCTGCTGGCTACCGACCTGATCGAGGATGCATGCGGTATGGCCGTAGAGTTGTTCCAGGCGGCGGGCATGCTCGGATCCGGCAGGGCGCCGTGGGATGGCGAGTGGCATGCCGGGTTCCTCGGAGCGCCGCGTCTACGGATCGGCGGGGGCACCGATGCGGTTCAGCGCAACATCATTGGGGAGCGGGTGCTCTGCCTTCCCGGTGATATCCGGGTCGACCAAGACGTGCCGTTTTCGGCGGTACCCCGCAGCTGACCGGGCGTAGCGGTTGCGTCTGGCGGCAGCTAGCTGTGAATCCTGTCGCGCAGCGTCGCGGCCGTGCCGGTCACGGTTACCAGGAGTGAGTCGTCGAGCTGCGTGATGTGCTGGGAGACAGAGACGATGGCGTGGCCACCGCGGCGCAGGGTCTCGGCAACCATCTCGGCAAGAGCGTCCCGCCTCCCCATGGCGATTCGCTCGCCGCCGACAGGCCCGAACAGCAGGACGTCGACGGACACCAGACCCAACGGGATTCCGATCTCCCAGCGATCGAACCGATCGGCGGCCGTGACCACCGTTTGCCATTCGAGTCCGCCTGCTTCGTCGCGCACCCAGCCCTGTGGAGCGTCCACCCAGGTTCTGGAATCTGTCAGATGCACGCTGGTGACGGGATGAATGAGTTCGGTGGCCTCGTCGGATCGGAGGTCGACGATGAGGTCTTCGGCTTCGGACGGGGTTGCCGGTGTTGCGACCGGGACATCCTTGACTCCTGGAGCCGGCTCCTCGAGGTGTTCCTGGGCAGCTACCGACGCTCCGAACAGGTCAACAGACGGGTCGGGCCTGGACGGCCGAGGTACCGACGCCGGAACCCGTGTGGTTGGGGGCCGTTCCTCCTTCGCCGGTGGGGAGGTCGGCGCGGAACCGATGACTTGAACCGCATGGTGCAGTCGAGCGCCGGCCGGGAATTCCTCGGCAGTGAGATCCGTGGCGTCTTCCGGAGCGGCGACGGCGACGTCGGTCTCGGTCGACTGATCGCGTCGCATGTTCGCCGGCCTCCCCGCGTCCTAAGACTCACCCCAAAAACGAGGATACCCTGTGGCCATGAGAATCACGGTGCTGACACTATTCCCAGAGTTCTTCGCCTCGCCGCTCGAGGTGAGTCTGGTGGGTCGTGCTCGACGCGACGACAGGCTCGAGGTCGACTTCGTCAACATTCGGGATCACGGTCTCGGCCCTCACCGCCAGGTTGACGACACCCCCTTCGGCGGCGGAGCCGGGATGGTGATGATGGCGGAGCCTCTGGCAAACGCGCTCGAGCCGCTGGCTCAGACGCATCGGGTTCTGTTGAGTGCCGCAGGAGCCCCGCTGCAGCAAGCTGCGCTGGATCGCTGGGCCGGTCTGGCGCACCTGACGCTCGTGTGCGGCAGATACGAGGGTGTCGACGAGCGAGTCGCCGAGCACCTTGTGGACGAGGAGGTCTCGATTGGTGACTACGTTCTGCTGGGTGGCGAAGTGGCTGCGCTCGCCATCGTGGAGGGGGTTACCCGTCTGCTGCCGGGCGTGGTTGGCAACCCAGAGTCGGTCGTGACGGAAAGCTATCGCCATGGCCTGCTCGAGGAGCCCCACTACACGCGGCCGGCATCGTTTCGGGGTTGGGATGTGCCGGAGGTGCTGCTGTCCGGAGACCACGGGAAGATCGAAAGCTGGCGGCAGGACCAGCGTGAGCGTCGTACGAGCCTGCGGAGACCGGACCTCGGAGGGTCCACCGCCAGGAGCCAACCGGACGTTTAGCGCAACGACTGCAAGCGGAGTAGACTCTCGTTCCCGAGATTTCTTCCGGGCACCGTTTGCCGCGTCTTGGAGGACCCGTGAACACCCTCGACCAGATCGAGTCCGCGTACCTACGCGACGACATTCCAGAATTCAGTCCAGGCGACACCTTGCGCGTGCACGTGCGCGTCATCGAGGCCGGCCGCGAACGCATCCAGTCCTACGAAGGTGTTGTCATCGCTCGGAACGGCGGAGGTATCCGCGAGACGTTCACGGTACGCAAACTCAGCTTTGGGGTCGGTGTCGAGCGAATCTTCCCGGTTCACGCTCCGATCATCCAGCAGATCGAAGTGCTACGCCGCGGTGACGTGCGCCGAGCCAAGCTCTACTACCTGCGTGACCGGGTCGGCAAAGCCACCCGAATCAAGGAGAAGCGCGACTGACCGGTCCGGGCCCGGTGAGTGCCGAGTGGTTCACTGCGGCCGTTGCAGGACTGGCGGATCGCGATCCCCAGCTTCGTACCCTCTACCTTCGCAACGGGGTCCCGCCGCACTGGCGTCGTCCTCCCGGGTTCGCATCGCTGACGCACATCATCCTCGAACAGCAGGTGTCGTTGGCGTCTGCGGCAGCAGCCTTCAACCGACTCTACGATCGGCTGGAGGGTGAGGTCGGGCCCGGTGCTTTCCTGCAGTTGGGCGATATCGAACTGCGCGAGATCGGATTCAGCCGCCAGAAGGGGGGTTACGTTCGGAACCTCGCCACCGGGATCACGGAGGGAACCATCGACCTGGCCGCGGTGGAATTGATGAGCGACGAAGACGCCCGCGTCACGTTGCTCGGAATCCAGGGAATCGGGCCGTGGACGGCCGGTATCTATCTCATGTTCGCGCTGGACCGTCCCGACGTGTGGCCCCGGGGCGATCGCGCGCTTCACGTGGCAATGGCCAAGGCGCTTTCACTCGGCTCGCCTCCTTCCTCCGAGGAAGCAGCAGAGATGGCCCGACGCTGGAAACCGTGGCGGTCTGCCGCCGCCCGGTTGCTGTGGCACGACTACCTAGGGGGCCCGGATGTGGTGCCGGCGTGAAGTCATCGTCGATGAGTCGAAGTCGGCTCGAGCGACCGGATTGGCGCCGGACTGCGGTAGTGTCGGTCGGTGACAACACCGCCCTTCTCCGATGCTTTCTCCGATCCCGACGAGGGCGGCAGTTCTGATGCAGTGCCGAAGCCGCCGGCTGTGGATCAAACCGCGAGCGGTCCTCGCACGAATGTCCCGAAGAAGAAGCAGCGCCCGTTCTGGCGTGAGCTTCCGATTCTGGTGCTCATCGCCCTGGTTGTGGCGGTCGTTATCAAAACCTTCCTGGTTCAAGCCTTCTACATCCCCTCGGCGTCCATGGAAGACACACTGCTCATCAACGATCGGGTGATGGTGAACAAGCTGGCCTACACGTTCGGTGACATTCAGCGCGGCCACGTCATCGTCTTCGACGACCCGCGTTTGCTCGACTCGGGAAGCACCGAAACGGTTCCGTCTCGGGTGCTGCGCAACCTCGCCGAATCGGTCGGCCTTTCGACGCCACAGTCGGAGTTCATCAAGCGGGTGATTGCGCTGCCGGGGGACACCATCGAGATTGTCGACAATCAAGTAGTGGTGAATGGGATGGTGATCAACGAGCCATATCTCCATCCCAACTCTCGGATGCCCAACTTCGTTGAAGAGACCATTCCCCAGGGACACGTCTTCGTCATGGGCGACAATCGCAACGTCAGTCAGGACAGCCGCGTTTTCGGGCCAATCCCGATCGAGGATGTGGTGGGGCGAGCCTTCGTCCTGTTGTGGCCGCCGAGCCGGTGGACGAGGCTATGACGATTCGGTTTCCTATTGAGCTCATGGGTGCATGCCGATGCTCGTTAGGGTACGGGCCTCCGCTCACGCGATGTGCGGTGGACACCTCGAGGAGAGAATCGCGCAATGGCTGAAGAGGATCTCGAACGATACGAGACGGACGTCGAGCTGCAGATCTATAAGGAGTACCGCGACGTGCTCCCGATGTTCCGGTTCGTCATCGAGACCGAGCGACGTTTCTACCTGGCCAACGACGTTGAGCTGACCAAACACGGTGAGGATGGGTCCGTCTACTTCGAGCTCAAGCTGGAGGACGCCTGGGTGTGGGACATGTACCGCCCGGCTCGTTTCGTCAGGCGAGTGAAAGTGATGACGTTCCGCGACGTCAACATCGAGGAACTCGAGCCGACCACCTCGCTCTGAATTGGCGAGGTGCCGTCCGGGTTACGTGCGGCGCAGACGTACTCCGCATGTGATTGTTTGTCACACGCACCCCGTACCTTCGAGCGATGCCATCTCTCACTGCAGCGGGTGCCTCCTTGCAGGCAGCTGCGCGGCACCGCCAAGTTGTCGGTGCGTTTGGCGAACGCGTCGCGGCAGCTTTGCTCGAGTCGAGAGGGGTCACCATCGTCGATCGCAACGTGAGAGCGGGCCGAGGTGAAATCGATCTGGTGTGCGACATCGAAGGAGAGCGGGTTGCCGTCGAGGTCAAGTCGCTGATTGCGAGGCAACTTGATGATGACCCACTCATCCATTTCGACCACGTGAAGCTGGCGCGGGTGCGGGCAGCCGGGCTCCGGCTGGACCCTCGCGCCTACCGCATCGATGTGGTGGCGGTGACTATTCGGCCGGATCGAGTGGATGTGAGGTGGCTTCCCCGCGTGGGTTGACCGGGTTGCGATGGGGCGCCCCTCGCCGCCGTTGCTCTTTCCACCAGCAGCCACGATGCCAGTGACGCCGCAGATCTGGCTCGAGTTCCGGAATGACTACCACGTGACCGGTCCCAATCTCGATCGCTAGGTCACAGCCCGGACAGAGGTAGGTCTTGCGCGCCTGGTACGGCTGAACGACGGTCACGAACTCGGGATCGACATCTCCCACCGGGTCAGCCGAACATGGCCCAGATGACGAACCCGGCGATGATGATGAGGAAGCCCACCACCAGTGCGATATCCAGCACGCTGCTCCGTTGTTCACGAAAAGGGTTGAAGCCCATGCGTGGATGCTAGGGGTGTTCCTGCTGGTGGCGGCGACTCCGCTTCCTGCGGGGATCGATTGGTAGCGTCATGGTGTGACCGTCAAGGTGTTCGAAGTTGGTCCCTCAGATTGGGCGCGATATCGCGAGATGCGACTCGGCTCCTTGCGCGAGTCGCCGGATGCGTTCCGACACGTTCTCGAAGACGAAATCGACGCGCCTGCGGATCGCTGGGTGGCATTCCTCGAGCGGATCGAAGTGGATGCGAATTTCGCCGTTCTCCTGGCAGACAGCGAAGACTCGATGGCGGGCCTCAGCTTCGTCGGTTTCGAGCCCGATCCGAGGATCGTGTCCATCGGCGGCATGTGGGTGCGTCCCGCGATGCGGCGCACCGGTGTCGGCCGGGCGCTGCTCGAAGCTGGATGCGACTGGGGTCGTGGGCGGGGTGCGAGCCGGGCTCGGCTCGCGGTCACGATTGGCAACGACACCGCGGAGCGGCTCTACGCCGATCTCGGCTTCTTGGTCACCGGCGAAACCGAACCCTTGCGAGAGGGCTCTGCTCTCGATGTTGCCTGGATGGAAGTCGCAATCTGAAGGGGGGTTCCTGGGTGGCCTGAGCCTGAGGCGGGGTCGAGTGGCGAGGCGACTTCCCCCGATGGACGCGCTGCTGACCCGGCAACCCTTGGCAGCAACTGAGGACACGGCGAAGGCCTAACCTGCTCGGAGATGTCCGAGTCGTCTTCATTCGTTTCTGTTCGTGACGAGGGCCCGGTGCGGTGGATCACGCTTTCCAACCCGGGTCGCGCCAACGCGGTTCCCGCGTTCGGATGGGAACAGCTGCTCGGGGCGCTTGACGGCTTCGAAGCCTCCGGTTCGCGAGCGCTGGTGCTCACCGGAGCCGATGGCGATTTCTGCGCGGGTGCCGACCTCACGGTAGAGGGTGGGCTCCGCGGGCTAGAAGATGTTGCGCACAACCACTCTGCCATGAACAGGGCGAGCCGGGTGGCGCTCACTCTGCACCGGCTGACGAAACCCACGGTTGCCGCGGTAGACGGTCTGGCGGTTGGCGCAGGGATGAACCTCGCGATCGGGTGTGATGTGGTGCTGGCATCTTCCCGGGCGCGGTTTGCGGAGATCTTCGTGAAGCGAGGCTTGGCGATGGACATGGGGGGCACGTGGCTGTTGCCCCGCCTCGTTGGGTTGGCTCGAGCGCGCGAGATTGCGTTGACGGGCAGAGTGATTGAGGCATCGGAAGCGCTTGACATTGGCTTGGTGTCCCGAGTCGTCGACCCGGATGGTTTGGTCCGTGCCACCGCGGAGGTCGCTGCCGACCTAGCGGCGGGGGCGCCGTTGGCATTTCGAGCACTCAAGTCCGGCCTCGACCGGTCTGGTGGGCTCAGCTTTGAGCAGGCGCTCGCGGTCGAGAACCAGGCCCAGGCCGTGCTGATGGCCTCAGAAGATGCTCGGGAAGGGATCGCGTCGTTTCTCGAACAACGTTCCGCACGATTCGACGGGCGCTGAGACTCCCGAGCCGGCGGCCGATCCGCGCTCGCAGATGGCGGGAACGAACTCACTGATCGTGGTGTTGCCAGTGCCATGACCCGCAACGTCGTGATCGGTATTGTCGCCGCACTCGCGCTCTTCGCCTTCGCGTTGCTGTTCGTTGGGCCGGGACAAGATGGAGATCCTGTCCAGGCGGGTGGAGCGGGTGTGGAGCAAACGGCAGACGCGGCTGGGGCGACTCCTACCACCTCGGCACAGACGCCGACCACGCAACGCGACACAACGACCTCGGCTGCTCCCGAAGTCTCAGCCGAGCTGATCCCTACCGGAGAAATCGAATCCGCGGCGGTCGAGGTGGTCGGAACGCCAACCGAGGAGGGCATCATTGTGCTTGCGCGCTCTATGGCGGCCACAGGCGATCCGCGATGGGTGCCCTACCTGCTGGACCTGCGCCTGCTTTCGACCGAAGTGGTGTTTGCCGAAGTGGTGGGCGCACTGGAAACTCTGACGGGCGAGCCTGCACCCGATGACCCCAGAGCGAGCTATCTCGCGTTCGGACGCTGGATGTACAACAACGAGGTCGACGCCGGGCAAGGCTACATCCGGTGGAAAGCCCAACTCTTCTCTCTGATCGACCCGCTGATGGGTTCGGCGGTGGCGAGCGTCGAGGACCCGGTGCTAGCCGCCCAAGTCCAGTGGGGAGGGGTGCGGGTAGGCGGCATCCCGGAACTCAACGACCAGGCCACGCTGTCCATTGCCGCGGCAGACTACATGCTTGAAGATGAATTGACCTTCGGTGCCGTTGTGAATGGGCAGGCCCGTGCCTATCCCCATCGCATTCTCGACCACCATGAACTCGCCAACGACACGCTCGGTGGCGAGGCGGTGGCACTGGTCAACTGCACGCTTTGCCGCACCGGCGTTCTGTACTCACGCGAGGTAGGCGGCCGGGTGCTCGAGTTCATCACCTCCGGCCTGCTCCACAACTCCAACAAGGTCATGATGGACCGCCAAACCCGGAGCTTGTGGTTCCAGCTCAGTGGCGAAGCGATCGCTGGGGAATTCGCGGGCACTGTGCTGGAGCGTCTGCCGCTTACGGTTGCGCGCTACGGAGAGTGGACCGCCGAACACCCCGACTCCGACGTGGTGTCGATTCCGGACGGCTTCGCGTACTCGTACCAGCCGGGCGATGCATACGCCGAGTATTACGGGTCGCCGGACCTCTGGTTCCCGACCTTCGAAGTACCCGACGTGTTCGATCCCAAGGCTGAGGTGGCCACGGTAGACCTCGCCGGCGCACAGCTCGCCGTCTCCGTCGACGCTCTCGTGGCAGCAGGGCCGCAGGTCATCCCGCTCGGCGAGGCGACGCTCGCTGCGTTGCCGACCGCGGCCGGGGCGCGGTTCTACCTGGTCCCACTCCGCTCGGCTGCCCTCGATGCGCGCGGTCTGGTCGCAGCGCTCGAGGCTGGAGACGTCAATGAGGATCGCATCGACGTGTCAGGCGAGGCATGGCCCCGGGTGGTCAGCGCTCAGTCGTTCTGGTTCGCCTGGTACGGCAACTACCCAGCGACGACCTGGTGGCCGCCTGCCCAATAGCCGGGTGGCCTCCGGGGGGCAAGCCGGCTGCCCTCTGGTCGGCAGTCCGGACCGCACCGTCACTGCGGCCA
The DNA here is from genome assembly GCA_964397045.1 of uncultured Acidimicrobiaceae bacterium. Classification (GTDB taxonomy): domain Bacteria; phylum Actinomycetota; class Acidimicrobiia; order Spongiisociales; family UBA5794; genus CAYNHF01. The sequence continues at coordinate 143,776 of CAYNHF010000033.1, read as the reverse complement.
ACTCCAGTGATGCCTGCACCTGCTGCGCAATGGGCCGCCGGCCGGCCACAACTCGGTCTCCAGCCTTGTCGCCCACCGGCGACGAGATCGATTGCCGCCGTCGCAGCGCCTGCAAGCGGAGAACGCGTCGGCAGAGGGACGGCCCCCGACTGCGGTCTGGACCTGCCTAATCCAAATCGGGTTGCTGTCCATGGCTGGTAACTAGTCACAGCAGGCTATCCAGGTTGGCCCTTTTCCTGGAAGGCAGGCATGAGTAGGGTCGAAATTGGACTAGTGAAGCGGCGCCGTATGCCGCAGGGCAGGTCAGGCCGGAAACCGGCTACGGACTGAGTGGTGAGGTAGGACACACCACCTGGCAACCCGTGTCGGCTGGGGGGTCGGGCCACAGGTAGGTGGAGGTAGTCGTGGATTCTCTCAGCTACGCGAATGTCTTGCCGGCAACGGGTATGGAGATCGCGGGCTTCGCTCGGATCGGTACCGCGCTTTTCGGTTTGGGGCTGGTGTTCGTGGGCTACGGACGCCGCCGGCGTGAGGAGGGGTAGGAAGGACGGCCCGGGAACGGGTCGGTGACGTCGAAGCGGGGAGGGCAAGACCCTCCCCGCTTTCTCGCGTCTGAGGACCGGATCCACTCGCGACCGGGCTCGGCGGACCGCCGGAGGTCGGGTCGAACGCCTCTTGTCGGTTGCGGCACTCAGCAGCGATGGTGGGCGCATGTACCTGTACGTCGTCTATGAGAGCCAGCGAGGAAAGGCTCGCCGGGGTGCGGATGCCGTCACCGACGCTGCCGCTTCCCAGGGAGTCGCCACCCTCGTCCGCTCGATCGAAGAGACGGTTGCTGATGACGTGCTGGCCGCCGACGCACTGGTGATCGGTTGCGGAGTGCAGGTCGATTCCCCGCTGGGTGGGGAACCGGCGCACCGGGTCGGAGAGTGGATATATGGATTGCCGAATCTCAACGGCAAACCAGTGGGCGTGTTCTGCACCTACTCGATCTTTCCGCACACGTTTGCCGATACCACCGCTCGGGTCTCAGCCGTCCTCTCGGTTCTGGAGAGGGGCGTCGAAGCCGAGGGCGGGAAGATCGTGGCATCACGCTCTTTCCACGTCCGCGAGTTCCCTGAGACCGCGACCGCGTTCGTAGGCCAACTCCTCGAGTACGTCCACGACTGAACGACTCTTGCCGTGACGGGTCGAGCCGTGACGGGGGGAGCGCGCGCGTGTCACAGCGGGGTCGTACGTTGCACGAATGCTTGGTTCTGTGACATCCGTGGCCATCGTCGGGGTTGAGCCCCGCCCGATCACCGTCGAAGCCCACGTCAGCAATGCCGACCGCGAACTCTTCTCCATCGTCGGTCTGCCCGACACCGCGGTTCGGGAGGCAAAAGAGAGAGTGCGCTCGGCGCTCGCGGGGTCCGGCTACCGGTTCCCGCGGCGAAGAGTTGTGATCAACCTCTCGCCAGCGGATCTACCCAAGGCCGGCGCAGCCTACGACTTGCCGATCGCGCTCGCCGTTCTCCTGGCGGATGACCAGATGCGGGCACCGGAGGGCGGGCTGGTGGCGCTCGGGGAATTGGCGCTCGACGGTGAGGTGCGGTCGGTTCGGGGCGGGCTGGCTGCGGCGATGGTGGCGCGTCGGCTTGGAAGACAGTGTTTCCTCCCGGCGGGTCCTGCGGCAGAGGCATCGGTCCTGCGCGGGGTTGATGTGAGGAGCGTCGATTGTCTGCGCAACGCCGCGCTGGGCAAGGTGGAGCCGCCAGACACAACGACCGGACCAATCCCGGAACCGGAGAGTCGGGTGCGTAGTGTCGATTCGCCGGTCCACGACCTGGCCGAAGTGCGCGGTCAGCTCCTGGCTCGACGGGCTTTGGAGATTGCTGCTGCAGGTGGTCACCATCTGTTGTTGAGCGGTGCTCCCGGTGCTGGGAAGACGATGCTGGCCCAATGTCTTCCTGGTCTGCTGCCTCGGTTGGATCCCGAGGAGGAGCTTGAGGTGGCGCTGGCGTGGGCGGCGGCAGGAAGGCGCAGGACCGATCGTTGTGTCCGGCCGTTCCGTTCGCCCCACCATTCAGCCACCCTGGCCGCTCTCGTCGGAGGTGGCTCAGGCGTCCCGGTACCGGGAGAAGTCACCCTGGCCAATCACGGCGTGTTGTTTCTCGACGAGTTGGGTGAGTTTCCCATTCATCTGCTCGATGCGCTACGCCAACCCGTCGAGGCAGGGGCAGTGAGCATTGCGCGTAAGGGGGCTTCGGTGGATTTCCCGTCGCGGTTTCAGCTGGTGGCCGCCACCAATCCCTGCCCGTGCGGCTTCACCGGTGACCGGCTCACGCGATGCGAATGCACGGAGCGAGGGCGAAAGCGGTACCGGCGCCGGCTCTCCGGGCCGTTGCTGGATCGGATCGATCTGCGGGTGTCGGTGGCGCGCCTCATGCCGGACGAGTTCATTGGTCCCCGGGGTGAGAGCACCAACGCCGTTCGATCCCGCGTCGTGGCAGCCCGGAAGAGACAGCGCCAGAGAGGCGTCCTGAACCGCGACTTGCGGGCAGTCGAGCTGAGGGACATGCGCTGGACCGAAGCTGCCACCGCTCTGCTCAATCAATCTGTGGAGTCGCAGGCCCTGACGGCGCGTGGCTGGAACCGCGTGCGCCGGGTTGCGGTCACCGTGGCCGATCTGGCCGAATCACCAACAATCGAGGAACCCCACGTGGCCGAGGCGCTGGCGTTGCGAGCGGATCTGTGAGCGGCGAACTGTTGCGGCTGGCCTGTGGCGGGTTGCACCCCGACCGGGTGAGATCGTTGCTGGCCACTCACGGCACAGCCCAGCGAACGGTCGCTGCGATACAGCGGGGGAAGGTGAAGGTGAACGATCGAGTGCGGGCCGCGATCGATGTGAGCGCGGCGGAGCGCAGGAAGGAACTCGCCCGATTGGGAGCGGCGTGCATCCTGCCTCGACAAGCCGGTTATCCGGAACGGCTGGCGATGTTGCCAGACGCCCCAACACTGCTGTTCGTGCGTGGTTCGATTCCAAGTCAGCCGGCCGTTGCAGTAGTCGGGACTCGCAAGTGCACGTCGTACGGAAGAAGGCTCGCCACGGCCTACGGCACCGCGATCGCCGAAGCCGGATGGGTGTTGGTCTCAGGGCTGGCGCGGGGCATCGACGGCGCGGCGCATCGCGGTACGGTGAACGCGGGCGGGAAGGGCGTCGCCGTGCTCGGCTGCGGCCTCGATGTGGCGTACCCGCGGGAACATGCAGGGCTCGCCGACTCGCTTCTAGAAGGAGAGGGCGCGGTGGTGAGCGAGTACCCGCCCGGCACTCCTCCAGAAGCCTGGCGATTTCCACCCCGCAACCGGGTCATCAGCGGCCTATCACAGGCAGTGGTGGTGGTTGAGGCCGGCGTCAAAGGTGGCGCGCTCATCACCGCGGCGACGGCCCTCGAGCAGGGAGTCCCCGTCTTTGCCGTGCCGGGCGACGTTGGGCGGGACACGTCGCGGGGCACCAACCTGCTGATTCGTGATGGGGCCCATCCGGTGCTTGACCCCGACGATCTGCTCGAGGCCCTTTCTCTGGTGCTGGGACCACGTCGCTCAACTCGCGCGGTTCTCACCGGCAGCGACGACGTCACTGCCTTGATCGGGCCCGGCGCAAGTCTCGACGAGATCGCAGCTCGGGCGCGGCTCTCGCCGGGGGAAACCGTCGCGTTGGTGGGGCGCTGGGTTGCTGAAGGCTCCGCAGGCTGGGAGGGGTCGAGCGTTGTGCCGGTATCGCGCCGCCACACCACCGATCGTTGACGCGGCCAGACCGGGGAGTCACCATGCGTGTTATGCAGACGACTCTCGAATGCCCCGACTGGGCCCTCCGTCCGGTCGGCGACTATCTCGACCGGCTCCGGACCGGGCGACGCCTGTCGGAACACACCGTCGCGGCGTATCGTCGCGATCTCGCGCAGTTCTTCACCTTCTGCGACCGGCTCGGACGTGGCGAGATCGGCGAGATCACCCGTCGGGATACCAGGCGCTTCGTCGCCAACCTGTCGACTCGCAGCTACGCCAGGCGCTCGATTTCCCGGAAGGTATCGGCAGTGCGGTCCTTCTACGCAGATGCGGTGCAACGTGAAGACGCGGCAGTGAACCCGGTCGACGGGCTGGCGAGGCCCAAACAGCCGATTACGCTCCCCAAGGCCTTACCCGCTTCCTCCCTGGCCGCCGCTCTGGACGAACTGGCGGCGGATTCACCGCTGGATCTGCGGGACCGGGCACTTCTGGAGCTGTTGTACGGCAGTGGACTCCGAATCGCCGAGCTTGCTGCTCTCGATCTCGCGGACATCCGCGACGGTGACTTCATCAGGGTCGTCGGGAAGGGAGAGAAGGAAAGAGACGTTCCGGTGAGTGAACCGGCTCGCGCGGCCGTTCAGGACTATCTGGTTAACGGACGCTCCCATCTGGCCGAAGAAACTGCAGGCAACGCGTTATGGATAGGAGCACGCGGTGGCAGGCTCGGTACGCGAGGCATTCGGCGCGTGGTGCGGTATCGTCTCGGCACCTTCCCGCATGCGCTGCGGCACTCGTTTGCAACCCACCTGCTGGAGGGAGGGGCAGATTTGCGAGCAGTCCAGGAACTCCTGGGCCACGCAGAGCTGGCCACGACGCAGATCTACACTTCAGTGACCCGGCGACATCTCAAGGCGACGTATGAAAGAAGTCACCCCCGTGCATGAGCGCGGGGAACAGGAACTCCAAGGCCTCTGGACCGACTTCAAGTCGACCGGTGATGCGAGGGCACGGGAGGGACTCATTCTCCACTACTCGGCACTCGTCAAGTTCGTGGCAGGACGGTTGCGGGCGGGTCTTCCTCGCAACGTCGACGCCCAGGATCTCATCTCCTACGGAACGTTCGGGCTGATCGATGCCATCGACAAGTTCGACCTCGAGCGCGGGTACAAGTTCGAGACCTACGCCGTGAATCGGATCAAAGGTGCCATCCTCGACGAACTCCGTGCCCTCGACTGGGTGCCCAGGTCGGTGAGATCACGGGCCAGAGAGATCCAGCGCAGCCTCGCCGAACTCGAACACGGTCTCCAGCGGAGCCCGACCGATCAGGAACTTGCCGAGCACATGGACATGCCCGTCGAGCAGTTGCAGGATCAGCTCGGCGAGCTGGCAACCCTCGGGTTTGTAGCGCTCGACGAGTTGCTGAACCCCGGCGAACGCGACTCAGGCGCCGTCGGCGACCTTCTCTCCGATCCCAAGGCGCTCGATCCTTCCGGCTCATTCGAGACGGCGGAGACCCGCTACATGCTCGCCGACTCCGTGAATCGGTTGCCGGACCGTGAGCGCCTGGTGGTGACCCTCTACTACTTCGAGGGCTTGACCCTTGCCGAGATTGGCAAGGTGTTGTCTGTCACCGAGTCCCGGGTGTGTCAGATCCACACCAAGGCTGTGATGAGCCTTCGCAACCGGTTGATGGAGCCGCCCTACAAGCGTTGACCATCGGCCGGTGCTTGCCGGGTGGGCACAAGCACCCTCCCTGGTTACACTCCCGTCCGTAAACCGCACGTCCACCGCAATCTCCTGTGGTCGGGTCGCGCGCCGGTGACGGCGACGACCTGTGGAGGCTCGAAGGGTGGGCGGAGGCACCAACCCGAACAAGGAGGAGCACGTGGCAGCAGTCACGATGCGCCAGCTGCTGGAAGCCGGAGTTCACTTCGGTCACCAGACGAGGCGCTGGAACCCCAAGATGGAGCCGTACATCTTCGGCGAACGCAACGGCATCCATATCGTCGACCTGCGTCAGACACTCGATCAAGTGCAGGTTGCTTCGGATTTCGTCAGGGAGTCGACCGAGGACGGCGGCGTCGTTCTCTTCGTAGGCACCAAGAAGCAAGCGCAGGCAGCGATCAAGGCAGCTGCAGAAGAGGCAGGCATGCCGTACGTCAACCATCGTTGGCTCGGCGGGATGCTCACCAACTTCCAGACGATTCACAAGCGGATCATGTACATGCTGGAGCTCGAACGAATGGAGAGTTCGGGCGAAATGGAAGCGCTTCCCAAGAAGGAGCGCCTTCGTTTGAGGCGGGAACTCGGGAAGCTGCAAGCGGTCCTCGGTGGAGTCAGGTCGATGACCCGACCTCCAGAGGTGATCTTCGTGGTTGACGTGATCAAGGAACACATCGCGGTTGCGGAGGCCAATCGGCTCGACATCCCGATCATCGCGGTGGTCGACACCAACTGTGATCCGGATGCGATCGACATGGTTGTTCCCGGCAACGACGATGCGATTCGCGCTGCCCAGCTGATTGCCGGCGCGGTCGCGACTTCAGCGAAGGACGGCAGCGCGCTGTACCAAGCACGCCGCAAGAAGAAACAAGCTGATGAGCCGGCAGCTGCGGGCGCGAGCAAGGAGCAGCCGACCAATGGCTGAATTCACCGCACAAGACGTGCAAGGACTACGCAAGTCCAGTGGTGCGGGCATCATGGACGCCAAGCGTGCCCTGACAGAAGCCAACGGCGATATGGAGCGTGCCGCCGAACTGCTCAGGGAAAAGGGGATCGCGGCGGCAGCGAAACGGACCGATCGGGCGCAGACTCAGGGTGCCATCGGGTCGTATATGCACTACCAGGTGGAGCGCCCCGTTATCGGTGTTCTTGTCGAGCTCGCCGCCGAGACCGATTTCGTTGCCAAGAGCGACGAGTTTCAGCAGGTGGCCAACGACGTCGCCATGCACATCGCGGCGGCGCAACCGACCTGGGTGCGACGTGAGGATGTTCCGGAGGCGACCGTCGCGAAAGAGAAGGAACTGATCGCGGCGCAGGCCCGAAACGAGGGCAAGCCGGATCCCATCGTGGAGAAGATCGTCGATGGGCGGATCAATTCGTTCTACGCAGACAACGTTCTGTACGACCAGACGTTCGTGCGCGCGGAGCGGTTTGAGGGAACGGTGGAGCAATTGGTGCAACAACTCGCCGTGACGATGGGAGAGAACATCTCCGTGGCTCGGTTCTCCCGCTTGCAGGTTGGCGAAGGCGGCGAGTGACAATGGGGGCTCAGCGAGTCGTATTGAAGCTGTCGGGCGAAGCGTTCGCGGACCCGGTACTCAATTACGGAATCGACCCCGGGACTGTTGCCCGGGTGGCCGAAGAGGTCGCCGGGGTGCACGCGGAAGGTCACGAGATCGCGATTGTGGTCGGTGGCGGCAATATCTTCCGGGGGCTCAGCAACGCTGCGGTCGGGATGGACCGCTCCAACGCCGACTACATGGGCATGCTGGCCACCGTCATCAACGCACTCGCGATCCGCGATGCGCTCGAGCATGCAGGGTCACCGTGCCGGGTCCAGACCGCGATCAACATCCAGCAGGTCGCGGAACCGTATATCCGGCTCCGCGCCATCCGACACCTCGAAAAAGGCAGGATCGTGATCTTTGCCGGGGGAACCGGGAATCCGTTCTTCACCACAGACACGACGGCGGCGCTGCGTGCCGCGGAGATTGGCGCCGACCTGGTGCTCAAGGCGACCAAGGTCGACGGAGTGTACGACGCCGACCCGGTCACCACCCCGGACGCAAAGCTGCTCCGTGATATCACATACATGGACGTGATCGCCGATCAACTCAAGGTGATGGATGCAACGGCCATTACGATGTGCATGGACAACCATCTCCCGATTCGCGTCTTCAACATGACCGCAGCGGGCAACATCGCCGCCGCGATCCGAGGAGAGCCAATCGGGACACTCGTGCACTGAGGTGACACCGTGATCAAGGAAGAGCTCGCACTGGCTGAAGCGAAGATGGACCAGGCCGTCGAGCATACTGCCGGGGAGTTCGGGACCGTACGTACCGGTCGCGCTAATCCGGGTCTGCTCTACCGCATCGTTGTCGACTACTACGGCACATCGACTCCCCTGCAACAGCTGGCAGGGTTCTCCGTGCCCGAGGCCCGGTTGCTGGTCGTCCAGCCCTACGACAAGACGTCGATCGTGGCGATTGAACGCGCGATCCAGGAGGCCGACCTCGGCTTGAACCCCTCGAACGACGGGAACGTCATCCGGCTGTCTTTTCCGGTGCTCACCGAGGAACGGAGGAACGACCTCATCCGCGTGGTTCGCCACATCGCAGAGGAAGGCCGGGTGGCGATTCGCAACGTGCGACGTCACAGCAAGGATCACCTCGAGTCGCTCGACGTGTCGGAGGATGACATTCGGCGGGCAGAGAAGGAACTCCAAGTCCTTACCGACGTTCACACCGATCGGATCGACGAGCTGCTCACCCACAAGGAAGAAGAGCTGCTCGAAGTCTGACGCGAAGGCCTGAGCTACCGGCAAGCCGGAGGAGGAACACAGGTGAGAGGCGACGTCCCCGGCGACGGGGAGCCGGACACTCCGGAGGAGGACGCAGACTCCAGCGCGTGGTCCGTTGAAGACTTCGACGACTTCGAACCTGTTCAGGACCTGCTCGACGGAAGCGAATCCGAGTCAGAGGTAGCTGCTTCAGATGAGCCGGAGATGACGCCCGATCCTGCGGTCGGTGAGGACACCGAAGAACTTGAGCCGTTTCAGTCCGGCTTCACGTTCGCGGCTGCCGGCGTCGAAGAAGGCGCGCCGGGCGATGAACTCGATCGCGTAGTGGCGACAGGCGACACTGAAGAGCTGGGATTCGAGGAGTTGTGGGCCTCGAGTGCCCCGGACGAAGACGAGGCGGCTGAGCTGGAATTCGCTCCGCCCGCAGCTGTGGACTACGAAGCAGCAGCCAAAGATCCATCAGCTACCCCAGAGACGCCAGACGTGGAGGACGCAGACGCCGACGACGGACTGGAAGACAAGGCCTCCTCTGCCCCCGATGCTTCCACCGCTGCCGTCTTCCACGATCCAGACGCCACGACCGAGTTCGAACCCCCGGGAGTCGAGCCAGCAGGCCCGAAGACGGATGAAGGGGTCCAGGCCGGAGAAGGCGAGGAACTTGACGGTGCGGTTTCTCCTGGGGTAACTGCTGCAGGTGCTGCAGCAGAAACCGCACCGCCGTTCGACCACGAGGCCACCGAGGAGGAACGAATCGACGAGATCACGGCGGAGCGGCTCTACTCCACATCAACACAGGAGTATGCCGGTCTCGCCGAGCACGTGGCTCGGGCCGCAGACGAAGACCAAGAACTCATGGCGGTCGCCGCCGACATGCCAGGGCTGGAGCGTGGCATCGTGGGACTCGACGACGTCGTTGCTGCCAGCGGAGTGGAGGACACGCCGACGGTCGCCAAGCGCTCCTCCGATCTCCCACTACGTATCGGCACTGCGGTTATGTTGCTGGCGGTGTTCATCGGTTCGCTGTATCGACCTCTCTTCCTGGGATTGTTGGCACTCTTGGTGTTGGGCCTCGCTGCCGGGGAGTTCTACACCGTGTTGGTACGATCTGGGTTCAACCCCCTGACCGTCTTCGGCCTCGCCGGTGTGGCCGGCGCGATGATCGGGACGTGGATATTTGAGCCGGTCGCAATTCCGATGAGCATGGCGGCTGCGTTGCTGCTGACCCTGATCTTCTATACGGTCGTTTCTGGTCGCTCGTTGCCCCTGTTCAATGCGGCGCTGACGATGATGGTGGCGGTGTGGATCGCCCTCGGTGCGTTTGTGTTCGACATGCTGCAGTCGCCCGACTTTCGATGGCTCATCGTGGCCTTCATCGTCACGGTCGCGTTCATGGACATCTGTCAGTACTTCGTTGGCAGGCAACTGGGTCGAACCCCTCTGTCGCCCAGGATTTCGCCCAAAAAGACGGTTGAGGGCCTGATCGGCGGCATCTTCGGCGCATTGTTCGTTGGTGTCTTCTTCGGGTTGTTCGAATCGGGACCCTTCGATCTCGGATCCGGTCTCCTGCTTGGCCTGCTGGTTGCCCTGGTGGCGCCTTTCGGCGACCTTGCCATATCCGTGGTCAAGCGAGCGCTGGATGTCAAGGACATGGGAACGATCTTGCCCGGCCACGGGGGTGTTCTCGACCGCATCGACGCAATGCTGGTCGTTGTCCCCGTCGTCTGGGTGGCGTACGCGTGGCTGGGCCTGCTCAACTGAACCGCATCGTCGTCCTCGGGGCCACCGGCTCGATAGGCAAGCAGACGCTCGATGTTGCCTCGCGACTTGGTTTGGAGGTGGTTGGTCTGGCCGCCGCGCAGCCTTCGCAGGCGCTGCTAGAGATCGCGGATTCGTATCCGCAGGCCGAGATCGCCGTGGCGGGCGGCACGGGACCCGACCGGGCAGCTTTTGCACGGAGAACGGCCGGTTCCATCCGTTTTGGGGCGGACGCCGTCACCTCGCTTGCCGCAAAGCACGATGTCATTGTGGTGAACGGCATTGTTGGGGTGGCAGGGCTGGGTCCTTCGGTCGCGGCGCTCGAAGCGGGGAACCGGCTGGCCCTGGCCAACAAGGAAAGCCTCGTCGCCGGAGGCGACGTCGTGCTGGCTGCCGCCGCGGCAGGGGGTGGCGAGCTGATTCCGGTCGACAGCGAGCATTCCGCGTTGTGGCAGTGCCTGGTAGGCGAGGACCGTCGGGACGTCCGTCGCCTGATTCTGACGGCCAGCGGCGGGCCGTTCCGCGGTCGTACGAGCGGTTCGCTCGTCGGCGTCACGGTCGCCGAAGCACTCGATCATCCGACCTGGAACATGGGGCCACGGATCACCATCGACTCCGCCACCCTGATGAACAAGGCGTTCGAGGTGATCGAAGCTCACTTCCTCTTTGGCATGGACTATGAGGCGATCGAGGTGGTAGTCCACCCGCAGAGCGTGGTGCACTCCTTCGTGGAGTTCGTTGATGGCAGCGTCACCGCAGAGCTTGGTGACCCGGACATGCGCGGGCCGATCCAGTACGCCATCACCTACCCCAGTCGGCGCGATGCGCCTCAGCTGGGTTTCGACCTGGTCGGCCGTCAACTGACGTTCGAGGCGCCCGACCGAGACGTCTTCCGTTGCCTGGAACTCGGGTATCGAGCAGGGAACACAGGGGGTTCCGCTCCTGCGGTGCTCAATGCGGCCGACGAGGTAGCGGTCGAGGCGTTCTTGCGCGGCGAGGTATCGTTCCTGGCGATTCCCGACGTCGTCGAGGCTGCCATGGATGCGGTGCCCGTTGGCCCTCTGACCAGCGTCGATGCCGTATGGGAAGCGGATGCGGCCGGACGAGAAGCGGCTGCCGTCGCCGTGGGGCAGCTTGGCCCCCCTGGTGGCTGAGGTAGCTCGAGTCAGGCACTACCGTCCAGGGCAACAGAACCAACCGTGCCTGCCTGCGGTGGGCACCAACCCGTTTCGCGAGGACGAATGGCCGCCCTGATACTCATTCTCGGTGTCATCTCGATGGTGATCCTGCATGAAGGAGCACACTTCGTCGCGGCCAAGGGCTTCAACATGAAGGCAACCGAAGCCTTCTTTGGGTTTGGGCCGCGCCTCTGGTCGATGCAGCGAGGCGAAACCGAGTACGGCGTGAAGGCGATTCCACTCGGTGGTTACGTCCGCATTGTCGGCATGAACCCCTTCGAAGAGGTCGCTCCAGAGGACGAAGGCCGAACCTACCGCGAGAACCCTTTCTGGAAGAAGTCGGTGGTGGTATTGGCCGGCATCGCCAGCCACTTTCTGGTGGCGTATCTCATCTTCTACGTTCTCGCCCTGGTGTACGGAATCACCGAGCCGACCCCGGAAATCAACGTGGTTCAGCCCGTGTACTTCACTCCGGTGGAGGAGGTCGCGGACGAGCGCCCCATCGAACTCGTCTCCGGCGACGTGCTCGTCAGCATCGACGGGGCGGCGGTCTACGGTGCAGATGGCTTCGCGGTGTGGTCTGGGGCGACCAAAGCGGCAGGTGAGGTGTCGGCGGTCGTGGTCGATCGCGACGGCGAGCTTGTCACGCTCGAGACCACCGACCACCCGCAACCGACCCCCGCCGGAGCCAGCGGAGTGCTGGCCGGCGATGTCATTGTCGAGATGGCGGGGCGGCCAATCGTCGAGTGGGGTGACTTCGTGGTGGCGGCTCAAGGGAACCCGGGGGAAACGGTCGCGCTCGTTGTCGAACGAGACGGCCAACGGGTGTTCCTCGAGACAACGCTCCTCGCGGTGGGCGACCCGCCTCGCGGGTTCTTCGGCGTGTCGCCGGTTGCCGTTCAACGTTCGGTGGGGGTCTTCGGTGCATCGTCCGAGGCCGCGCAGGATCTGTGGTTTGCGGTCGAACAGAGCGTGATAGGTCTGGTCAGTCTCGTGACCAATTTCGGCGGCTTGCTGGCCGCCGTCTTCGACTCGTCGAGCGGCGTTCCGGAGGCCTCCCGCCCCGTCAGCGTGGTCGGCCTCACCCGGATTGCGGAGGCTTCCGGAATTCAGGCCACTTTTGTGCTGCTGGCGTTCGTCAATGCATTCGTAGGGGTGCTGAACTTCGTACCGCTGTATCCCCTCGATGGTGGGCACTTTGCGGTGGCGCTGTATGAGAAGATCCGGGGGAGAGAGCCGGACGTCCGCAAGCTGCTGCCGGTGGCAGCGGTGGTGGTTGCCTTCGTTGTGATGCTGGGTCTGCTCGGTATCTACTTCGACATCGTCGACCCGCTCCAACTCCCCGGCTAGGGGCCGGTCCCTGCGGGACACGTGGGCATGAAACGAGCAGCACCTGCCGAGGCGAAACCGAAGTCCTGTGGGGCTGCTTCATGTCGGCACCGGCCTAGCATTGGACTCATGGACTCATTCGATCGCAGGGAGACGCGCCTCCTCCACGTCGGCGATGTGCCCGTCGGGGGCTCCAGTCCTATCACCGTGCAATCGATGACGACTACCAAGACCTCGGATGTTGATGGCACGCTGTCGCAGGTGTACGCACTGGCCGGTTCCGGGGCCGACATTGTCCGTATCACCTGCAACGACGTGGCGGCCGCCGAAGGTCTGGCGGAGATCGTGCCGCGAGCCCCGGTCCCGATAATCGCCGACATCCACTATCAGTATCGCCTCGCCCTCGCCGCACTCGAGGCAGGAGTGGCAGGGTTGCGGCTCAACCCGGGCAACATCCGCAAAGAAGACCAAATCAAGGCGGTGGCGCGGGCCGCAGGTCAGGCCGGAGTCCCGATTCGCGTTGGCGTCAACGCGGGGTCGCTCGACAAGGACCTGCTCGCTGAGCACGGCGGCCCGGTTCCGGCAGCGCTGGTGGCCTCTGCCCTCAAGGAGATCGGATATCTCGAAGACGTCGGTTTCTACGACATCAAGATCTCGGTGAAGCATTCCCACGTCCCGTCGATGGTGGCGTCGTACCGCTTGCTCGCCGATACCGTCGACTACCCGCTGCACCTCGGAGTCACCGAGGCGGGCCCGCCGCCCGGCGGGCTCATCAAGTCGGTTGCCGGGATTTCTACGCTGCTGTTGGAGGGTATCGGCGATACGATCCGATTCTCGCTCACCGCAGACCCGGTCGAAGAGGCGGTGGCAGGGAGGCGTTTGCTGGAGTACCTCTCGTTGCGCGAGCGACAAAGCCTCGATCTGATCGCCTGCCCTTCATGCGGGCGAGCTGAGGTTGACGTCATACAGGTAGCGCAGGACGCGCGCGATGTACTCGAAGCCGAGAATCTCCCGATCCAGGTAGCGGTGATGGGGTGCGTTGTGAATGGCCCCGGCGAGGCACGGGAGGCTGATCTCGGAATCGCAGCCGGCAAGGGCCGCGGCCACCTGTTCATCAAGGGTCAGGTGGTGCGGGTGGTACCCGAAGATGAGATGGTCGAGGCCCTGCTCAACGAGGCGCGTCTGCTGGCTGAAGAGGGTGTCGAGGCCAGGCTGGCGGCGGCGGACGAGGACGCCGCGGTCATTGCCGCAGAGACGGCGGTCGAGCTGCGCGGGGTCCAGGGTGACGCCAACCGAGCTGATGAGCGGCGGGCTGCGGTAGCCGAGGTAGCCAAGGGAGACTGACTCTCGAGTGCAAGGGCGCGATCGAAGCTGGAGGTATTGGCTCGCCAACTATGCTCCCCCCACTGCTAGCTAGTGGAGCCGACGTGCGCTGGTCTCAGGCCTTCATCCCAACCCTTCGCGACGATCCTGCCGACGCAGAGGCGGCGAGCCACCGCCTGCTGATCCGAGCCGGGTATATGCGCCAACTCATGGCGGGCGTCTACTCGCTGCTGCCGGCGGCGTTTCGGGTGAGGGCGAAGATCCGGCGCATCATCGAGGAGGAGATCGATCGGATCGGCGGTCAGGAGTTCTTGCTCCCTGCAATCCATCCCGCCGAGCTATGGCAGCAGTCTGGGCGCTGGGACATCATGGGAGACGAGATGTTCCGCCTCAAGGACCGCAGGGGGTCGGATGTGGTGCTCGGCATGACCCATGAGGAGGTCTTCGCCACGCTCGCGGCCGAACTCACGTCATACCGCCAGCTTCCTCAGATCTGGTACCAGATTCAAACGAAACTGCGCGACGAACCACGCCCGAAGTCGGGTCTGTTGCGAGTGCGCGAGTTCACGATGAAAGACAGCTATAGCTTCGACATCGACGCCGCGGGGCTCGACGCCAACTTCGATCTCCACTACGCAGCGTACCGACGCATTTTCCGGCGGTTCGGAGTAGAAGCTGTTGCTGTGGAAGCGTCTCCTGGTGCCATGGGCGGTTCGGATTCTGTTGAGTTCATGGTGCGTTCTTCCGCCGGTGAGGACGACGTTGCCTACTCGCCGGAGTGCGGATACGCGGCGAATGTCGAGCGGGCGGTTTCGGTGGTGGCGGCTGCCGAGGATCCGGACGCGGCCGCAATCGAGAAATTCGCCACCCCCGGCATCCGGACTATCGACGCTCTCGCCGAGTTCCCCGAAGGGGCCGCTGCGGATCGCCAGATCAAGACGCTGGTCTACATCCTCGACGGTGATCCAGCACTGGTGATGTTGCGTGGCGACCACCAACTCCAGGAGCAGAAGCTGCAGGACGGTACGCAATCCGTGGAGATACGCCCCGCCCAGGGTGATGAGATTCGAGCGCTGCTCGGAGCTGATGCCGGGAGTCTGGGTGCAGTCGGCGTGTCTGATGTCCGGATCGTCGCCGACCACGCGCTACACGGCCGGCGCGGGATGACCACTGGAGCCAATCAGGACGACTTCCACGTTCGCAATGTTGATGTTGGACGCGACGTTGAGGTCGATGAATGGCTCGATCTGCGCGCCGTCGTTGCCGGCGAACCATGCGTCGAATGCGGCAACCCTCTCGAAGTCTTCAAGGCCATAGAAGTAGGCCACATCTTCAAGCTGGGCACCAAGTACGCCGAGGCGATGAACGCGAGCGTTCTCGACGAAGGCGGCGACGCCCGGGTCATTTGGATGGGAAGCTACGGCATCGGGTTGGAGCGAAACCTGGCTGCCGTCGTCGAGGCGCACCACGACGCCAAGGGCATCATCTGGCCGGTTTCTGTGGCACCGTGGCAAGTTGTGGTCACCGTGCTCAAGACCGATGCCTCCCACGTGGTGGAGGCGGCCGAGACGCTCTACGACGCGCTGCTCGCCGCAGGCGTCGACACCATCCTCGATGATCGCGACGAGCGTCCCGGCGTCAAGTTCAACGATGCCGAACTCATCGGGATCCCCTACCGGGTGACGGTGGGTCCTCGCGGCGTGGATTCGGGAGTGTTGGAGTTGGTGACACGTGCCACCGGTGAGGTCGAAGAGGTGCCGACGGGAGATATTGTCGATCGCCTCTTGGTGCTGATCGAAGCCGACCGCAGCTGATCCTGCCGGATACGGCGATATCCGGGATGCCCGGTGCGCTGGTATACTCGCGCCGACCAACTGAGGAGAATGTCTCGAGGTGGGCCCGGGCCCACCTTGTTTCGTGAATGGAGTCCAAGGAGGACACGTGGGTGACACGGCCGAACGCCTGTGGCAGGTGGTTGAGCCCTATGTCGCCGCAGAAGGAGTGGAGCTCGACGACATCGAAGTGACCGGTAATGGCACCAGCGGCAAGGTTCGTATCACCGTTGACGGCGATGAGCCGGTGGGCGTGGGTCGGATCGCCCAGCTGAGCCGGGGCATTTCGCGTTTGCTCGATGAGAACGATCCGTTCACCGGCTCGTACACCATGGAGGTCAGCTCCCCCGGACTGGAGCGAAAGCTACGTCGCCCCCGCCACTACGAGAAGTCGATTGGAGCTCAGGTCAAGGTGAAGACCCGGCCCGAAATCGCCGGTGAACACGTGCACTCTGGCACGTTGGTCGGGGTCGAGGAGCGAGGTTTTGTGATCGAGATCGACGGGAGCGAGCGTCACATCGATTACGAAGACGTGACATCAGCACGTACCGTCTTCGTTTGGGAAAAGCAGCCCCGGCCCGGCAAGCAGTAAGGAAGGACGAGATGGACTACAACCTGCTGGATGCGCTGGATCTGCTCGAACGCGAGAAGGGTGTGCCCGCAGAGACCATCCTCGACGCGCTCGCCAACGCGCTCGTTTCCGCATACAAACGCACTCCCGGTGCGGCCGAGGAAGCCAGGGTCACCATTGACCCGGATACCGGCGAGATCACGGTGTACGGTCAGGAACTCGACGAAGACGGCAATGTCACCAATGAGTGGGAAGACACGCCGGACGATTTTGGACGGATTGCCGCCCAGACCGCGAAGCAGGTGATCCTGCAGCGGCTGCGCGATGCCAAACGCGAGCAAGTATTCGACCTGTACGAAGGTCGGGAGGGTGATCTCGTCACCGGCATCGTGCAGCAATCCGATCACCGCTACGCGATTCTCGATCTCGGCAACGCCGAGGCCATCATGCCCTCATCCGAGCGAATCCCGTACGAACGACTCGAGCGTGGCAACCGCGTGAAGGCCTACATCCTCGAGGTACGCGGCGAGGGCAAGGGCCCCCAGATAGTTGTGAGTCGGAGCCATCCGGAATTCATCCGCTCCCTCTTCGAGCTAGAGGTCCCGGAGCTCGTCGACGGTGATGTTGAGATTCGGGCCATTGCCCGCGAGCCGGGGCATCGCACCAAGATCGCGGTGGCGTCGAACGACCCCAACGTGGACCCGGTCGGGGCATGTGTCGGTGCGAGAGGATCGCGGGTTCGCCAGGTCGTCAACGAACTCCGCGGCGAGAAGGTCGACATTGTCGAGTGGCGTGAAGATACTTCGTCGTTCATTGCCGAGGCGTTGAGCCCCGCCAGGGTGAAGGAAGTCCGGCTCGACGACGAGGAGATGGTGGCCACGGTCATCGTTCCCGATCATCAGCTCTCCCTTGCCATCGGCAAGGAGGGCCAGAATGCGCGGCTCGCCGCCCGGCTCTCGGGCTACAAGATCGACATTCAGTCCGAGAGCCAGGACCTTGGACTCGACCTCGAGGAGGATGTCGAAGACGAAGCAGCCGCGGAGGTCGTTGCTGCCGCCGAGGAAGCCTCGGGACCCGAGACACCTGAGGAAGCTACCGAAGAGGTGGTGACGGCTGAAGCGGTCGAGGCCGCAGCAGAGGTAGAAGAGGTCGTGGCGACAGAGGAGATCGGGGCCGCAGCAGACGTTGTGGCCGCCGAAGCAACCGAGATCGAGGCGGCGGCGGAAGAAGTTGAGGCTGAGGAGATCGAGGCCGCGACCACGGATGACACCGCAGAAGAAGCATCAGAAGAGGTGAACCCTCCCCCCGCCTGATGGCGGAGTGGAGGTTTGCGCGGAGGTAACCCTTGGCGAAGCAGAGGATCTACGAGCTGGCCCGGATTATGGGTCTCGAGTCAAAAGAGGTACTGGCGCGCGCCCAGGAGCTCGGTCTCGACGTCAAGACGGCTTCGTCTGGACTCGAGGAGGATGAGGCTGCTCTCGTAACCCTCTCGTTCGAAGAGACCGGTCAGACCGAGGCTGCAGCCGTCCCGGCTGCCGAAGCCGTGGTTGAGGTTGCGGCAGACGAGGTTGTCGAGGAAGAAGCACTCGTCGAGGCCGCCGCAGCTGAAGTCGCCGCGGTGGCCCCTGATGTCGACCCGGTCGCGGCACCACCCCTCGTAGAGGAGCCTGCCCCATCAAGTTCCGAAGCGCCGTCTGAAGTGGCAGACGGAGAGGACCGGATCCTCATCGTCCAGCAGGGCGTCACCGCACATGACTTCGCTCGCCTGGTGGGTGCCAGGACCGGCGACGTGGTTCGCGAACTCATGCAGATGGGCGAGCTGATTCCCGGCGGCGGGCAGATTCCCGAAGACTCCATTGAGGCGCTCGGAAAGATCTACGGCCTTGACGTACTCGTCGAAGAAGCCGAAGTAGTCGAGGAGGAAGAGGTACTGCAGCGTTCGATCGTTGAGTACGAAGACGACCCTGCGACCCTCAGGGCACGGCCGCCTGTTGTCACCGTCATGGGTCATGTCGACCACGGCAAGACCCAGCTCCTCGACACGATTCGCGCCGCGAACGTCATCGAGGGCGAGGCCGGTGGAATCACTCAGCACATCGGTGCCTATCAGGTAACCCGGCCGGACGGGACGATCACATTCATCGATACGCCCGGCCACGAAGCGTTCACTGCGCTCCGGGCCAGAGGAGCCGATGTCACCGATATCGCGATCATCGTCGTTGCCGCAGATGACGGCGTGATGCCGCAAACGGTCGAGGCGATCAGCCACGCCAAGGCAGCCGAGGTCCCCATCATCGTGGCCATCAACAAGATGGATCTCGCGACTGCGGACCCTTACGCGGTCAGGGCCGCGTTGACCCAGCACGAGCTCGTTGTGGAGGAACTCGGCGGTGACGTGGTAGACGCAGAGGTGTCGGCATTGAACGGTGATGGCATCGACGCACTCCTCGAAATGGTGTCTCTGGTTGCCGAGGTCGAAGACATTCAGGCGAATCCCGCCGCTCCCGCCGTCGGTACCGTCATCGAAAGCCAGCTCGAAGTGGGCCGCGGCCCCACCGCCACAGTGATCGTGCAACGCGGCACCCTCAAACGGGGTGATGCTCTCGTCGCCGGCGCCGTTTCGGGCAGGGTGCGTGCCATGTTCGACGAGAACGGGGCCAAGGTCGACAAGGCCGGGCCCAGCGCTCCCGCGCTGGTGATGGGTTGGGACGACGTACCGAGCGCAGGCGACATGTTCGAAGTCGTTGCCAACGAGCGGGTGGCTCGCAAACAAGCCCAGGCGAAGCTGGACGAGTTGCGTGCGCTCGAACTCACCGTACCGACTGCCACCGAGCGGCTCGGGAATCTGCTCGAACAATTCCGGACCGCGGATCACGCCGAGCTGCGCATCATCATCAAGGCAGACGCGCACGGTTCGTTAGAGGCGATTCGCGATGCGATCGTCAAGATTTCGCGAGAAGACGGCAGGATCACGATCATTCATGGTGCCGTCGGTGGGATCAACTCACACGACATCACGTTGGCAGACGCCTCAGACGCCATGGTGTACGGCTTCAACGTGCGCCCCGATGCCGGCGCTCGCAAGGCCGCCAAAGAAGCAGCCATCGACATCCGTACCTTCTCGATCATCTACGAACTGCTCGAAGACGTGGAGAACGTGCTGGTCGGAGAACTGGCACCGGAGGAGGTCGAGACGTTCCTCGGGGTGGCAGATGTACGGGCCGTCTTTCGAGCTCCACGGTACGGTTTCGTGGCAGGCTCTTATGTCACGGAGGGCGAGATCAACCGCAACGCCCGGGCTCGCCTCGTGCGCGACGGTGTGGTCGTCTACGACGGAACGATCGCGTCACTGCGACGGTTCAAGGATGACGTGGCTACGGTCGCGACCGGGTTCGAATGCGGCATCGGGCTGCAGAACTTCCGTGACGTCAAGGAAGGCGACACGATCGAGTCGTACGAGGTCAAGGAAGTCGCTCGCACCTGAGTCGAGGGAGCGAGGCGATGGTATTGGATCCCACCGTGACGCATCAGGGGGAGATCGCGGTTGAACCGGACACGGCGACGGCCGTCCGGCCCCGGAGTTGACCTGGTGTTTGCCGCCGCCATGCGGGTTGATATCCGTCTCCACGACGTGCATTCACTCA
This sequence comes from uncultured Acidimicrobiaceae bacterium, assembly GCA_964397045.1. Lineage (GTDB taxonomy): Bacteria > Actinomycetota > Acidimicrobiia > Spongiisociales > UBA5794 > CAYNHF01. The sequence goes on along the minus strand of CAYNHF010000033.1, from coordinate 123,851 downwards.
AGGAGAAGCGCAGCATCGTGAAGAAGGCAGTGGCGCAACTCATGCGCACCCACCCGGTGTCGGTGGCTGAGGTCGAGCACCAGGATCTCTGGCAGCGCACGGCGTTCGGCATAGCCGTGGCGGCCGCGCATCCCGGCCAACTCGACCGTATCCTGCACGCTGTCGAACGTGACCTGCGGGAACGGTCGGACATCGAAGTGTTGTCGGTAGTGGTGAGCCATCTCGAGGAGCCGATGTGAGCAGGGCACGCACCCCGCGGATGCGAAAGGTCAACGAACTCGTCCGCGAAGTTGTTGCGGAAGAGATCACGGGATTGAAGGACCCGCGTATCGGGTTTGTCACGGTGACGGGTGTCGACACCACACCCGATCTTCGCTACGCGACGGTGTTCTACTCGGTGCTTGGTACCAACGAGGAACAGGCGGCGACCGCGAGCGCTCTGACTCATGCTGCCCCTCGGATCCAGCGAGCGGTCGGGCAGCAGACCAGGCTCAAATTCACCCCCCACCTGGTCTTCGAAGTGGATCCCTCGATTGAGCAAGGGCTGCTGATCGACGCGTTGCTCCAGGACCTCGATACGGGACAAGAGCCGATAGTGGAGGATGACGAATGACCGAGCTCGACACGGCAATGAGCGAGGCGGCAGCCGTCCTGGGCGCCGCGGAATCGATAGCGGTGATCGGGCACGTCGGGCCGGATGGCGACGCCCTGGGTTCGGCTATTGCCCTGGCCCTTGCGGCCCGGCAGGCGGGCAAGTCCGCCTTCGCGACCTTTGGTGAGCCGTTCGTCGTCCCGGATCAGCTGGGCTTCCTCGTTTCGGACGTGCTGGTGTCACCCGGCGAGCTCACCGACACCGCCGTCGATGTTGCCGTCGCGGTCGACGTTGCCGCGCCCGACCGGCTCGGCAGCGCAACGGGAATCACCGAACGTGCCGGACGATTCGTCGTCATCGACCATCACATGACGAACGACGGCTTCGGCGACGTTTCGGTGGTCGACCCTACGGCCGCGGCTACCGCCGAGGTGATTCACCGACTGCTCGCCCTGCTCGAATGGGAGGTCGACGCCGCGGTGGCGGAGGCGCTGTACGTCGGGTTGGTCACCGACACCGGTCGCTTCCAGTACTCAGCCACGAGCCCTGCGGTCCACCAGATTGCGGCGGATCTCCTCACCCGAGGTGTCGCCCCCGAGCGGGTGGGCCGCCACCTCTACGAAGAATCGCCTTTCGGATACCTTCAGGTAGCGGGCGCCGTGTTGTCGCGGGCTCAGCTGGTACCGGAGGCGAGCCTGGTGTGGTCGCGACTCACAGTGGAGGACCTCGCTGCGGCCGGCATCGCCTACGAGCAAGCAGACGGTCTGATCGACCTGATCCGTGTCGCTGAAGAAGCCGAAGTAGCCTGCCTGCTACGCGAGCTCGGTGACGGTAAGACCAAGGGGAGCTTGAGGTCTCGCGGTGCTGCGGACGTGGGTGCGGTTGCCGCCGGACTCGGCGGGGGTGGCCATCACAACGCGGCTGGTTTCACCTTTGAGGGAAGCGCGGAGGAAGCCATCCTCCGAGTCGCAGAAGCTCTGGCATGAGCGCCGCACCGTTCGACGGATTCCTGCTGATCGACAAGCCATCTCAATGGACGTCGCATGACGTCGTTGCCAAGGTCCGCGCCGTGACCGGGCAACGCAAGGTCGGCCATGCCGGCACGCTGGATCCGATGGCGACGGGCTTGCTCGTACTGGGTCTGGGCCGCGCCACCCGGCTTCTGCGGTTCGTGCAGGCAGGGGTCAAGGAATACGTGGCACGCGTCATGTTCGGGGTTGCTACAGACAGCCTGGATGCAGATGGAGCCGTGCTGTCGCGTGCGCCGATGCCGTTTGGCCCTGAGGACCTCGAACAGGTGATGGAACGGTTCGTGGGCACCGTATTGCAGGAGCCTCCGATGGTGTCCGCGCGCAAGGTCGAAGGACGCCGGCTCTACGAATTGGCGCGCGAAGGCGAGGTCGTCGCCCGCGAGGCGCGCCCCGTAGAGATCCATGCTCTCGAACTCGAGGACTTCGCTCCCTCCGACTATCCGGAGGCAATCCTCCGGGTTCGGTGTGGCACCGGCACGTATGTTCGAACGCTGGCGGACGATATCGCCCGCGCCCTCGGCGGTCGTGCTCATCTCACGGCGCTGCGCCGGACTCGCAACGGATCATTGCGTGTCGAAGACGCCGGCACCATGGACGCCTTCACCACCGCAGGTGAGATCAATTGGCTGCCCTTGCTCCTGTCGCCTGCCGACGGGCTTGCCGACCTCCCGCTCGAAGTAGTCGGTCCGGACGCGGCCATCGCGGTAGCCAACGGAGTGTCGCTCACCGGGAGCGCGTTGCGGTCGGACGTCACCGGGCTGCTTCGCATCGTTGATGCCAACGGACGCCTGCTTGCGGTGTATCAGAGCGACGGCGTCGCGGCTCGCGCCGAGGTGGTCTTGGCGTGAAGGTGTTGCGCGGTGAGCAGACAGGCTGGGATCCGGGGGTGGCGCGTACCGCGTTGAGCGTCGGGGTGTTCGACGGCGTGCACCGGGGTCACCTACGGGTGCTCCAGGAACTGCAGCAGCGCGCCGGCGGCCTGCCCACCGCGGTGCTCTCCTTCGAACGGCACCCCAGGGAGATTGCGGGGCAGGGCAGTCCGCCCCTCCTCACGAGTGAAGTGCAGAAGCTGGAGCTGCTCGACCGTCTCGGCATCGACATCGTTGGCTTGTTGGACTTCGACGACTCGATGCGGGCGATGTCTCCGGAGAGCTTCGTTGCCGACGTGCTCGTCGGGACGATGCGTGCGGCGGTGATCGTCGTCGGCAGCGACTTCCGGTTCGGGTATCAACGGAGCGGTGATGTCGAGACGCTCTCTCGACTCGGGGAACGGTATGGCTTCAAGACGTACGGCGTCGATCTGTACGGCGAGGGAATTCCCTTCTCGGCTTCCGCGGTGCGCGAGGCGCTCCTGGCAGGCAGGGTCGAAGATGCGAGCGGGCTACTCGGGCGGCGGTTTCGCATTGCAGGTCGCGTGGTGCCTGGCGACGGGAGGGGGCGGATCATCGGGGTGCCAACCGCCAACCTCGACCTTCCCCCTGGGCTGCTGATTCCGGCGCGAGGGGTGTACGCGGTGCAGGTTGGGGTGGCCGGCGAGTCTCATGGCGGGGTCGTCAACATCGGGGTGCGCCCGACATTCGGCGGAGATGAGGAAATGGTCGAAGTCCACCTCTTCGACCTGGACATGGACCTCTACGGCAGAGAACTGACCGTCGATTTCGTGGCCCACATCCGCAACGAGCGGAAGTTCCCAGGTGTTGCCGAACTCGTTGAGCAGATCGGGCGCGACTCGGCTGCCGCCAGGAATCTGCTGGCGACAGCTGATTCGGACCCCTTGAGCTGAAGCCCACACAGTGTCAGGCTGGGGTTGCCCCGCCTGCCTCCGGTCGCGAAAGGCCTCCCGTGCTCACTCTGCTCCTCCTGGTCGCTCTGCTGCTCCCTTCACCCGAGACGGATCCGATTCCCGACTCCACCCCCGGAGGCGGGCTCGGTCTCCAACCCGGACCAGCCCCGCCACGGGTCGGGTCCCTCCCGGCGAGGCCGTTGCCGGGTGGCTGGTCACTGGTTCCCTACGGCGCAGGCGGGTCCGCCCTCGCGGTGGGCCTCCTCGCCGCGACGCGTCCGCCTCGCCGCAGCCCGTTTCGCAAACAAGACGGAACACCAGCGGACGAGGAGCCGGTGGGGACGGGGCCCGATCCTGCTGTGGTTTTCGTCTTTGTGTCAGGGCATGGCTCAGACAGCACGGGTACCTTCGAGACACTTCAGGCGCTGATGGGTATCGAGTCCGGCAACGTCGCGCACTTCAACTGGGAGTGGACGGCGCTGGCCTCACACGTGGAGGCAACCAAACAGGCTGAGGTCGACGAAGCGGCTCACGCGCTCGAAGCGTTCTTGGGCGGACTGGCACGTTCGTCGGATGAGATCTACCTCGTCGGTCACTCCAAGGGGGCGGTCACAATCACGCAGATGCTGGCGTGGTGGGACGCATACCCTGCTCGGACCCAACCATCCGTGATCGGGGCTGCGCTGCTGGACCCACCCATATCGAGGGGTTCCCTCGGGTTCTTGCAGAGCATCGGCCACTACTTCGGGATTGCCTCAGACGGCAAGTTCGAACCCGTGCAGTGTCTTGCAGGCGAATGTCGGGATCGCAGGGAGCACCTCGGGGAAACGGCGGGCGTCGGGGTCTTCGTCGTTCGCAACCCCGACGCGGGCGTGACCAGTTTCCGGGATGAACCCGCCGGTCTGCGTGTCTACGATCTTGACGATGGGGGAGGTCCCGCCACAGATCGGATTCTCGGCGCCGGAAATGTGTTCGACCGTATCGGGGAGGCGCACAACTCGCCGCTGACGGCCGGATTGGTAGCCGATTGCATCGCGGCGGAATCATGGCGCCTCGGCTCATGTGTGTGGCCGGCGCTGCCGCCGGTTCGGACTCGCCAGCAGGCGCGTGGCCGCCGGTACCCGATCTTCGGCAGAGGCGGGCCCACGAATCAGTCGGTCAGGTAGCGTATCAAGACCAGGGAGCGAATTGTCGGCGATTCAGTCTTCGGCAGGCACTTCGATTTCGAGCCCGGCACCTGCCCACGCCACGATCCCGCCCGTCATGTTGGAGACATCCTCGAAGCCCGCTTGCTCGATGAGCGCCCTGACCACCTGGCCGGACCGCTGCCCAGTGCGGCAGTAGATGATCAACTCGGCTTCGCGAGGCAGATCTGCGTACCAGTCGTTGATTTGAGACATCGGCTTGAATTCGGCGTTGGGGATTCGGCTCGCGGCCCACTCGTTGGCTTCGCGCACGTCGATGAGCAGAGCGCCCTTCGCCAGGGAATCAGCCACCTCGGACGGGGCGATGACGGGAACGTCGGGGGGTACGGGCAACATGCTGCAAGCGACTGTAGCGATCGGTAACCTCCGTCGTCATGGCGAGCACCCACGTCCGGTCGGGATCCCCGTATGAAGACCGCTACGGATTCGCCCGCGGGGTGCGGGTGGGTGACCGGGTCGAGATCGCAGGGACCGCTCCAATCCCCCCACCAGGAGGCCAGGTCGCGGCAACGGCATATCAGCAGATGCTGCGCTGCGGAGACATCGCGATCGGCGCGCTCGAGGAGCTCGGCGCCACCGCCTCCGATGTCGTGCGGATTCGAATGTACATCACGGATGCACAACTAGCAGACGAGGTCGGGCGCGCTCACCGGGAACTCTTCGGTGCGGCTTCGCCTGCGGCGACGATGGTGGTGGTGGCCGGTCTGCTCGACCCGGCATGGCTGGTCGAAATCGAGGTCGAAGCGGTGGCCCCGGCTCGCGACTGATCGGAGGTGCCTGGTGTTGTAGCGACTTTCGTCGTGCCGCAAAGCTGGTACACTGCCGTAGCTCGGACGGTCGTCCGGGCGCGTCCACAAGGTCACGAAGGAATCTGCCTGCGTGCAAGACACGAAAACCATCATCGAAAGCTACGGCCTCCACGACTCCGACACGGGGTCTCCGGAAGTCCAGGTTGCGCTGCTCACGGAGCGAATCAACCACCTCACCGAGCATCTGAGGGTCCACAAGAAGGATCACCACAGCCGGCGAGGCCTATTGATGATGGTCGGGAAGCGCCGACGCCTATTGAGCTACCTCCGCAATCAGAATGTGGAGCGATACCGAACCCTCATTGCCCAGCTCGGTCTGCGGCGATAGCACGAATCGGAAGAGGCGGCAGTAGCCGCCTCTTTCTGTGCCAGGGTGTGAAACGCCCGGGAGAGAAGGTTCAGTTGTCAGTGGCCGATACTCGGCTCACTTCGAGGATCGACCACTGCCAATTGAGCGCTCTCCCGGCCAACCAAAGGAGAGACGCGTGGCAGAGACCACCGTACGGGGCCAGATCGGCGACAAGGAAGTCGCGTTCACGGCCGGAAAACTCGCCCAACTTGCAGACGGCGCCGTCGTCGCCAAGGTGGGCACCACTGAAGTACTCGTAGCCGCAACCGCCAGCAGGCGTTTGCGTGAAGGCATCGACTTCTTCCCCCTCACCGTCGACATCGAAGAGCGCATGTACGCCGTGGGCCGGATCCCAGGCTCGTTCTTCCGCCGTGAAGGTCGGGCCACCGAAAAGGCAACACTGACGGCGCGGCTCATCGACCGGCCGCTGCGGCCGTCCTTCAAGCCCGGCTTCCGCAGCGAAACCCACGTTGTGGCGACCATCATGTCTGCCGACTTGGAGAACCCCTACGACGTGCCGGCGCTCAATGCTGCGTCCGCGGCGCTGACCGTGAGCCCGATCCCGTTCCAGGGTCCTATAGGGGCAGTACGGCTGTCACTGCGCGACGGTGAGTGGATCGCCATGCCGAATTTCGAGGAACTCGACGAGTCTGTGTTCGAGATCGTCGTCGCAGGCAAGCGAAACGCGGCCGGAGATATCGACATCGCCATGGTCGAAGCAGGCGCCACCGAGGACGGGCATCGGTTGGTCACGAACGGTCAAGTGGCGCCGGACGAAGCCTCCGTGGCCGCAGGCCTCGAGCAAGCCAAGGTCTACATTTCCGAACTCATCGACCTGCAGCTCGAATTGAAAGCGCAGCTCGGAGAGCCGGAGCCGGTGGACTGGCCGATTGTCGAGGATTATTCGGCCGAGATGTACGACCGGGTGGCTGCCGTTGCCGTTCCCAAACTAGAAGCGCTGGGTGTCATCACAGACAAGCGAGAGCGGCTCAATGCGGAAGCTGAGGCCAAAGAAGCCACGATGGCAGAACTCGACCTCGACGAGGACGATGCCGCGGCGCAGGCCGAGGCGAAGAAGGCGTTCCGCAGCGTTCAGAAAAAGGTCATGCGGGACCGGGTCCTGAAAGACGGGGTGCGGATGGACGGCCGCGGCCTCGCCGAGATCCGGCCGCTCGATATCGAGGTAGGTGTGTTGCCCGAGGCTCACGGCACCGGGCTATTCACCAGAGGCGAGACTCAGGTACTCAACGCTACGACCCTGGGCATGCTGCGCATGGTTCAGATGCTCGACACGATCTCGATCGAAGAGACCAAGCGGTACATGCACCACTACAACATGCCGCCGTTCGCAACTGGTGAGACCGGCTTCATGCGGGGCCCGAAGCGTCGTGAGATCGGCCACGGGGCTCTCGCCGAGAAGGCACTGCTCCCGGTCATACCGAGCGCTGAGGAGTTCCCCTACACCTTCCGTCTCGTATCTGAGGTGCTGCAGTCCAACGGCTCCAGTTCGATGGCCTCGGTGTGTGGCTCATCCCTCTCGCTGATGGACGCCGGTGTTCCGATCGCTTCCCCGGTTGCCGGAATCGCGATGGGCCTGATTGCTCAGGACGATGAGTTTGTCACGCTGACCGACATCCTCGGAGCCGAGGATGCGCTCGGCGACATGGACTTCAAAGTGGCAGGCACCAGAGACATGATCACCGCACTACAGCTCGACACGAAGATCGAGGGGCTACCGGCCCAGGTGTTGATCGATGCGATGAACCAGGCACGCGATGCCAGGCTCTTCATTCTGGATGCGATGGCGGAGGCCCTTCCCGGCCCGCGTGAGGATCTGGCTCCCAACGCTCCCAAGATCGAAGCGATCGCGATCCCGAAGGACAAGATCGGAGAGGTCATCGGGCCGAAGGGCAAGGTTATCCGCGAACTCGAGGAAGAGACCGGAGCCACCATCGAGATCGACGACGACGGCACGGTACGAGTCGGCGCCTCCGACACGGCATCGATGGAATTGGCTCGCGAGCGAATCCTCGCCATCGGGTTCCCGCCCGAAGCCAATGTCGGTGAGATCTACGAGGGTGAGGTGGTCAACATCACCAAGTTCGGCGCGTTCGTCAACATCCTCCCCGGTCGCGATGGCTTGTTGCACATCTCGAAGATGGGTGGCGGCCGCAGGATCGAGCAGGTCGAAGATGTGCTGGCGCTTGGCGACAGCGTCTCGGTTGTGGTTCGAGAGATCGACGACCGGGGCAAAGTCAGCCTCGACTTGGCCGAAGGTGTGGAACTCGAGGTCAAGGAAGGTGCCTCCACCTCCCGCAGTAGCGGAAACGGTGGCGGCGGAGGCCGATCCGATCGGGGCGGTAGAGGTCGACGCGACGGCGGCCGTGACGGCGGCCGCGATCGCAACCGAGGCCGTGATCGCAACCGCGATCGCGACGGCGGCAGCCGAGACAAGGCACCCGAAGCCAAGGAGGGCCGCACCGTCGTGTCCTTCGAGGATGAGTTCGAGGCGGGCCTCTAGTCGGGCGGAACCACCAGACGTCGAGAAGGCCCCGGTCCGCCGGGGTCTTTTCGCGTCCCGCCGGTTCTAAGGTTGCCACCATGACCCTGCTCATTCCCACCGATCGCCTCGATATCCGTCCGTTCGTGCCGGGTGACCTGGATGGCCTGTACGCCATGTACGGCGATCCAACGACGATGTCTTTCGTCGGTGACGGACGGCCCGCAAGCCGGGAGCAGACGGCCCGGGCCTTGCTGGAGGCGATTGAGGACCACGACGATACGAACCCGGGCCTGCTGGCGTGTGTGGAGCGGTCCACCGGGGAGCTGGTAGGGCGCGGTGGCTTCAAGGCGTGGACGGTCGAAGACGAGGATGAGACCGAGATCGGGTGGATGGTTGCGAGCCGCAACCAGTCCCGCGGATTCGCCACGGAAATGGGTGCTGCGCTGCGAGACCACGCCTTCCAGGTCCTCGAGCTCGATCACGTCATCTCGGTGATCCAGCCGGGCAACGTTGCGTCGATCCGGGTGGCGGAGAAGGTGGGAGAACGGTACTGGCGGGAGTGGGTGACTCCCGGGGGTCAGGAAGTGGTGCTCTACAGGGTGGACGTCGGTAATCCGAGAGCTCCGGTTCATGCTTGATCCGGCATCCTCGGGACCCTGCGACTTTCCACGGTTTGCAGCGGAGTGCCACGATCTGGGACGATATCCACACGACCAACTCGACTGATCGACCGCGACTGCATCCGGTAATCCAAAAGCCTCTAGCCTCGCGGCGGCGAAGCGGGTATACGTCCAGAGGATGGACGAGGAGGAGGAAATCTGAGAAGGCTTCTCGCGTTAGGCGCGGCGGCTGTGATGATCCTGGCTTTTGCGGCACCGGCCGCGGCCGCTTCGGCGCGAATCACGCTGATTCACGGGATTCCCGGCGCCACAGTCGATGTCAAGGTCGACGGCGCGGTGATCGTCAAGGACTTCAGTTTTGGCGACAAGGTAAGCCTCAACGCGTTCTCGGGCACGACGCTCAAGGACGTCGAGGTGGTGACCGGCGGTTCGATCGTGATCGTAGGCGGTGATATCGCGCTTCCCTCATCCGGCAACCATTCCGTGATGGCGCATCTCGATGCTGGCGGAACGCCGAAGTTGAGCGTTTTCCAGAACGATGTGTCCAAGATCGCCGCGGGTAAGGGTCGGGTCACGGCCCGGCATGCGGCCGCAGCCGGCGCTGTGGATATCCTGGCGGACGGCGCGGTGCTGTTCGCGGGAGTGACGAATGGAGGTCAGGGCAAGGCAGATGTAGCCGCCAAGACCTATGCGCTGACAGTGACCCCGGCCGGTGGTGGCGCCACCGTGCTCTCGGCCAACCTCGGCGTTGGCGAAGGCCAGGAGCGCATCGTCTACGTGGTTGGATCGGCTGGCGCGGGCTACTCGTTCCTGACCGAGACGATCGGTGGGCTCGGAGCTTCGCCGACCTCGGTGCCTTCCGGGAATAGCCCGGTCGACAACGGCATCCCGATGGGAGCGCTGCTCGGCTTCGCGGCCCTCGCTCTGCTCGGCGCGGGTGGACTCAAACTGGCCAGGCGCGAGCACTAACACATCCGATCGATCGAGGACCTTGGGGGTGGGGCGCGAGTCCCACCCCCAACCCTTTGCCCACCAGCTCTGGTGGAGCGGCCGGTTTGCTGGGTTGCTTTCGGTAGCGTTCGTTTTGGGCAGCGAGGTCGACTGCTCATAGCCTTCCTCTTGATGATTCTTGGTAGGTGTATGCAGGCATTTCCCTCTTGACATCGAACATATGTTCGATAGGGTGAGAAGCCCTGCCGGCGGTGGTGGGGAAGCGCCGTGGCGCGTTGGGTGCCCGGAGCGAACCGTTGGGAGGACAAGAGTGGCAGTTGTGGTCACTCCAGAGGGAAGACAGCAAGACGCAGACCGGAGCTTCGATACCCGGGGGTCTGCGGAATGGGCACGCGAGTCCGGTGTGGGAGACGACGTTCTCGTGTTGCAGCCGGGCCGGGTCACCGCCCTGATCGGTCCTCCCGGTTCTGGCCTCACCAGGCTGGCTCTTGCACTGCTCGGCAAGGCTCGAGTTACCGGACCGGTTGCCTACCTCGATGTGCGGGGATGGCTCTGCCCTTCGGCAGCCTGGGAATCGGGTATCGGGATCGACCAACTCGTCGTGGCGCGTTGTAGCGACCCGGTGCGCTGGGCGAAGACCGCTGCCACGCTCATCGAAGGGGTCGGAGCGGTCTATGCGGAAGTTCCCAGAGAGATCAAGGATGCACAACTCCGCAAGCTGAGCGCACTGGTGCGCAGCCGTAAGACGCCCCTGGTACTGCGACCTTTGGGAGATCTCCCAGGCGGAGTTGCTTATCTCACACTCGAAGCACGGGAGGTGACCTGGGAGGGAACGGATCGAGGTCACGGCAGATTGAACAGCAGGCGAATCGTGTGTGAGGCATCGGGCAAAGCGGTACGCGGCATGCCGCGACTCGTCGAATTGGAGGACCATGGAGCGGATGCTCTGCATCTGGTTTCCGGACTGGACGTTACGCCGTCCCGACGTGCCGCCGGATAGACCCGCCCAAGCCATCGGGGACGACAATCGGGTTCAGGCTGTGAATCAGCTTGCGGTTGCGGCCGGAATCATGGTCGGGATGAGGCGCCGCGAAGCTGAGGCAGTGTGCCCAACGGTCTTCACCATTCGCTCCGACCCAGGGGCGGCTGCGATGCGTTTCGAGCCGGTTGCACTCGCCATCGAGGCATTGGTGCCGCGTATCGAAATCGTGTTGCCCGGTCTCGTATTCGCCCCGATAGGGGGAGCGATCCGTTACTACGGAGGCGAGCATCCGCTGGTCGCCGAGATGGTTGACGCGTTAGATGAAGTTGCTGGTGCGGGATATCGGATGGGGTTGGCAGCAGGGCCGTTTGCGGCGCGCCGAGCCGCCGACCTCGCGACAAATGCTGCGCCTTGCCATGTCGTCGCCGACGACGCGGCCTTCCGCTCTCAGCTCGACATCGCTTCTCTCGGCAAGGACGAACTGGCAGAGACCTTTCGCTGGCTCGGGATCACCACCCTGGGGTCGCTCGCCGCGCTGCCGAGGGCTGCAGTGGTTTCCAGATTCGGGAGAGACGGACTGGCGGCACATCGGCTGGCACATGGGGAGGATCGCACTTCGCACGGTCGCACCATTCCGGCAGACATCTCGGTGAAGGAGAGCTTCGATCCTCCGCTGGAAAACATCGAACAGGCAGCCTTTGCCGCGCGATCGCTGGCCCATCGCCTCGTCGATGAATTGGCGCAGCACGGGATAGCGCCGCACCGGGTGGAAATCGAAGCTCAGGCCGCAAACGGAACGGTTCGAGTACGGACCTGGAGAAGCGCAGATCCCTTCGACGAAGCAATGCTCGCCGATCGCGTGAAATGGCAACTGCGCGCCTGGCTCGACCATGCTCGCCACGGAGGATCGGGGATCCATGGGGGTCTCGCCGTCTTACAACTCACTCCCGCTGACGTGTCGGGGCAAGGGCGACAGTACACACTCGACGAAGATGCCCACTCTGCCGCTGATGCGCAGCGTTCGCTGGCGCAGGCGCAGGCCCTGTTGGGTCCGGACCAGGTGCTGCAGGCACATCCCCAGGGAGGACGATCCCCCGGTGAACGGGTTGCTTGGTACCGATGGGGTGAGGAGGTGCCACCGCCACAACGCGATCCCGATGCCCCCTGGCCGGGGTCGATTCCTTCTCCATCGCCTGCTCTGGTACCTCCCGAACCGATCCCTCTCGGGGTCGAGTGGGATGACGGTATGCCGGTCCGTATCCGGCTGGGGAGCAGGTGGGTTCCGGTGCTTTCGTGGGCAGGTCCCTGGCGCAACGGCGGACGTTGGTGGGAGGGGGAACCTCCCGCGGACCGGTATCAGCTCGTCACCTCAGCCGGTGCGTTTTTGTGTGAGGTACGGGGAGCGAATGCCGTGATGACCGGTATATATGACTGACGCGACCGTTGCCAGGTGCCCCGGCGAGTCACCCACTTTCTGCCGCCGGCGCTTGATAGACGGATCCAACGATTTCATGTGCGCGGTTGCGAAGCTCGTCGATGTCGGTGGTGTCCATGCCTTCGACAGGGATCGGATCGTGGATCGTCACCGTCACGGCGCCCGGGTAGAAGACCTTGGCCCCCGGCCTCCACACTTCCCACGTGCCCTGGATCGTCACCGGGACAACCGCCAGCCCGCTGGCAATTGCGATCCGGAACGCTCCTTTCTTGAAGCGGTGCAGAGTGCCGTCTGCGGATCGAGTGCCCTCCGGGAAGATGATGAGCGAATAGCCGTGTTCGCGAGCAGCCGCCACCCCCTCGTTGATGGCTGCATGTGCCGCCGATCCAGCCCTCCTGTCGATTCGAATGATGCCTACGGCGTGCATGGCCTGCGAGAAGACTGGGATGTTGAAGAGTTCGGCCTTGGCAAGGAAGCGGATGCGCTGCGGAATCGCAAGGAGCACTGCAGGAATGTCGAAATTGGACAGGTGATTGGCGACGAACACGTATTGCTGATGCGGATCGAGGGCTTCGCCTCCGCGCACCTCGAGGCTCGCAGGAGCCAGCTTCATGAACATGCGGCTCCAGGCCTGGATGACTCGCTCCATGTGCATGTTGTGCGGTTTGACGAGTGAGATGAAGAACACGTACGTCGCAGCCAGAAGCGTGCCGATACCCAGGACCACCACACCCACGGCCGTGCGGAACCCTGCGGCAATCGATCGGAGCATCTCGCTAGCGTAGCTCCACGCTGGGGCCGGAACCGGAGCCACTCATGAAACGGATGTCATTGGATCGAGCGCGTCGGATTGCAGTGGGCGCCCAGGGGTTTGCGAATCCTCCGTCCGTCGGTCGCATCGACGTGCGTCACTTCAGGCGGGTGCTGGGCGACGTAGGTGTCTTGCAACTCGACTCGGTCAACGTCGTCGCCAGATCGCATTATCTCCCGGTGCTGGCTCGTCTTGGCCCCTATGACCGGGGCGCGTTCGACCGCTACACCGCCCGCAGCGGCGAACTCTTCGAATACTGGGCGCACGCGGCCTGCCTGGTACCCGTGGCGCAACATGCCCTGTTCCGGTGGCGGATGCAGGGCATGCAGCCCTGGGGCAGGGTGAAGGCGATGGAGGATGAGCATCCCGGATACCTCGATGCGGTACTTGCCGAAGTGGCAGAGCACGGCCCGATCGGAGTGTCTGATCTCGACGACCCCGGAGCGAGGACCGGACCCTGGTGGGGGTACGGCAAGGGCAAGACCGCGTTGGAGTGGCTCTTTGCGACCGGTCGAATCGCCGCCTACCGCACCAGCGGTTTCAAGCGGCTGTACGACCTCCCGGACCGGGTGATACCGGCTGAGTACCTGCATGCCGAGGCGGTGGATCGTCTCGATGCGTACCGCGAATTGCTGGTGTTGGCGGCCAGACACCACGGCATCGGTACTACCACCGACCTGGCCGACTACTACCGCCTGCATATACCAACGGCCCGGCCCCTCGTGCGAGAACTCGCGGCTGCCGGCAAGCTCACCGAGGTGGCGGTGGATGGATGGGCCGAGCCTGCCTACATGGACCCGGCGGCGGTGACGCCGCGCCGGATTCGAGGAACCGCGCTGCTGAGCCCGTTCGATTCGCTCATTTGGAACCGGGAGCGAACCGAGCGACTTCACGGATTCCACTACCGCATCGAAATCTACGTTCCGAAACCACGGCGTCGGTACGGCTACTACGTGCTCCCGGTGCTGCACGACGGCGAATTGGTGGGCCGGGTCGACCTGAAGGCCCATCGGGACCGGTCACGTCTCGAGGTGCGCGGTGCCTTCGGGGAACCCGCGGTAACGCCCGGGTCCTATGTTGCAGGGCTGGCGGCTCGGATTGGTGAGTTGGCTGCCTGGGAAGGCCTGGCCGGAGTGGACATCGCAGACCACGGAGATCTCGCGCCTCTGTTGCGAAGCCGCCTCTAGGTCCCGACAAACGCGGCTGGTCACTCGGGCTGGTCGACGTCGACGGCGACGATGGGACCAGACTCGGGCAGCTCGAGATATCGGCGGGCGCCGCTGCGCCAGTCGACAAATACCAGCAGCGAGCGCGCCTCATCATGAAGGAGCACCCACTCCTGGTCAGGCGTGAAGCCGAGTAAGTGTGCGGGACCGTCCAGTCGGATCACCCTTGGGGTGAGGCTGCCGACGGTTTGTGTCGTCAACGCCACCGCGTCTCCTTCGAACACCTCCGTGATCTGAATCCCGTCGGGAGAGAGGGCATACTCGAGACCCGCGGTGAGTTCCGGTTGGTCTGGCAGCGCCGTGAGGTCGGCAAATGCCAGGTACAGCCCGGTCGGGTGTGGCGGAACGAATGTGCCGCCGAAACCCAGCTCGCGGCTCGTTGCCGTCGCCGCGGCCACCTCGTAGGCCTCGGCCGCCGACCAGATCAGTAGGGTTCCCGAAGGGGAGGCCTCCACCACGAAACCGGGAGTCGACGCCGTGACCGTTCCGTCCGGTTCTCGGAGCTCGGTGACGGCGAGCGGGATAGTGACCGTCTCATGGTCGGGCGTGCCTTCCAGGTCGACCTCGACGTTGAAGGCAGGATCGGAAACCGTGCGTGAAGTGAGGAACCCCCACTCACCCCAGGCCGTGACGTACGAAAGATCCGGCACCGGTGTCACCAGCTCGTCGATCCCGAGCACCAGCGAAACCGGATCGACGGTGCCGGTCATCAGATAGAGAGACTCTTCGATCGGGTTGACCGCGACCCAGGCCAGCCGCTGTGGCTCCGTTTGGTGCCAGGCGAATGAGGTGACCTGGAGGTACTGCGCCGGTTGAAATGCGTCGGAGCCGACATGGAGCGCACCAGTCTGAGGACCGAAGAAGGAGAGGTAGGCGAGATGCGTCCCGTCGATGTTGAAGGCCGCCACGGACGGTCGGCCGGTGCTGGCGGTCTCGGTAGGGTCGCTGGAGAGAGGTGTCCATCGCAGCGAGGCGCCTCCTGTGCCGGACTGGACGACGGCGCTGACGGCGGACACGCCTGGGAGCAGTTGCTGCAACGTTGGCGGCAGGGTGGTAGTCGTGGTAGTGGTCGTCGTCGGTGCATCCGCAGACAGTGAGGGAAGGGTCGTCGTGGAAGACGCGGGCGCGGCCGCATCGAACGGATCGACGCCGCCCGCACCGGCGTCATCTCGGTTCATGATGCTCCCCACGATCCCGAGGGTGAAGACCACAGCGGCGATCGCGGCGATCGGAGCCCAGCGCCACCGACCGCTCGGCGGACCGCCGGGTGGCTGGCCCTCAGGGATTTCCGGGGGAAGCGGGCGGATGCTCCGCTCGTCCCTTGCCTCCATTGGCCGCAATGGTAGGGGAAGTCGTGCGATTGCATGCCACCGGGTGTTGTGGCTCGCCGCGAGAGCGGGTGGCCAGACGGGGTGCGATCAGAGGTCGCGAATCGGCCCGATCACGGCAGGGTCGGGGTTGTGGGCAACCGGCGCGGGGGCAGACAGCGAGGGTGGTGGTTCGTCGAAGGGATCGGCCCGAGGCGGTGCGACATGGGGCGCCGCCACCAGTGCTCCGAGCACAGATGCAGCGGCCAGCGCTGCCAGCACGCGAGGGGTGAGGTACACCCGGAAACGTCCTTTCATCATTCGGTCATTGTACGGCCGGGCGAACCACGCCGCCCACTATGGTTCGCGAGTGTCGATGAGTGGAGGCACCGTGAGTATCGAGTTCGAGAATCGGGTGGCCATAGTCACCGGTGCCGGCGGAGGGCTCGGGGCCGAACACGCCAAGTTGCTTGCATCCCGAGGCGCCTCCGTCGTGGTCAACGATCTGGGCGGGGCGGTGGACGGTCAGGGCGCGAGCAGCGCAGCGGCCGATGGCGTGGTAGCAGAAATCGTCGCCGCCGGAGGAGTGGCGGTTGCTGAGTATTCGTCCGTGGCGAGTCCTGAGGGTGGAGCTGCCGTCGTCACCAAGGCGCTCGAGGAGTTCGGCAGAGTCGACGTCCTCGTGAACAACGCCGGCATCCTGCGCGACAGTTCCTTTGCCAAGATGGAGCCGGACGAAATCGAGACAGTGTTGGCCGTCCATCTCCTCGGCGCCTTCCACGTCACTCGTCCGGCATTCGTCAAGATGAAAGACCAGGGGTACGGCCGAATCATTTTGACGTCGAGTGCTTCGGGGTTGCTGGGCAACTACGGACAGTCCAACTACGGCGCTGCCAAGGCGGGCCTGATCGGGCTGATGAACGTCCTCAAGCTCGAGGGGGCCAAGTACGGTATCAAGGTCAATGCGATTGCACCGATTGCACTGACCAGGATGACCCAGGGCTTGTTCGGAGAGGCGATGGAAAGCTTCGCTCCGGAGGCGGTTTCACCTGCGGTGGCCTACCTCGCATCCGAGGTGTGCGAGGTGTCCGGGGACGTGTGGTCGGTTGGCGGCGGCCAGGTGAGCCGATTCTTCATTGCCCTCGGTGACGGTTACTTCAAGCATCCGGACTCCGGGATGATCACCCCGGAGGACATCGCAGCCAACCTCGGCACCGTGCGCAGTGAAGATGGCTACATCGTTCCGTATTCGTCCCAGGATGAGTTTGCGAAACTGGGCCCGCGCCTCCTTGGCTGACGTGCTCGCAGAGCCCGGCGAATCTGCAGGCAAGGAAGCGTGGCGCGACTGGTCGCGCCGGGCGCGAGCGGGCCTGGATCTGGCTGCTATCGCGGGGCCGGTGGTCCAAGGACTTGTGGCCTGGCAGCCGCTGCGCGACGCGCAGACGGCGCTTCTGTATCTCCCGCTGGCTGATGAGGTCGATATCACCCCGCTGCAGCAGCAGTTCCCGGGTACCAGCTTCGTCGCCACGCGTACCCCGGCTCGGGGAGGCGTCCTCTCGATTCACCGGCTGGAAGAACCGCTTGAAACCCATCCGTACGGCTTTCTTCAACCGCGTGAAGCGGCGCAGATGGTGGCGCCGTCCGCGGTCGATGTGTGGCTGCTACCGGGGCTCGCCTTCGATCGACACGGCACCAGGTTGGGTCGCGGCGCCGGATATTTCGACAAACTGGTCGGACGCGCCCCTGGTTCGATTCAGGTGGGGGTGAGTCCGCAAGCCTGTGTGGTCGAGCGGCTTCCGCATGAGCCCCACGACCGTCCCGTCCACTTCCTTGCGACCGAGGACGGCACGACCCCTGTGGTGTCGTGAGTTCGGTGTCCAACTGATTGCAGCAGAGTCTTCGGACCGGGCTTGGGTAGGGTGAACCCCGCCATGCTCGACCTGCCCGATGCAACGAACCGTCTGCTGGACGCGACCGCCCACATGCCTTTCGAGATCAATCCAGTCGTGTTCCCGGACGGGACCAAGACCTCGCTGGATGCCGCTGCCGCGATCGGGTGCCAGCTGTCTGCCATCACAAAGTCCTTGGTCTTCATGGCTGGTGAGGATCCGGTCATCGTGTTGATGCCCGGTGACTTGAGGGTCGATCCGGAGAAGCTCGCCGCGGTGACGGGTGCCGCAGCCAGACGAGCCACGTTGGAAGAGGCTCGGATCCACACGGGCTTTGCGGCCGGGGGTACACCACCATTCGGGTACCCGCGCCCTATCCGCACCTACGCCGACGTACGGTTGCGTCGTCACGAAGAGTTGTGGGCAGCAGGCGGCACACCAACTACGGTGTTTCCCATAGACCGGGAGGCGCTCATCGTGGCCACTGATGCAGTGTGGGGAGACCTGGCTGAAGGAGAGTGAAGTGACCGATTGGGGAGATGCAACGGCGCTGTTGGTGGTTGACATGCAGCGGACGTTCGAAGACGAAGAGGTCTGGGGCCCGCGCAACAATCCGGGCAGCGAGATGAACATCGGTGCCTTGCTGGAAGCGTGGCGCGATCAATCGTGGCCGGTCATCTACACCAAGACGGACATCGAAGACGAAGAGTCGCCGCTGCACCCGCACACCTGGGGCAACGCCCTTGCTCCCGTTCTCGGCGAGGATCCGGATCTGCTTGTCACCAAGTCTTCGCAGTCTGCGTTCTACGGCACTCCCGATCTCCACGGCTGGTTGCACGGCCACGGCATCACGAGCATCGCCATCTGCGGCGCTCCGATCCACCTGTCGCTGGCCGCTTCTGCGCGAACCGCCAAGGATCTCGGCTACGAGGTGCTGTATGTGGCAGACGCCTCCCACACGTTCGATCTGGTCGCGTCTGACGACAGTGTCGTTTCTGCCGCCCAGATTGCGCTGACCTTTGCGCTCACGTTGCAGGCTGCGGGCTGTAGCGTCTTGCGCACCTCTGAGTTGGTGGCCTGAAGGACCGGCGAACCGGCTGGTCAATCATCGACGGCGACGATCCGGTCCAGTTCGATGCTCACTCGCACGATGGCTCTCGACGTGTAGGGCCCTCCGGTGAATGTCAGCTCCTGGCCGTCGTGGAGCACTCCCGCCGTCGTGTGGATTCCGGCGCGAAAGCTCCCGGCCACGACTCTGACGACGACCGGCCCATCGGGGTCATAACGAATCGCCTCGCCGGGCACCACCACCGTGCGCGGGCCGTCCTCGATGTCGGCGAGCGCCACTTCGGTCTCGCCAATGAGGCATTTACCGGCTTCGACATCGACCTTCAGCAGGTTCTGATGGCCCAGGAACCGAGCGACGAATACGGATCCTGGGTTACTCCACATGGCTTCGGCGGGGCCTCCACCCTCGATCCTGCCGCGGTCCATCACCACGAGGTCGTCTGCAATGGTGAACACCTCGTCCCGGTCATGGGTCACGTAGAGCACCGTGATCCCGAGCTGCCCGAACAGGCTGCGCATGTCGGTCAGGAGCTGCTCGCGGAGGGTGCGGTCCAACGAACCGAGCGGCTCATCGAGCATGAGGAAATCCGGTTCAGGGGCGAGGGCCCTGGCCAAGGCGACCCGCTGTTGTTCGCCCCCGGAGAGACGATCGATGCTGCGGCCGCCGAGGCGATCCATGTCGACCAGCGCAAGCGCGCGGTCCACTCGTTCGTCCAGCCTTGTGCCGCGTTCCCCTTGCATCTCGAGTCCGAACGCCACGTTGCCGGCAACCGAGCGGTGAGGAAACAACGCGTGATCCTGGAACATCAATCCAACGTGTCGCTGGTCGGGGCGCAGCCCGTCGAGCGAATTCTCCATCCAGCTGATCGTGCCTTCGTTGGTGGCCTGGAGGCCCGCCACTGCCCGTAGCAGTGTCGTTTTCCCGCATCCGGAGGGGCCCATCACTGCGGTGATGGAGCCGGAGTGAGCGTCCAACGTGACGCCGCGCAGGATGTGATGAGTGCCGATGGTCACGTGGAGATTGGTGATTTCGAGCATCAGAAGTCTCCCAGGTGCCCGATCCGCAACCGTTCGATCAGCATCACGGCTGCAGCCGTCACCACCATGAGGATGGTGGCCATCGCCATTGCCTGGCCGAATGCGGACGGTCCGGGTACGCCCAGCAGCCGGTAGATCGCCGTCGGCATGGTCCCGCTCACGGGGCGCACGAGGAAGGCGGTTGCCCCGAATTCCCCGAGCGAAATCGCGAACGCAAACGCCGCGCCTACCAGCGCTGCTCTCGTGATGATCGGCAGGTCTATCAGCCGCCACGCGGTTGCGGGTGGGGCTCCGAGGACCGCCGCGGCCTCGCGCAAGGAGGTGCGCACGCTCTGCATCAGTGGAGCGGTGGTGCGAACGACGAAGGGAATGGCGACCAAGGAGTGGGCGATCGGGATGAGCCAGATGGAGGTGCGGAGGTCGAACGGCACGTCCAGCGCGATCAGGAGCCCAAAACCGATGGTGACCGCAGACGTGCCCAGCGGAAGCATCAGCAGCGCGTCGAATCCGCGGGTCAGAGGCCCCTTTCGATAGGCGACCACGGCCGCAGCGAGCAAGCCGATCGCGAGCGCGATCGTGGTGGCAGCCACCGCGAACTGCAGCGAGTTCGCCAGGGCGCGGCCCGGCGGGATGAACAGCGCGGATCCCGTGGGGTTCTCGAAGAGCGCGGTGTAGTAGCCGAACCCGTAGCTCCCTGCAGATCGCAGCGACTCGCGTACGAGAACGAGCAGCGGTAGGCCGAGGAGGAGAGCGGTGAACCCGAGGATCGAGCCGACCAGCACGCGCTCAGCGGCGGTCCCGGGACGGCGGGTGGTGGTAGTCGTCGGACGCATCCGGAATTGGACGCTCCGGCGACGAGTCTGCCGCCCGTACAGATAGAGGATGACCCCGACTCCCACGAGCTGGACGATGGCAAGGGCCGCGGCTATCGGGAGGTCGAGGAAGACGGTGGTCTGGCGCCAGATTTCGACCTCGATGGTCGAGTTGGTGAGTCCGCCGAGAATCAGGATTACGCCGAACGAAGTGAACGTGAACAGAAAGATGATCGAGGCTGCTGCTGCGATGGCGGGCCGGAGTAGTGGCAGCGTGACGCGCTGGAACGTTCTGACGCGGCCCGCCCCGAGGACACGGGCCGAGTCCTCGATGGCCGGATCGATCCGCTCCCACAGGGTACCCACGGTTCGTACGACGACCGCGAAGTTGAAGAACACGTGA
Organism: uncultured Acidimicrobiaceae bacterium; assembly: GCA_964397045.1. Taxonomy (GTDB): domain Bacteria; phylum Actinomycetota; class Acidimicrobiia; order Spongiisociales; family UBA5794; genus CAYNHF01. The sequence goes on along the minus strand of CAYNHF010000033.1, from coordinate 103,037 downwards.
GCCAGCAGGATCGCCCAGATCGTATTCTCGAGGTCGATACCGAGCGGCCCACCCGGCCCCAGCAGGGTGAGAAATGCGGTGCCGACCACCACGGTCGGTAGAACGAACGGCACGGTGATGAGGGCTCGGCCGAGGCGCTTGCCCGCGAAGTCATACCTGGCGAACACGTAGGCGGTCGGCATCGCCAGCAGAAGAGTGAGCAGCGTCGAGGCGGCAGCTTGCCAGACGGTGAACCACGCCACGCTGCGCAACCGGGCGCTCGTGGCGACCTCGGCGAAAGCCTGGAGATCGAGTGACCCACCCGGAGCGAGACCGAGTTGGAGGATGGATGCGGTGGGGTAGACGAAGAAGTAGAGGAGGAACAGGGTGGGCAGTGCCATGAGTCCGACGGTGAAGACGGTGCGTCTGCGCTTCATCAACGCACCAGTTCGGTCCAGGCTTTGATCCACTCGTCACGTCCCGCACCGATTTCGTCGGGGGCCATCGTGATGGGATCTGCCGGAACTTCGGTGAACTCGACGAACTCGGCCGGTAAGTTGGCGTCGCTCCGAGCCGGGAACACGAACATGTTCAGCGGCATGGTCTCCTGGAAGCGCTTGCTCAGCATGAAGTCGACCAACTTTCCGGCAGCCTCCTCGTTCCCGGCACCTGCCAGAACTCCGGCGAACTCGATCTGACGGAAGCAGCTCGCAGCAACGACGCCGGTTGGCGCCTCCGTAAGAGGTGGATCGGAGAAGATGACTGCGGCAGGGGGAGAGGACGCGTACGAGACCACGATCGGTCGGTCGCCGCGGCCTGCCCCTCCCGAGAAGGCCCCGTTGTAGGCCTCTTCCCAGCCTGCCGTGATCTCGACGTCGTTGGCAATCAGATCATCCCAGTAGTCCTGCCAGTCGTAGGAAGCGCCCTCCGGGAACGTCGCAATTGTCGCCAGCAGGAACGCGAGACCCGGAGACGAGGTCGCCGGGTCCTGCACTACCAGTTGCCCGGCATGCTCAGGATTTGTCAGGGCCTCGAGGTTCTGCGGCGCGACATCGTCTGGCAGGGCCAGGCGGTCGTAGTTGAGGCAGACGTCTCCGAAATCCATTGGCGTCACCCGGGATTGCGGGTCGACGATCAGGTCGGGGTGGACGGCGTCGAGCCCCGCCGCCTCGTGCGGGGAAAAGATCCCGGCTTCGAGCGTCCGTGACAGGAACGTGTTGTCCACCCCGAATAGCACGTCTGCGAGCGGATTGTCCTTGGTGAGAATCGCCTGGTTGACCATGGTTCCGGCGTCTCCGCCGGTAAGGATCTCGACCGCGATTCCCGTCTCCGCCTCGAACTCGTCGAGAACGTCCGCGGGGATCGCGAAGGAATCGTGGGTCAGCAGGATCAACGTATCCGGTTCGGCTGCCGTATCGCTGCATGCCGTCGTGACGACCACGGCGGCCGTTATCGCGGCAACGACGGCGAGCAGGCGCTTCACGCGTCGCCTCGTTCGATCACCACGAGGAGTATGCCTCCGCCGATCGAGACCGAACCTGCCGTGCCGACAAGGCGGTTGCTGATTCCGCGACTGGTGCCTCGGGCGAGATGGTCCGACTCGAGCTTCCATTCGAGCCCGCTGGTGGTGATGCCTGTGACCGGTTCCAGTGGAATAAGGGAAACGAGGTCACCCGGAGAGGCTTTGATGACTGTCGAGCGTCCCGGTCGGGTCACGAGTACTCGGGTTGATCCGAACCACCACTCGAGCTCGATCTCGCGATACTGGGCAGCAGTGATGAGGGTCGCATTCCCAAGCAGGTGGGAAAGCCTGCCGCCTGCGCCGCCCACAATGATCGCCCGACGAAGGTCGCGAGCGACCACCGCGTCGAGCGCCAGTTCGAGATCGGTGGCGTCCTTGTGTCTGGAGTGCCTCACAACCTCACTGCCCGAGCGTTGGGCCCGCTGCAGCGCCGCGGGCGTCACCGAATCCATATCGCCGATGACCAGGTCGGCAGTGATGCCGGCTCTTTCGGCATGGTCCAGACCCGAGTCGGCGGCGATAACCACAGCGGAGCGTGCGTCGATGGACGCGACGTCGACCGGCGTCGCATCGCCGCCCGCGAAGATGAAAGCGGTGTCGCGGTCTGGGTGGTTGTGTTCGTGGCGTTCCACGCTCTTCCTCCGCTGGCATTACCCAGGTCAGGTTCCGTGGGTCGGCGACGTTCCGGCTCGGGCCGACCGGTCGCCCTCTCAGCCCGGCGTTCCCGAGCTCCCCAGGGGTGGTCGATTCCCAGGTTACTGCCTTGCGGCTACCTGTGCGGATTCCGATAGAGGCGGCCGGTCGGCGGGCTGACATCAGGGGGTTGACAAGTAGACATCATTATGACATCATGATGACATCACGCAAGGTGAGAACGAGGAGGAGCAGCGATGATGTGGTACAACAACCCGGACGCAGTGCAAGCCATTCATGACCAGATCGTACGGGAGAACCGCCAGGTAGCTCACAGGCGCCGTTTGATGCGGATCGTCTCCGGGCAGGCCACAGAGGCCACCCCCGTCATTTGAGACAAGCCGGACACGGCACCCGCCACGGGCGGCCGTCCTGACCCAAACCCAGAGGATCTATGAACACGCAAAGTGTGGTCAGCGAAATCGAAGCCGCGGTTGCCGCCCAACTCGAGGTGGCGGCAGACGATCCCTCGATCGAGGTTGCGTCCCGCGCATTTCTTGCAGCCCTCCGCCCGGCGCTCAAGCTGGCTGCGACCCACCTGGCAGAGCAGGCAGGAGCCGAAGTCGCGGCGCAGCTCCCCGACTACGAGGTCGAGGTCGTGCTCACCGAAGGCGAGCCGAGCCTCCAGGTTCGGACCAACAGTGGCCCACCTCCTTTCACCGCCGAAGAACTGGACGCCAGGCTGACCCTGCGCCTGCCGCCCACGCTGAAGGGTGACATCGAAGCCGCCGCGGGTGAAGCCGGCGACTCGGTGAACGCCTACGTGGTGAAGGCGCTGTCCAGCAGCTCATCTCATAAGCGGTATCGCAAGCACATGTCGGGAACGCTGGACACATGAGCGACATGCACCACGAATTCAGTGTCGGTGACTCAGTTCGCGTCGACGCGGCAACGGCCTCGGGTGACATCACGATCGTTCCCGGTGATTCCGGCACGGTCGGGGTTGACCTCTCGGGCTCGACAGATGACTACACGATCGAACTGGTGGGGGACACCGTGATGGTGCAGCCGGAGAAGGGCAGGCGGCGGCGCTTCCGATCCACCGACATCGTCGTCCGCGCTCCCGAAGGGGTAACAGTGGTCGCACGTTGTACTTCGGGAGATATCAACATCACGGTTCCGGCGAATGACGTCGACCTCTCGGTTGCCAGCGGTGACATCCGGGTTCGCGAAGTGCGCGGTAGTGCCAAGGTGAAGGCAGCTTCGGGTGATGTGACGATCGATGACATCTCGCACCAGGCAACCATCACCACAGCTTCGGGTTCGGTGAAAGTGGGAAGAGTGGGATCGGGCGCCGTCATCACCACGGCTTCCGGAGACGCGGTCGTCGATCTCGTCGAAGGCACGGCCAAGTTCCAGACCGCGAGTGGGGACGTCAACGTTCGACGGCTCACCGGCACGGGGCTTTCGGTCAAGAGCCTGTCCGGTGATCTGAGGGTCGGGATTCCACCTCGCCGCCGTATCGACTTCGACGTGCAGTCACTTTCGGGCGAGCTGCGCACCGATCTGCCGCCGGGTGATGGCAGCCCGCCGGAGAAGCGGGTGAACCTGCGGGTCAAGTCGGTCTCAGGCAACGTGACCCTCCTGGGCGCCTGATCCGCTGCAAGTGGGCGTCGCCGGGAGGCCGCAAGCGGCCTGGCCGCCCGATCACTGCTTCGGCTAGCTTGCAGGTGAACGCGCCGGACTGCCCGCAGGGACGCCGTGACGATCGAGACCCACATCGCAAAGCCGCACGATGGCTGGCCTTCGGATGGCAAGACCGGTCCGCTGATCATCGGGATGGCGGGAGGCTCCGGGTCCGGCAAGACCACCATTGCCGAGGCGGTCGTAGAAGCAGTCGGCACCGACTATGTGACGCTGATACAGCACGATGCTTACTACAGGGATCTGGCCCATCTCACTCTCGAAGAACGGGTGCTGGAGAATTTCGACCACCCCGACTCGTTGGAGACTGATCTTCTGATCGCTCATCTCGAGACGCTCCGTCGCGGCGAGGCCATCGAACGACCTGTCTACGACTTCTCAACCCATACCAGAACAACCGACACCGTGCGCGTCGCCCCGGACCTCGTGGTGATCGTGGAGGGCATTCTGGTGCTGACGGAGCCGGATCTGCGTGCGTTGATGGACCTCCGTATCTACGTCGATACCGACCCCGACCTGCGGCTGTTGCGCAGGCTGCGGCGCGACATCCTCGAGCGCGGTCGTACCGTCGATTCGGTGCTTCGGCAGTTCGAGACCACGGTACGGCCCATGCATCTCCAGTTTGTGGAGGTGTCGAAACGGTACGCGGACTTCATCGTGCCGGACGGGTACAACGCTTCCGTCGTAGGAACGGTCACGTCTTTGATTCGAGACTTCCTGGCGACCCGCTGAGCGAACCGCCCTCCCCGGCAGCCAGCAGGGTCTCGGCCACGCTGATGGCGGCGTTGCCGAAGAGCTCATGGCCCTTTTCTGAGGCATGGAACAGATCGCCGGAGAACATGGATTCGGGGTCGTTGTCGAACGCCAGCCACGCGGGGCCCCACGAGCGGCCTTTGACCACGCCGGGGTGTTCGTGAGCAACTCGCCGGATTGCACGGTCAATCGAACGCGCCCGGGTGCGAGCAATCGTCCTGGCCAGCGAAGGCAGCCGAGGCAGGGTGCCGAGGTCACCGACCCCGGAGATTCCGATCATCGGGAAGTGGTGCTCCAGGCGGGTGAGCGCGGCATCGAGCTCGCCTTCGAAGCGAGCTATGGGGGTGCCCCGCATCGCGTCATTGGCGCCGATGGAGAGGAGGGCCATGTCGCCCCCGACGGCAATCGCGGGGTCGAGCTGGAACCCCTGGAGGTCGCGAGCTTTCGATCCCCCGACGGCAACTGAACGCAGTCGGATGTGATAGCGATCGCTGAGATGGAAGGCGACCCTCCGGCTCCAACTCCCGTTGATGTCGATCCCGGGCGCCGTGACGGAGCTGTCCCCCAGCACCACGATTTGAAGCGGGGGAGCGTCTGGACTACCGAAGTCACCGGTCGGGTCCTGATCCACGTAGCTGGGGAGGTCGGTGCGATGGATCGCGCCGTACACCTGGTGCACCAGCGCGCTGAACGCCGTCATGGGTGGTGTGATGACTCTGCCGATTCTGCTCACAGCCCTGCCGCCCTTCGCCTCGCTGGCGATCCTATTCGATGTCGACCGGGCGCGGGTCGAGACGCGGTCTCGGGCGAGTCGGCTCGAACCCCCTGCAATCTGGCAGAATCACTCCCCACCACAAGTTCGTGAAGGAGCATCGATGAGCGATGAACGGCCGGAAGACGCTGCCCAAGCAGCTCAGCAGCCTGAAGATGCTGGGCGGAAGTCGCCGGTCCCTGCCGAGGCAGCCGGGGCGCCAGTTCCGGACGAGCATTTGGTCAACCGGATCGTCGAGAAGATAACCCCGGACTCCCGACTCACCAAGATCGAACTCCTCACGGCCGTGATTCTCGCAGTCGCGGGTGTCTTGACGGCGTGGACGGCCCTGCAGAGTGCCAAGTGGTCCGGCGAGCAGGCAATCCACTTCAGCGAAGCAGGGGCCAACCGCACGGAGTCAACCCGGTTCGACAATCGGGCGACCTCGCTGATCCTCCTGGACTCCCAGACCTTCCTCCAATGGGGCCAAGCACTCCAGCAGGAAGCGCTGGCCGCAGAAGCAACGGGGGAGACGACGCCAGACCCCACGGTGTACGATCCGGCCGATCCTTCGCTGAGCGGCTACTTCTTCTCGCTGTTTCGCGAGGACTTCCAGCCGCGGGTGGCCAGCTGGCTCGAAGGGGGGGGTCCCGAGAACCCGAAGGGATCGAGTCCCTTCGATCCCTTCGAGGACTATGTCGCGCAATCGGTGCCCCAGGTCGCCGAGTCCGGAAGACTGGCTGCAGTGGCAGATGAGAAAGCGCAGCTCGCCCTCGACGACAACCAGAACTCGGACAACTACGTCGTCACTGTGGTGATTCTGGCTTCCGTCATGTTGTTCGCAGGGGTGAGCAGCAAGATGAAGTCGCGCATCAACCAGAACGTGATGTTCTTTCTTGCCCTCGGCATGTTGGCCTGGGCCATCGTCAGGCTGACGACGCTGCCGATCCACGCCATACCCTGAGTTCGTGTCGCGTCAGACGTTGAAGCGGAAGAAGATGATGTCGCCCTCGACGACCAGGTAGTCCTTGCCCTCGAGGCGCCACTTTCCGGCTTCTTTGGCCCCGGCTTCACCGCTGCATGCGATGAAGTCGTCATATGAAACGACCTCGGCCCTTATGAAGCCGTGTTCGAAGTCGGTATGGATCCTGCCTGCGGCCTGCGGGGCGCGCATCCCGTGCCGGAACGTCCATGCCCGCACCTGCTTGTCGCCAGAGGTGAAGAAGGTGCCGAGATCCAGCATGTGATAGGCAGCCCGAATGACCCGATCGAGACCCGGCTCGGACTCTCCGAGTTCGGCGAGGAACTCCCCTTTGTCTGCTTCCGCGAGTTGGGCGATCTCGGCTTCTATCGCGGCGCAGACAACCACCACGTCTGCGCCCTCGGACACGCCGTGCGTCGCGACCGCTTCTACGTGGGGGTTGTCGGCGTCGCTTCCCTCATCCACGTTGGCCACGTACATGGTGGGCTTGAGGGTGAGGAGCTGAAGCTCACGCACCATGGCTCGTTCGTTGCCCGTCAGGCCCATCGATCGCACCGGCTCACCCCGGTCCAGGTGTTCGCGGAGCCGCAGGAGCAGGGCCGTCATCGCGTCTGCCTGCTTGTCGCCGGCACGAGTGCGACGTTCGTAGCGGTCGATGGCGCGGTCGACGACCTCCTCGTCCGCCAACGCGAGTTCGATGGTGATGGTGGCGATATCAGACAGAGGGTCGACGGCGCCGGATACGTGGGCGATGTCCGGGTCCTCAAAACACCGCACGACGTGGACGATGGCGTCTACCTCCCGAATGTGGTTGAGGAACTTGTTGCCCAGCCCTTCGCCTTGGGCGGCGCCTGCAACCAGACCCGCGATGTCGACGAATTCCATGGCAGTGGGCACAATTTCGCGCGGCTGCACGATGCCGGCGATGGCTGCAAGGCGGAGGTCGGGGACGGGAACGACGCCCACATTGGGATCGATCGTATTGAAGGGGTAGTTCTCGGCGGGGACCGCGGCGCGGGTGAGGGCGTTGAAGAGAGTCGATTTGCCTACGTTGGGGAGGCCGACGATGCCGCACTGCAGAGCCATGAGTTCCCAGGGAGTTGAGGAGCCAATGTCGGGCAAGACCCGATCGCGCGGCACGGAGCCTACGCGTTCACGCAGGCGACGCAAACCGTAGGCGACGCAGACCGCCGACAGCGACCTCCGCTCACTTCCCGTGGGATGATGCGGCGTGCAATTGTCGACCGCCCCTCCCTGGATATGACCGACGTACTCAACGCGCTGATCGAGAGCAGCGACTTCGCCGGTCTGCTTCGCTACATCGAGGGGGCGGTCGCCGGCTCGGATTGGGACGAACTCATCGTCGTGCGTGACCGATGCGAAGAGGCGGTCACCCGGGGTAAACAGCTGTGGTCGGTCGCTCAGTACGCCGAGTATCGGCTCGCGCTCGATGCTCCCGCGGCATATGCCGGGCCCGTCGTGCAGGAGGGCGCCGGCCGCTTTGCGCTCGGGCCGTTGTGGGAAGTTGCTGCCTCTACCCATACGTGGGCAGATCTATCGTCGTACCTCCAAGACGAACGATCGCGCACGCTCGTCGCAGCAGACCGGGCGTTGCGCGGTGAAATGATCACGGACCCGGTGGATGCCCGGGTGCTCGATGTGCCGTTGCTGCCAGAGCCGTGGGAGCCGCGTTACCAGGTGGCAGAGTACCGGGCGGACGGCGTGGCAATGCCTGAAGATGACGAGGTCGAAATGGAGTGGGTGGATTTGCCGACGCCGCCGGACTCGATCCGCGCGGAGAAGGCAGATGACGCGGCAGATGGGCTTCTCTCGGTGGTGGCGCATTGGGTAGAGGAGTCGACGGGGCGCGCCGAGGCAGTCACCGTCGAAGGGACCGCCTTGAACGCGGTGCGTCTGCTGGGTCCGCATCGGGTCCGATGCGCCGAGATCGGCCTGAAGCGGGCAATGGCTGTGATGGCCTGGGCCGGCGCCAGCGGCGGGGCACAGGGAAGGCGCCGCGGGACGCCGGTGGGGAGGGTGGCCGCCTGGTGGGCGCTGGCCTCGCTGCTGGGCATGGAGGATGAGTGGCCACCGGACCCCGTCGCCCTCGGTCGCGAGGCAGGCAGCCTCCGTTGGGTCGAGTGGGACCCCGGGGAGCGGGTGGGCGGATGGAGTTTCTACCTGGCTGCTGAAGATCCGCTCGACGGCCTGGCATGGGCGGTGAGCGCCGTGGACTGGAAGTAGGGATCTTGTTCGCTGGCCACACCTGGGTCGTCGGGCGTCGTCCGTCTCGTCAGTGCGGTCCGGCGCCGAGCAGTTGCCTGGCAAACACGCTCAGCCCGATGGCGGCGCCGATCGCGGCCAGAGACAGGAACAGGATCGGGAGTCCCCAGAAGAGCATCGAGCGATCGGGTGCGCCCGCCTCGCTGATGACGATATCCCACACGTACCATTTGATGCCGGCCAAGCCGATGACCGCGGCCATGGCCGCCATCGCCACGATTGAGTAGCCAGCGACTCGCCGCATTCCGACAGGGTACGCAGGTCGAAGACCGCAGCGGTGTTGGCAGGCGTTAGGGAAGGTGCGGAGCGACTTCGGTGGCGAGGCGTTCCATCAACTCGTCCTGTTCATTCCGCTGCATCGTATGGAAGAAGGAACGGGCGACGAACCGGGTGTCCACTCCAGAAAGCCTGCGGACCTCCAGCAGGCGGGAGACGATCTCGTCGGGAGTGCCGACGAGTACAGCCCGTTCGCGAAGTCGTAGCTCCTGCTCTCGCGATAGTGGAGGGGCTTCCGGGGGGTTTCCGGTTCGGCTTGCCGAGGCTTCCATGTCGAGGTACTTCCAACTCATTTGCCAGAGGTGGGGTCGCAGCCGCTCCCACCCGGCGTCCGAGTCTTCGCACGGGTACAACACTGTGTAGTGCAGCCATCGGAAATCGTCGACGCTGCCCCCGCTCCCGTCGATTTCCTCGCGAGCCCAGCCGACCTGGGTGAGGTAGCGGTCGGCAGGGGCATTGGAGAAGATGCCGTCTGCAAACCTGCCAGCGCGTCGTATCGCCGCTTCGGCGCCGCCGCCGATCACGATGGGGATTGGGCGATGTGGGGTCGGGCGCACCGCCAGCGCCGGAAGTTGGTACACGGCTTCCTGGTGCTCGAAGACGGCACCAGACCATGCCTTGCGAAGAATGGAGAGAATCTCGTCCATGGCGCGTCCCCTCGTGCGCATCTCGGCCGAGAAGGCTTCGTATTCTGTTGCCGACCAGCCCAGGCCCAGTCCGAGCGTGAGTCGACCGTCGCTCAGCAACTGGACGGTCGCGGCATCTTCGGCGAGTCGCAGCGGATGGTGCAGCGGGGCCAGCAGGACGCCGGTTGCGATTTCGATGCGGGATGTCGCGGCGACGATGGCCGCGGAGACCGCGAGCAATGACGGCATGTAGCCGTCGTCGACGAAGTGGTGTTCGGTCGTCCATACCGAATCGAACCCGAGGGCCTCAGCCCGTACCGCGGTGTCGATCGTGTCCCGATAGGCACGCTGCCAGTCAGAGTCTTCGCTCCTCAGTTGAGCGCTGAGGAGGCCAAAGCCGAGACCCACCGCAGTTCCTAAACGGCGATCTGCTGCGCCGTGTCCGGGTCGTCGACCGCAACGGCGAAGTGAAGGCCTTCTGGCGAAGACTGCAGGAGGTACATGGCCTCGATGTTGATGCCGGTTTCGGCCAGGGCCTCTGCCATGTCGGCCAACGCGCCAGGTTTGTCGTGGAGGATGGCGCTGATGATCCGGCGTTCGTTGAAGTGGAGACCAGCGTCGAGGAGGACGCGACGTGCGATCCCCTCGTTGTCGACCACCATTTTCACCTGGCCTTCCTCGCCGTCCGTCATCGCGGCAAGTGCCTGGATGTTCACTCCGGACCCGCCGAGTTCACGAGCAAGGGTGGCGAGCTGCCCCGGCCGATTGGCCATCTGCACTGAGAATTCGATCATGCCGCCAGGGTACGCATGGGGGGGCGGTGTGTCGACTCCATTTTGGTGTAGCCGGTTGACGACCGGCTCGACATGATCGAACATATGTTCGATCATGTCGTATGCAGAGCTGCATTGCCACACGAATTTCAGTTTCCTCGACGGGGCATCACACCCGGTCGATTTGGTGATTCGCGCCGCTGAGTTGGGGTACACCGCACTGGGAGTCACCGATCACGACGGCTTTCGCGGTGCGGTCAAGGTGCATCAGGCAGCGCGCGAGGTGGGCCTCCCTGTGGTGTACGGCACCGAGGTCGGAATGCCAAAGGAGGAAGCAGGTGAACCGCAGCAGCCGGCACCGCGCCACAAGCCGGCGATACCCCCGGAGGATCCGCCGCCTTCGCGACGGGGTCGGATTCGCCGCATGCACGGCTCAAAGCCAATCGACATCCCGGAGACCGATCACCTCGTGTTGCTGGCACCCGATCCGCGGGGGTACACCGCGATCAGTCGGTTCGTGACACTCGGCCAGTACCGGGGGGAGAAGGATCAGCCGGCCTATTCCTATGCGGAGTTGAGCAGGGCAGCTACGGATGGTGGGTTGTTCGCCCTTACCGGTTGCCATCGAGGCGCGGTGGCGCGTGCGGCGAACAGCAACGACCTGGCAGGTGCGGTTGCCGCCCTTGCGCAGCTGCAGGAGATCTTCCCCGGGAGGCTCTACGCGGAACTGTGGCATCACTCCATGCCCGAAGACGACCCCCGCAACGATCTGGTAGCTGCCGCCGCAGATCGGCTGCGCATCCCAACTATCGCCACCAACAACGTGCACTACGCATCTCGCGACGGCGCAGATCTCTCCGAGGTGCTTGCTGCCATCGGCGGCAGAAGAAACCTGGAGATCGCGGATGGCTTCAGCCCTGCCACAGACACTCGTCATCTGCGATCGGCTGATCAGATGCAGCAACGCTTCGCACGTTATCCGGGTGCAGTGGCGCGAGCTGCCGAACTCGGAAAGGGCCTTGCGTTCGATCTGGACCTGCTCACTCCGCAGCTACCCGACTTCCCCATGCCGGGTGGCTTCGTCACGGAGGACGAGTACTTGCGCCATCTCGTGTTGGAGGGGGCCCGCGACGTGTACCCCGGAGACGGAGACGGAGGGATCGACCCTGCAGCGAGAAGCAGGCTCGAGCATGAGTTGTCGGTGATCGACTCGCTGGGCTTCGCCGGGTTCTTCCTGGTTGCGGAGGACATCGTGCGTTTCGCTCGCGGTAAGGACATCTACTGCCAGATCCGTGGCTCGGGGGCGGATTCGGCGGTGTGTCGGTGTATCGGATTAACCCGCGTCGACCCCATCAGGTTGCAGTTGCCATTCGAGCGATTCCTGTCCTCCGAACGAGGAAGACCGCCCGACATCGATATCGACTTCGAAGCAGAACGACGCGAAGAGGTGATTCAGTACTGCTATCGCCGCTACGGACGAGAACGTGCCGCGATGGTCTCGAACGTCATCACCTATCGAGCGCGCTCGGTCCTCCAGGATGTCGGCAAGGCATTCGGGCTCACCCAAGCCCAGGTGAACGCCATGACCAAGTACCTCGACTCACGCAACCCTGCCGCGATTCGGCAGGGGGTCGAGTTGCCTACAGGACTCACCGCAGAACTCATCTACGACGTCTGCAGGCGACTTGATGGATTCCCCCGTCACCTCGGGATCCACTCCGGGGGAATGGTGGTCGCCAAACGTCCGCTGTGGGAAGTGGTGCCGCTGGAGTGGGGCCGAATGGAGGATCGCTCGGTGCTCCAATGGGACAAGGACGACTGCGCAGCGATGGGGATCGTGAAGTTCGATCTGCTGGCGCTGGGGGCGCTCAACGGACTGCATCTCTCGATTGATGCCATCGACGAGGTGCACGGGATCGAGATCGATCTCGCCACGATCCCTCAGGAGCCGGTTGTCTATGAGATGCTCACCAGGGCAGACACCGTCGGTGTATTCCAGGTCGAGTCCCGCGCCCAGATGGCGACGCTGCCGAAGATGAAGCCGCGCACCTTCTACGACCTTGCCATCGAGGTGGCTCTGATCCGTCCCGGGCCAATTCAGGGGCATTCGGTCCACCCGTTCCTGCGGAGACGGAATGGTCTCGAAGCAGTGCGTTACCCGCATCCCGCCGCGGAGCCGATCTTGCGCAAGACGCTCGGGGTGCCGGTGTTCCAGGAGCAACTTATGGAGTTGGCGCGAGTGTGCGCCGGGTTTTCGGCAGGCCAGTCCGATCGACTCCGACAGGCGATGACCCACAAGCGATCCGATGAGGCGATGGCCAGGCTGGCAGATGAGGTGATGCGCGGGCTTGCAGGCAACGGCATCACCGGCGATGCCGCGACGGAGATCTGGGAAAAGCTGCAGGGGTTTGCTTCCTTCGGGTTCCCCGAGTCACACTCGGTGTCGTTTGCGTACATCGTGTATGCCGCGTCCTGGTTGAAATACCACTGGCCAACCGAGTTTTTCGCCGGACTGTTGAACGCACAGCCGATGGGGTTCTACACACCCAACTCACTGCTACAGGATGCCCTCCACCACGGGGTGATTGCGCTGCCGCCCGACATCAACCAGTCCTGGTTTGACTGCACGGTCGAACCGGCAGGGGCTGATGAAGAGGACGTCGTCGAATATCTGGGGATGCGGTGGCGGCGGGGGCGGGGAGCGGTGGATGACCCGATGCGGTCCGCGGTCGCCTTGCGGGTTGGGTTGCGTTATGTCCGTGACCTCGGTGACCGTGATATTGCCAGGATCGAGGCAGCCAGGATGACCGGTGGGCCCTTCGGGTCTGTTGAGGATCTGGCGCAACGTACCGGGCTTCAGGTGTCTAGCTTCGAAGCGCTTGGTGCATCTGGTGCACTGGAGCCGCTCGGTTTCGGCAGGCGCAAGGGCATCTGGGCAGCGGGGGCGTTGGCAGACATGGGCCCGGATCGCCTGGCGTTGTCGGAGGGGACCGCGCCGCCGGCCCTACCGGCCATGGTTCCTGAGGAGGAGATGCAAGCCGATTTGTGGTCGACCTCGATGTCGGTGAAACACCCGGTGAGTTTCCTGCGGGATCGTCTCGAGGCCACCGGTTGTCTCACTGCATCCCAGGCACTGGCACTACGGAAGAACGGGGTGCGGGCGAGGGTCGGCGGCATCATCACTCATCGTCAGCGACCGGGAACTGCCAAGGGGGTTCGTTTCCTCAACCTCGAGGATGAGACCGGCTTGTTGAACGTGGTGGTGATGCCTCAGGTGTGGGATGCAAACTACGAGATCGCGCGTAAGGCGGTCGGGGTGGTGATCGGGGGCATCGTCGAGTTCAACGATGGGGTCACCAACTTCGTGGCGCGCAAGTTCGAGGCGTGGCCGGTCGAGGGAATCCGTTCGCGCGATTTCCGCTGATGTGGCTCCCGTACTCGATCAGACCGCAATCCGCGTGAGCGTGGGATTCGTGCCGCTGGAGTGCAAGCCACCTTTGTGTCAACCTGGTACCCAGACCACAGGGGAGGCATATGGACTACGAAGAACAGCGCGAGGCAGCGATCGCGCGGATCACAACGAAGCGCGAGTTCTGGACTCACCTCGCCGCCTACGTCATCGTCAACCTACTCCTCGTCGGGATCTGGGCGTTGTCGGGTGCCGGTTACTTCTGGCCGATCTGGAGCATTCTCGGTTGGGGAATCGGACTCGCGTTTCATGCGTGGTCGACCTTCTACGAGAAGCCGATCACCGAAGACGCGATTCAGAAGGAGATCGACAAGGGCGGCTGACTGCATTCATCCGGCCTTGGCTGCAAAGCCGGTGCCGCCGTTTAGGCGCCGGCAGCCTGCTCGATGACGGCGAGTGCCGTATCCACATCGGCTCGATCCACGTGGAGATTGCAGACCACCCGGATACTGGTTGGCCCCGCCGCAAAGAGCGCGACCCCGTTCTCGGCACATCTGCGCACGAACTCACCGATGGGAACTGCGGTGACCTCGAAGTAGATCATGTTCGATTGCACCGTCGCCATGTCGAGTTCGATGCCCGAAACCTCAGCCAGGCCGGCGGCAAAGGTGGCAGCGTTGGTGTGGTCTTCTGCCAGCCGCTCGCGTTGATGATTCACTGCATAGAGCGCAGCAGCCGCCATCATGCCTGCCTGTCGGAAGCCGCCTCCGAACATCTGCTTGAAGCGGCGGGCGCGATCGATCTTGGCTGCGGATCCGACCAGGGCAGATCCCATGGGAGCTCCGAGCCCTTTGGAGAAGCACACGCTGACGGTGTCGAAGCCGGCTGCCAGCTCCGCCTCACTGCTGCCTGAAGCCACCGCGGCGTTCCACAGCCGCGCCCCGTCGAGGTGCGTCGCCAGTCCTAGTTCCTTGGCAGAGCGGACGACGTCTGCCAGTTGCGCCGGATCCCATACGGTGCCGCCCGCCGCGTTGTGGGTGTTCTCGACCGCGACCAGCTTGATCGGCTCAAATAGAGAGTCGGGCAAGGTCGTGGTGCCGGCATTGATGCTCGGCGCCCAGGTGGTGCGATCCGGGATCGCAGCGCGGATCGCGTCCCCGGTGAACGTCCCGAGCTCGCTTGGCAACTGATGGATGTGGATCCCGGAGAGGGCTGCCGGTGCCCCGAGTTCGTGGATCAGGATATGTGCGTTCTCGGACGCCAGCACGACATCGCCCGGCTCAGTGTGCGTCCTCAGGGCGAGTTGGTTGCTCATGGTGCCGGAGGCGACATAGATCGCGTCATCCTTGCCCAGGAGGTCCGCAACTCGAGCCTCCAGCTCGAGGACGCTCGGGTCGTCGTGAAATACGTCGTCACCTACCTCGGCTGCTGCGATCACCCGACGCATATCCGGGGTCGGTCGGGTCACGGTGTCGCTGCGGAGATCGATCATGGGACCATCTTATGGTGTCGCGCGTTCGCCGCGAGTCAGTCGATCGGCGGCACGTCCGCCGACGTGAACAGACGCGGTTGGAGCACGTACACGATCTCACCCCGGGCGGTCTCCGCTCCAGCCCAGCCGCTGATCAGCAAATCGATCGCGACGACAGTTGCCGTTTTGACCTGAACTGAGGCCCCGGTCAGATGGGCTACGAGGGCGCTCCAGGTCGGCTCATGGCCGACGAGCATCAGGTGGTCGATATCGGGGTCGCTTCCGGCTACCACCTGCAAGGCACCATCGACCGACGTGGCGTAGAGACGGTCGGTCAACTCGAGGGTCGAGGGCCAGTCGCCTGCCGTTCTGGCGATTTCGGCTGTGGCGTAGGCACGGGTGGCACTCGAGGAGATGACGTGCTGAGGTGCCTGGTTGGCGTTGGTAAGCGCAATCCCCATTGCCTCAGCACTGCGTCGCCCGCGCTTGTTGAGAGGACGGTCGTGGTCCGACTTCGATGGGGCGTGCCAATCGGACTTGCCGTGGCGGAAGATGATGAGACGCTTCATCCGGTGAATCGTACTCCGGCAACCGCTCACATACCGGCAGGTGCGGTAGCCTCGCGTCCATCGCTCCCGGGGCGATATGGCAGGAGTGAGGCTCGGTTTTCTGGGTGAGGCCGAACAGCAACGATCGTGGTGGGTGATGACGAGCGACAAACCGGAAGACCCGGCGGGGAGGAGCAGTGCCGACGCTTCCGAACCCACGTCTGGCGAGGTCCTGGCGGCCGGTGGTGCCGACCGCGAGAGCTCGGCACCTGAGGCTTCTCCTCCCGTGGACCCGCTGCCCGAAGCAGCGTCGGCTGGTGCGGCCGCGGCCGGCGGCAGCAACAGGTCGCGAAGCCTCCCGATCTGGCTTGCGGTGTTGCTGGTGGCGATCGTTGCGGCTCAGGTGGCGCTTGCGATCGCGGTGCTGCGCACCGGCAACGACACTGCCGCAGTGCGCGAGGACGTCGATGCCCTTGCCGACACCTTCGCGGCGGCGATCTCGCCCGAAACAACGATCAGCACAGCAGGCGGGGCAGGGGAGTCAGACGGTGAGGCGGCTACGAGCGGAGGCTCGGTCCCTGTGGGCTTCACCGAAGATGGCTATCCGTATCGTGGCAACCCAGACGCGGCGGTGACTCTGGTCGAATACAGTGACTACGGCTGTCCATTCTGCAGTCGCTACACCGCCGAGAATGTTCCTGCATTGCTCGAGCAGTATGTGGCCCCCGGCGATGTTCGATTCGTGTTTCGCGACTTTCCGCTCGTGGCCCTCCATCCAACGGCACCGGCGGCACACGCGGCTGCCTGGTGTGCCGGCGAGCAAAGCGCCGAACTGTATTGGGCCATGCACGATGCCATCTTTGCGAGGCAGTCAGACTGGACCGGTCTGGATGACCCTGCCGACTTCCTGGCCGCCCTGGCGGCGAACGCGGGGGTTGAGGTGGCCGGCTACGAGGCATGTGTCGCGGGTCGCACCGCGCAGGCGACCATTTCGCAAGGGGTGGCGGCTGCTCAGGCGCTCGGCTTCAACGGAACGCCGAGCTTCGTGTTCATCGTGGAGGAATCCGGAGAAGAGCACGTGCTCGTCGGAGCGCAACCCGTTGCCACCTTTGAGGGCTACCTCGATGCATTGCTGTCCGGCACTGCGCCACCGGCGACCGCAGCTGCGCCGGCGCCTGGTGAAGCTCCCCAGACAGCCGGGCTGCCCGCGTGGGCGGATCGGGATGCGGGCCTCCAACCGGATCCGGATCGTTCCGGCATGAACCTGGCCGGTGACTACTACCGGGGCAATATCGAGGCCCCACTGGTGGTCATCGAGTTCAGCGATTTCGAGTGCCCGTTCTGTCGGGACCACGCACTGGGTTCGCAGCCGATCATCGACGAGGCGCTGGTGGACACGGGTGAGGTGTTGTGGGTGTTCAAACACCTGCCGCTCGAGATCCACCCGGGCGCTCTGTCGGCCGCGGTGGCCGCAGAATGCGCCGGCAACCAGGGCAGATTCTGGGAGATGCACGATCTGTTGTTCGCTACGGTGACGAGATGGGCGGGGCCAGGCGTGGATACCGACGCGGAACTCGTCGCTCTCGCCGGCGAATTGGGGCTTGAAGCCGCCGCCTTTTCGGCATGCTTCGGGGGGCGAGAAGCCGTGCAGCGGGTGTTGGCAGATATCACGGACGCGACCGGAATCATCTCCTCCACGCCTTCATTCGTTCTCATCCAGGATGGACAGGGGTCGCTGCTCGAAGGTGCGTTGCCACCCGAGCAGTTCGTTGCCGCAGTGCGGGCCCGCCTCGAAGACGGTGCTTGAGCGAGGCAACTGCCGGACCCATTCAGTGGGCGAGCACCGACATCCATCGTCCCGGCTGGGTGACGATGAGTCCGTGTTCGTCGATCTCCAAGTCGGTCTGGTAGGCACCGGTGGAGAATCGGTAGCGCCGGAGGGCAATCCGTTCATAGCGGTGGGTCTTGCGCTCGATGTCGTGGCTTGGGAAGCCGATCGCGACGACTGTGGCGTCTGCCGCCTCGCCCACGCCCAGGTCAAGTCGTTTGATGGCCACCGTGTGAGCCGAGGGTGTCCAGGAGAGCTCGACGTCGGTGGCTCCGTACAACTCGACAACGGGTTCCTCGGTGACCGACCATGCACCGTTGCCGTCGGAGGCGAGGGCCAGCCTGCGGTCGTTACCGGGACCCTGTACGTGTGCTCCGACCGTGGACACCACCCACTGGGCATCGGTGAGAATCGAATACCGGATCTCGTAGGGATCGTCTTCGATCGCCCGTAGCGCAGTGCCTGCGATGCGATAGCCGGACGCGGTGGTCTCGAGTTCGCATCGTTCGAGGCCTTGACCGGTGATCGGACGCCACAGTTGGGTCGGCATCTCGTCACCTTACCCCCCGGGATTGGAAGGGCGTCACCCGGTGAGGATCGCCGCCACAAAGTCGATCGCCCTGGTCAGCCTGTCTGCATCTGCGATCTCGATCGCAGGGAAAGTGGCGATACGAAGCTGATTGCGCCCCAGCTTGCGGTAGCCCTCGATGTCGACGATCCCGTTGGTGCGCAGAGCTCCCGCCACGTCGCCTGCCGCCACGGTGGAGTCGAGGTCGATCGTGGCCACGGTCGGGCTGCGCTGCTCCCGATTCTCCACGAACGGCGAGGCGAAGTCGCTCGATTCTGCCCATTCGTAGACCAACTCTGATGTGGCTGCGCTGCGGGCGGCGGCGGCTGGCAAGCCACCCAGGCTGGTGACCCAGTCGATCTGATCACACAACAGAGCGAGTGTGGTGAGCGCTGGGGTGTTGTAGGTCTGGTCCTGTCGCGAATTGGAGACGGCGTTGGCTAGGTCCAGGAAGCGAGGTACCCACCTCGGGGATGCGGCAATCAACTCAGTTCGCTCGATCGCGGCGGGCGACATGATGGCCAGCCACAGCCCGCCCTCCGATCCGAAGGCTTTCTGAGGGGAGAAGTAGTAGGCATCGAATTGGGCCGGGTCTACGGAGATCGCTCCTGCCGCCGAGGTTCCGTCCACGAGCACCACTCCCGAGCTGCCTTCCGGGCGCAGTACCGGCATGGTGACTCCGGTTGAAGTCTCGTTGTGGGTGAGCGCATAGGCGTCGATGTGCTCGGAGGCCGTCACCGTCGGGTGGCTGCCGGGGATCGCGCTCACCTGGTCCGGCGGTTCGAGGTGGGTGGCTTCGCCGACCACAGACGCGAACTTCCCGGAGAACTCACCGAAGACGGCGTGGCGACTCTTGTGTTCGATCAACGAGAAGGCCGCGGCATCCCAAAATGCGGTCGCACCTCCCAGGCCCAACACCACCTCATAGCCGTTCGGCAGTGCATACAACTCGCTGAGTCCCTCCCGGATGCGACGAACCACGGACCTGACCGGTTCTTGCCGGTGACTGGTACCGAGGTAGTTCTTCCGGTTCGCGAGGCGCGCTACGTCCTCCAGTCGGACCTTGGACGGTCCGGCCCCGAATCGGCCATCTTCCGGCAGCAAATCGGCCGGGAGTTTGATGTCGAGCGGCGGTGCCATAGCTTCGATTGGGTAGGGTCTTGGAGCGGACAACGGCCCGAAGGGCCGACAGGTGAGAGGGTAGTAAACAATGGGTGGCAGTCCTTCGCTCTCCAAGCGAGCACAAGAGGTCACTGCTTCGGCGACGATGGAGATCACCAATCGGGCGAATGAGCTTCGCGCCGCAGGCGCCCACGTGATCGGGTTTGGCGCAGGCGAGCCAGATTTTCCAACCCCGCAGCACATCGTGGACGCCGCGGTGGAGGCGGCGCGCGATCCGCAGAGCCACCGTTACTCACCCGCCGCCGGGCTCCCGGCACTGCGGGAGGCGGTGGCTGCCAAGACCCTGCGTGACGCCGGACTCGACATCGATGCCGGCCAGGTGGTCATCACCAATGGGGGAAAGCACGCGGTGTACGCCGCGTGTCAAGTGGCGATCGATCCCGGCGATGAAGTGCTGCTGCCCTCCCCGTATTGGGTGACCTATCCCGAGGTGATTGCCTTGGCGGGCGGTACCCCGGTGGTGATCCCGACGGACGACACGTCCGGCTTCCGCACGTCGGTTGATCAACTCGAGGCAGCGCGCACCGAGCGCACCAAGGCACTCATCTTTGTATCTCCTTCGAATCCCACCGGAGCCGTGTACGCCGCGGACGAGGTACGAGCCATCGGTGAATGGGCGGTCGAGCACGGGATCTGGGTGATCACGGACGAGATCTACGAGCACCTCGTCTACGGCGATGTTCCGTTCACTTCACTCCCGGCCGCAGTCCCCGCAGCGGCGGCGAACACGGTCATCGTCAACGGCGTGGCAAAGACGTACGCCATGACGGGCTGGCGAGTCGGTTGGCTCATCGGAACCCCTGAGGTGGCGGGAGCCGCGGCCCGGCTTCAGTCGCATACGACCTCGAACGTCGCGAATGTGTCGCAACGTGCCGCGTTGGCCGCAGTTACCGGCCCACTCGACGACGTAGCCTCCATGCGGGCAGCTTTCGATCGGCGGCGGCGCAAGATGTACACGATGCTCAATGAGGTCGAAGGGGTCGAATGTCTCGAGCCGGAGGGTGCCTTCTACGCCTTCCCACAGATGACGGGGATGCTCAACCGCAGCCTCGATGGGGCCTTCGCGGCCACCACGATGGAACTGGCCGGTGTGTTGCTCGACAAGATCCAGATCGCCATCGTGCCGGGTGAGCCGTTCGGTGCGCCCGGATACGCCCGATTCTCGTTCGCGCTCGGTGATGAGGACCTCGAGGAGGGGCTGCAGCGGCTCATCGACTTGGCAGCGCGCTGAGCCGCCGATCCGCTAGTCGTTTCAGCGCAGCTCGTTGAGTTCCGCCACCACCGTCGACCAGGCGTCGCTCATCGGGTCGATCAACTCGTAGTGATCGACCCCGCGCAGTTCGTGATAGGCAACGGCATCCCCCGCGTCTGCGGCGAGCCCGGCGTACGTCTCGCTCAGTTCGACGGGCACCTCGTCGTCTGCATCGCCGTGGATGATCACTTGCCGTACGCCGAGCGGCAACAGCGAGGCAGGGTCTGCGGTGGCATACCGTTCAGGGCCCTCGGTGGGTGAGCGGCGCATGAAGTCCTCGACGGCGTCCGCTCCCAACGACCTCGCGTGAGCCGCGGCGAGATTCGCAACCGGTGCGAGTCCTACCGCGGCGGAGGCCGACACCTGTGGAATCGACCCGGGAGCGGTGGGGTCGAGGGAGCGCCGCGCCGCAGCCCATAGTGCCAGGTGCCCTCCGGCAGAGTGGCCGATGGTGACGATGCGATCGAGGTCCAACTCGTGTGTCACGGCCAGGGAGGCGAGGGTGTCGATTGCGGCGGCAACGTCTTCGAGGGTTTCCGGCCAGCCGCCGCCGGCGCCGACCCTGTGGTACTCGATGTTCCAGGTTGCCCACCCCTGGCGGGTGAGGTCGACTGCCATCGCGTCCATCAGGTCCCGGGTCCACACGTCACGCCAGAAGCCACCGTGGATCAGCACGGCAACCGGATGCGGCCCTGGTGAGTCGGGGAGGCGGAGGTCGGCCACGTGGTGGGTGCCTGATGCGTACACGATGGTCTGCGGCGGCCATTCGGAGCGTTGTACCAGGTGGCTCAGGGCGTCCCGGTAGCCGCGGGTGCCGCGTCCGTAGATCGTGTGGATGCAGGCCGGGGCGAGCACAGACGCACGCCTCCACTCCTCTCTGGCATGGATGTTCGAGATGTGCACCTCGACCGTGGGCAGCCCGGTAGCGACGATCGCGTCGTGGATGGCGTAGCTGGTGTGGGTCAGGGCTCCTGCGTTGAGGATCACGCCGTCTGCCGACGCCGCGACCGCCTGGAGGTCGTCGATGATGGCGCCCTCGTGGTTGGACTGGAACGCTGAGATGGTGACATCGAATCTGGCGCCATATTCCTCGAGTTCTGCTGTGATGTCTGCCAGGGTTGCGGTGCCGTAGATCTCTGGTTCCCTGCTCCCCAGGAGGTTCAGATTGGGTCCGTTCACCACGTGGAGATGTCTCATGACCCCACGCTACCGCCTCAGAATCCGAACGCCAGAAGCGACCTTGCTGCATCGCTCCTGGGGGAATTCGGGTACCGCCTAGTGGCACCTGGGACTAGGGTGGCGCGCATGCGGGGCCTTGCCGACCGCGAGACCCCATTTAGGAGGAGGAAGCCGCAGATGAGACGTTCATACAAACTGTTGGCGTTTCTGTTTGCGTTCGTGTTGATCGTTGCCGCGTGTGGCGACGACGACAGTGATGACACCACCACGACCACTACAGTCGCGACTGGCGAGACCACAACAACGAGCGCATCAGCAGAGACGACCACGACCGCACCGGCGCCACCGGATCCGGGGTTCGAAGGCAAGACGGTTGGAGTCGAGACATGTGACTTCACCTATGCCGGAACCGATGAGGATGGAAACGCGACGGAGGAGACCTACCAAGGGACCATCAAGTCGGTCACTGCCGTCGATGAGTTCACCGTCCAGTTCGATCTGTGTAAGCCGCAGCCTGCATTCCCACAGATCGCTGCATTCACGCCTTTCGGCATCCAGCCTGAAGAGCATCTCGTGGCAACTGGTGGGGCTCCGCTCGAGAACCCGATCGGGACTGGACCCTTCATGTTGGAAACGTGGCAGCGTGGCGACAGCGTCATCTTCAAGGCAAACCCCAACTACTGGGGAGACCCTGCGCCCTATGAAACGCTGGTATTCCGCTGGGCGTCAGAGGCGGCTGCGCGCCTGTTGGAACTGAAGTCTGGGACGGTGGATCAGATCACGAACCTGGCCCCTGATGACTTCGAAACGGTTCAGTCTGACCCGTCGTTGCAGTTCCTTGCTGTGGCGAACCCGAACACGTTGTACCTCGCAATGGTCAACGTGGTGGACCCGGATGGCGCGCGGACCGACTCGGTCTTTGGCGACCCAAAGGTGCGACAAGCGATTGCGCTCGGCGTCGACCGGCAGCGGATCGTCGACAACTTCTACCCTGAGGGTTCCGAGGTTGCCAGTCACTTCACACCTTGTTCGATTGAGAACGGTTGTGAAGGGGAGGCTTGGTACGACTTCGACATCGACGCTGCCAAGGCACTGCTGGCAGAGGCCGGACTCGCGGACGGATTCTCTACGACCATCTACTACCGCGACGTCTTCCGTGGGTATCTGCCTGAGCCCGGAGTCGTGGCGGTTGAGTTCCAGAACCAGCTGAAGGCGAATCTCAACATTGACGCCGAGGTTGTCGTGATGGAATCCGGCGAGTTCATCGACGAATCGACCAATGGTCGACTCGACGGTTTGTACTTGCTGGGTTGGGGTGCGGACTATCCGCACGTAACCAACTTCCTCGACTTCCACTTCGGTCGTGCGTACAAGGGATTTGGGGATCCGTACCCTGAGATCTACGACCTCCTCGAGCAAGGCGCGGTTGTCGGAGACGTGGCAACGGCCGCACCGATCTATGAGGCGGCCAACAACGCCATCAAGGAGCTGGTGCCAATGGTGCCGATCGCTCATGGTGCATCTGCATCGGCGGCGCTAGCGACGCTCGAAAACGCTCACTTCCGTCCGTTCGGGGCTCCTTTGTTCGCAAAGGACAACCCCGGCAAGGAAACCCTCGTCTTCATGCAGAACGCTGAGCCGATCAGCCTGTACTGCGCGGACGAGACCGACGGTGAGTCGCTCGCTCCGTGTCAGCAGGTCGTCGAGCCGCTTCTCGGCTACGCGATCGACTCTGGGTTCGTCGAGCCGAGGCTCGCAACAGAGTGCGCGCCCAATGAGGATTCCACCGTATGGACCTGTGCGCTTCGCACCGGCGTGACATTCCACGATGGTTCCACGTTCGACGCGAATGACGTCATCGTGTCGTTTGCTGCAGGCATTGACGCCCGCGACCCGCTGCATGTGGGGAATACGGGAGTATTCCAGTACTACAGCGGTCTGTGGACCGAGATAATCCCTGCTGATGCTCCGTAGACCGGAGGTTCGGCTTTAGTCGAATGAATGGGGGCCCACCGAGGGTGGGCCCCCATTCAGCGTTCGTATCGAGTCAACGAGCGAGGACCCGAGGAGGTGACGGGGTCCAATGTTCCAGTTCGTAAGTAGAAGACTACTTCTGGCAATCCCCGTGATCTTCGGGATCCTTCTCGTCACGTTCTTACTGGCTCGCCTGATACCAGGAGATCCTTGTAGATCGATCATCGGTGAGAAGGCGACGGCCGCGGCATGCGAGGTCTTCTATGAGGAAAAGGGACTCAACGACCCGATCCCCGTTCAGTTCGGCATCTATGTCGCAGACCTCGCTCAAGGCGACTTCGGTGATTCGATCCGCTTCTCCAGACCGGTGTCACAGATCATGGCAGAACGGCTGCCGATGACGATCGAACTCACCCTGGCCGCTCTGACCATCGCCGTCGTCGTGGGTATTCCGCTCGGGATCATCTCTGCGATGAAACACAATTCCGCCACCGACGTTGGCACCATGATGTTCGCCAATATCGGGGTGTCGATGCCGGTATTCTGGCTCGGCTTGATGATGATCTGGCTGTTCGCCTTCAAGCTCGGGTGGTTCCCGCCGTCCGGGCGACTCACCGCCGGCTTGGTGTCTATTCCCTTCTACGAAGCGTGGGGATGGCAGATCGAGGAAGGCAACTTCTTCTTCACCAGCGCCGAGTTCGTTTCCAATCACTACATCTTCAATTCATTGATCACGGGCGATTGGGAGCTGTTTTGGGACGCCACCCACCATCTGGTGCTTCCTGCCATCGCCCTCAGCACGATTCCCATGGCCATCATTGCCCGAATGACACGCTCCAGCTTGCTCGACGTCCTGGGTCGGGACTATGTGAGGACCGCACGGGCGAAAGGGGCGAGGGAGAACAAGGTCGTGACCAAACACGCGCTGCGGAACTCGCTTCTGCCCGTGGTCACCATCATTGGGCTCCAGATGGGAGCATTGCTCTCTGGGGCAGTGCTCACCGAGACTGTCTTCGGGCTTGCTGGTGCTGGGACCATGCTGTTCGAAGCAATCACTGCCCGTGATTTTCCCGTCATCACTGCCTTCACGGTGATCATTGCAGCCGGGTATGTCGTCATCAACCTCCTCGTTGACGTCTCCTACGCCTACCTGGATCCCCGGATTCGGCTCGAATGACCTCGATATTCAACCGGAAGGCCATCAAGCAGGCGGAGGAGGACCAGCCGGACTACCTCGACAAGCCGACGGGGCTATGGCGTGGCGCTTGGAGCCGGCTGATGCGCCGTAAGGGCGGCGTGATCGGTCTGGGCATTGTATTCCTGATGATCGGGATGGCCGTATTTGCACCCATCATCGCTCCGTACGATCCGAATCAGGATCTCATCGATACGGGTGTCGGTCGCCGTGAACCACCTTGCATCCATCTGTTCGGCTGCGATCCAGAGGAACCGCAGCACATCATGGGCACAGACGGCAACTTCCGGGACGAGTTCTCGCGGGTGGTCTACGGCGCCCGGGTCAGCCTCTTTGTCGGGTTCACCACCGTGCTGTTCGCTTTCACGATTGGCTCGACCCTGGGCGCGGTTTCCGGCTTCTGGGGTGGCGCCACCGACAACATCATCATGCGAGTGATGGACGTCGTGCTCGGCTTTCCTGCCTTGCTACTTGCGATCGCGATCGTGGCGGTGCTCGGGCCCGGCCTGCGTAATACGCTGCTGGCGATTGCGATCGTGTCGATCCCGGCATACGCGCGCGTCATGCGCGCCAGTGTGCTTTCCATCAAGCAGCTTGACTTCGTCTCGGCGTCGGTCGCGTTGGGGGCCAGCAAGATACGCATTCTGTGGACGCGGGTGATTCCTAACGCACTGACTCCACTCATCGTCATCGGCACCCTGGGTATCGCGACCGCCATTCTCGATGCCGCGGCCTTCGGCTTCCTCGGCTTGGGGGCGCAACCCCCGGTGGCGGAGTGGGGAGCAATGCTGGCGGCGGAACGCAACAACATCCTGTCTGCACCGCACCTGCTGTTCTTCCCCGGTATCGCCATCATGATCACGGTGCTCGGCTTCAACCTGCTTGGCGACGGCATGCGTGACGCCCTCGATCCCTCCTTGAACCGATGACGACCTCCTCCGCCGATCCCCCCGTCCTCGAGGTCAATGACCTGCGCACCTACTTCCATACGCGCGATGGCGTGGTGAAGGCGGTAGATGGTGTGGATCTCTCTGTGAACGCGGGTGAGGTGCTGGGGATTGTGGGGGAATCCGGCTGTGGCAAGAGCGTCACCTCGCTCTCGATCATGGGCTTGATTCCTACTCCGGGAAAGATCGAGAGCGGAGAGATCCTGTTCAAGGGCGCCAACTTGCTCGACATGTCGAAGAAGCAGATTGCTTCGCTGCGTGGCGAGCACATCTCGATGATCTTCCAGCAGCCGACCTCGTCTCTCAATCCTGTGATGAAGGTGGGGGACCAGATCTCAGAGGTCTATCAAATTCACCGCGACACGAGCAAGAAGGTGGGCAAGCAGCAGGCCACCGCGATGCTCGAGCGAGTCGGTATCCCGGATCCGAAGTCGAGAGCTGCGTCCCATCCGCACGAGTTCTCCGGCGGTATGGCGCAACGGGTGATGATCGCGATGGCGCTCGCACTAGAGCCGGAACTGCTCATCGCAGACGAGCCGACCACGGCGTTGGATGTGACGATCCAGGCCCAGATCCTCGACCTGATGCGCGAACTGCAACGCGAATCTGACACCGCAGTGCTCCTCATCACCCACGACCTCGGCGTGGTTGCCGAGATGGCTGACCGGGTGGCTGTGATGTACGCCGGGCAGATCGTGGAGGAAGGTGCGGTCACCGAGCTCTTCTCGAATCCAAAGCACCCCTATACCCAGGGTCTGATCGGCTCGGTCCCGGTGCTGGGTCGGGTGATGGACGAACTCGACGTCATCCCCGGTGTTGTTCCCAACCTCATGAACCTGGGAGAGGGCTGTCGGTTTGCAGATCGCTGCAGGGCGCGGGAAGAGAACAACCTCCAGATCTGCACCGAACAGAATCCTCAGCTCATCGAGGTGGCAGATTCGCACAAGGCGCGGTGCTGGCTGTACGAGGAAGCACCGCAATGACGGAGCCGCTGTTCAAGGTGCGGGATCTCGTGATGGACTTTCCTGTCAAGGGTGGTGTCACCCGTCGCACGGTCGCCAACGTACGCGCCGTAGACGACGTGTCGTTCGACATCCTCGAAGGTGAGACTCTGGGACTGGTTGGTGAGTCCGGATGTGGCAAGACAACCCTGGGGAGGTTGTTGGTTCGGCTCCTCGACCCCACCAGCGGCACCATCGACTTCGAGGGATCTGATCTGGCGCACGCCAAAGGCGCCGAGTTGAAGGCGCTGCGTCAGAGAATGCAGATCATCTTCCAGGACCCCTTCTCGTCGCTCGACCCGCGAGCGCCGGTTGGACAGAGCATCCAGGAGGGGCTGAAGATCCACGGAATGGGCAACGCAGACGAACGACACGAGCGAGTCGTAGACACACTTGACCTCGTCGGACTCGAGCCGTATCACGCCCGTCGGTTCCCTCACGAGTTCTCAGGTGGTCAGCGGCAGCGCATCGGGATCGCGCGAGCGCTGGTACTCCGTCCCAAGTTTGTCGTTGCGGACGAGCCGGTATCTGCGCTGGACGTTTCGGTGCAGGCCCAGGTACTCAACCTGCTCAAGGAATTGCAGGGGGAACTCGATCTGACGCTACTCTTCATCGCACACAACCTTGCGGTGGTTGAGCACATCAGCGATCGGGTCGCGGTGATGTACCTCGGCAGGATCGTCGAGATGACAGACCGCGACACGTTGTATCGCGAGCCCACTCATCCCTATACCCAGGCGTTGATGTCTGCGATTCCGATTCCGGATCCCACCCTCAAACGAGAACGGGTGGTGCTCCAGGGTGATGTGCCCAGCCCGCTGAATCCGCCGACTGGTTGCACCTTCCACCCGCGTTGTCCCATCTCGCGCACCGAGCCCTGCGCCGTCGAGGCCCCGGAACTGCTGCAGACATCGGGGGACAAGGCTCACGTAGCTTCCTGTCATCTCCGCACCGGCGCCTATCAGCACCTCGACAGCACTCCTGCGTGAGTGCGGCCGCCTCCGCTCCGGTTGTGATGGCCTTTCCGTGAGGCGAGATGGCTGTGATTTCGAAGGATTCCGGCAGTCTTTCCGGCTTGGTAGGTTGCCGAAGCTGAAGGGTGGAGAGACGCGATTGGTGAGAACGGCTGCGCTCCTGGCAAGCCTGCTGGTGGTGGCCGCAGCCTGTTCGAGTACCGGCACCGCGGAACAGATTCTCGAGTCCCAGGAAGGTGTAGGCAACGTCGAGATCGATGAAGGCGGCGGGCTCGTCACCATCGAATCAGAAGATGGAGAAGCCTCGGTGGTGGTCGGTGGAGGAGACCTGCCGGACGATTTCCCGGTTCCGGTGCCGCCCAGAGGCACCGTTCTAGCCATCTTCCAGGAGGGTCCGGCGAGCTCGGCGCGCATCGAGTATCCGGCGGACCAGTACGAGATGGTCGCGAGTTTCTACAAGGACTTCAGTACGAGCGCCGGGATCGAGATCGGGGACGTCTCTTCACGCCCGGACCCGCCTTTCACCTCCTGGTTCCTCAAGCATGGCGACCAGGTGTACACCATCGTGGTCCTCGGGTCTGGTGGGGTGACCCAGGTCCAGGTGAATGTGACGCCGGCCGGGTGATGCTGTACCCGGCAGTCAGCTCGCAGGCGGGACGTGTTCGGGTGCCAAGCGTTGCGCCAACCCGATTGTCGTTTCGTCGAGATGCGTCACCGCGAGCTCGGCATGTGCGGCTAGCTCGCTCTCGATCGCAGCCGCGACCGCCCGCATGGTGAGGCCAGGTACCACGTCCTGGAGCGCCCCCGCAGTGGAAGGGTCCCATTCGAGCCCAAGCGCCGCGTAGACAGGGATCAGAGCCTCTCTAGCGAGCGCGGCATCTGTGACCACCACAACACCTCCGATGTGGGCGGCATGGCGGGCGAGTCGTTGTCCGACGCCCATCAGTTTGATGCGGTGGCCGTGGTGGACGCTGTAGTCGCCCGGGCAGTACTCGCCGCGTATCTCGCCGATGTCGGCATTGATACCGAGTCGGGAGAATGCCCCGACCATCAGAGTGGACAGCACCTCGAAGCGCTGCCTGATCCCGGGCCGAGGATCTGCTTCGGGAATCGACCAGGAGAAGGCAAATGTGCCCTCGTGAAACACTGCGGCCCGCCCACCGGCGAGGCGTTCGACCGCCGCAAAGCCGGCCGCACGGGTAGCCGCTACGGCATGAGCGTACCCCGCGTCGAGCGTATCGCGCTTGCCGAATGCCATGACCCTGCCGGGAACGTTGAGCCGGAACGTCTCTGGAACCTCACGATCGGACGCGCGCAGCAGCAGGGCACGGGAAACGGCGACGTCCAGACCGGGGTCCTCCGGGTAGCCGTCGCGAATCAGTCTGATCGTGCGTGTCATGACGCGGCAGCGTACCCTGAGCCGGGTTTCGCGCAGTCGCCGGTAGGCTTGTTTCATGGCCAGGAGATATCCCGCGAGGTCTGCTCGGTGGCGGGCGGCCGGGGCCCTGTTGGCGGCCGCGACTCTCGGTGCCACGCTCACCGCGTGCGGCGAAGGTGGTCTGCTCGACGGGGTCGGCGACCGTTCGCTTGAGGCCGTCTACGAGGGGCTCACCACCACCACCGAGTTCGTTTCCGGTCTCGATGAAGACCTGGGAGTGGTCGGCGCCGCCGATTCCCGTCAGGTCGCCTGGCACAACGATGACATCGAGGATCAGGCGGTGGGTGCAACCCAGCTCACCATCACCCAGGTGTGGAATCGTGGCAAGGATGGCGGTCGCTTCATCCAGTCCAGTCGTGCTGAGATCGCTTCGGCGTTGCCGCAGATTCAGTTTCCACGGCTGTTGCCCCCGGAGGTAGTGAACGTCACGAGCCAGCTCGTCTACGACCCGTCTTCAGGCACGCTCGATACCGATACCGCCGCCGCTTTTGGGCTGTGGCCGGTGGAGCCGTATACGCTCGACGATGGCCAGGTGGCGGTGCTCCGGGTGGGCTTCGACCAGGGCAATCTGCCTCCCGGTGAGGTGGTTATCGACGTCGTCGGTCTCGGTCTGTCACTCGAATGGGTCCAGGACGGGTATCGATACGAGCTCTTCTGTCGGGAGTCCCTCGATGAGGAACTGTGTTCGCAGATGGTCGACACGATGGAGCCGCTCGCCACGATCACGCCGCAGGGGTGACGCCATCAAACTCCGGATGGAGCTCTTCGCGACCGGCGCGGCTCCCGCGCTCGCCCGCCGCCGGCGTCGACTGGGTGGGCCGCTGGTCGGTTGTCGCGGGCCCATCCCGGTGTACTGCGGGAGGACCCGGCGAGCCCAGTCGGGGCTGATCGTGTCGCGGACCGGGATGTTGGTGTGCTTGCGGGGGTCGAAGGTGGCACGGAGATTCGCGACCGGGCTGTAGCAGCCACACACATGCATGCGGTGTCTCTGCGGATGACTGTTCCGCTTGCCGAGCGCTCCGCGACGTCTCCTAGAGTCGGCGCATGACATCGATGTCTCAGGCCGAGATCGAGGAACTGTTGGACGGGTCACACCAGGCCGTCCTGTCGGTCAGCCGCGATGGGCGCGGGCCGGTCGCCGTGCCAATGAGCTACTTGTACGTCGAAGGTCAGTTCCGGATCATCACCCCACCCGACTCGCTTCACGGCAGGCTGATGCAACAGACTGGGCGGGCCACGCTCACAATCCATTACGAGGTGTACCCGGACCGCGGGGTGCTCCAGCAATACGTGATGGCAGAGGGACCGATCGAGTTCACCGGCGACGATCCGGTGCCGCTGGTGCGTGCGCTTCTCGCCAAGGATCGAGGCAACTCACTCGCCGATGAATGGACGCAGCGGATGTCGGCGAACGCGGCGACGGTCGCGGTACTGACGCCATCGTCCCTCAACGGCTACACGTTCACCGATCAACTCGACTGACCCGTTCGGATCGGCATGTGAGCCTGGCGGGAGGTAGCAAGGTCGTCATCGGTAGGCTCACGTGTCGTGAGCACCATGATGACATCGCCCTTCGCGAACTGGCCCCCGTCGGCTGGGCCTCGGACCACCCTTGCAGGTGGTCCTAATCTCGGCACCAAACAACCTTTCGAGCGGCCACTCGAGGCAGACCAGCCTCCGACCAAGGGCACTGGTTGATCTGATGTTCCACTCATCCGGCTGGTGGTCGTACGTGCGGTATGACGAGGAACAGGATCGCCCGAAGATCGATCGCGCGCTGCTTCGTCGCGTGCTGGGATACGCGTCCGCTTACAAGCCACAACTGGCTGTGGTGCTCGGCACGATCGTTGCGATCTCGCTGCTGTCGCTGGTGCCACCTCTGCTGATTCGACAATTGCTCGATGTCGCCATTCCCGAAGAGGACCTCACCATGGTCACCCTGCTCGGTCTGGGAATGGTGGCGATTCCAGTGCTGAACGGCGGCCTCGGAGTGTTGCAGCGCTGGGCTTCGGCTGCCGTCGGCGAAGGGATCATCTTCGATCTGCGCCGCCAGCTGTACGGCCACCTGCAACGGATGTCGCTGGGCTTCTTCACGTCGACCAAGACCGGTGAGCTGATGAGCCGCCTGAACAACGATGTGGTGGGAGCGCAGCAGGCAGTTACCGGCACCTTCGTGACGCTGGCTGCCAACTCGTTCTCCGTCGTGGCGACGTTGTTCGTGATGTTCCAAATCCAGTGGTTTCTGACCCTGCTGGCGATCGTCATCCTGCCGTTCTTCATCTTCGTTTCTCGAAGGGTCGGCAAGATGCTACGCGTGGTGCGCCGCGACCAACTCGATCGAAACGCGGCGATGAGCAACCAGATGCAGGAGACGCTGAGCGTATCGGGTGCCCTACTGGTCAAGCTGTTCGGGCGCACTGCGGCTGAAGACGCCAAGTTCAGCGACGCGGCGGCGGAAGTCCGCGACCTCGGGGTTCGGCAGGCAACGATCGGACGCTGGTTCTTCATGGCGCTCGGAGTGATGAGCGCCCTCGGCACCGCACTCGTCTTCTGGGTAGGGGCGGTGATGGTGATCAACGGCACCTTGACGTCCGGAGACATCGTGGCCATGTCCTTCTACCTCACCGCGCTCTATGGGCCACTGTCCGGACTCTCGAATGCTCGGGTCGAGTTCGCGACCTCACTCGTCTCATTCGAGCGAGTATTCGAGGTGCTCGATCTCCCGATCGACATCGAGGAGACGGCCGAGCCGGAGCGACCAACCGTGCGTGGCGCAGTGGCGTTCGAAGATGTTTGGTTCACATACGCAGGCACGGCTTCCGGGTTGGAGGCCGTTCGGCGCTATGGATCTCGAGAGCATGTAGACGCGGCAGCCGGTGCCACTCATATTCCGGCAACCGGGTGGGCGCTTCAGGACGTGAGCTTCTCGATCGAACCCGGCGAGTTGGTGGCCTTTGTCGGGCCGAGTGGCGCCGGCAAGACGACGACCACCTATCTGGTTCCACGGCTCTACGACGCGACCCGGGGCAGGGTGCTCATCGACGGGATCGACGTTCGGTCGCTGGCGTTGGACTCGATTGCCGAATCCATTGGCGTTGTGACGCAGGAGTCCTATCTCTTCCATGACACCATCGAGGCCAATCTGCGGTACGCCCGGCCCGAAGCAGGAGATGAGGACATCCGCCGCGCTGCAGCCGCGGCGAACATCGATGAGTTCGTGGCAAGCCTTCCACGAGGCTATGCAACGGTGGTGGGTGAGCGCGGCTATCGCCTCTCAGGCGGCGAGAAACAGCGGATCGCGTTGGCCAGGGTGATCCTCAAGGATCCGCGTATCTTGATCCTGGATGAGGCGACGTCTCATCTCGATGCACACTCCGAGGCGCTGATCCAGGAAGCGCTCGATCGTGTCATGGAAGGTCGCACTTCACTGGTGATTGCCCACCGTCTCTCAACGGTCCTGTCGGCAGATCGGATTCTCGTGATCGACGGGGGTCGCCTTGTTGATGCCGGGACTCACGAGGATCTCCTCGAACGCGATGGGTTGTATGCCAGCCTTTACCGCACCCAGTTCTCCAACTCGACGGCGGCGGGTCGACCGGCCTGACACCCACTACTGCATACCCGCGGTAGCCTGCCATTCGTATCCCTACCGGAGCCTTCATCATGCGTCGATCACTTGCTGCCGCTGCTCTCGCCGGACTCGTTCTGGCGAGTTGCGGCACTGACGCCATGAGTGCGGACGACTACTTCGCTGCCGCCCAGGACGCCGCCGTCACATACGACGAAGCAGCGGCGGAGATCTCCGCGCAATACGCAGCCGCCCTCGACGACACCATTGCCGATTTCGCTACCTCGGGAGCTTCGGCAGATGACCCGGTCGCGCTCGGGAATCTGGCGGGAGAGGCTGCTTCGCAGGCAATCGTTTCCCTCGGCGCCACGGGGATCGCTCTGGAGCAATACGGGATTGCCGTGTCCGATCTGACCCCTCCGGTCGCGGCCGAAGCCGCGCACGGTGAGTTCGTGGCGAGCTTGACGGCCTCCGTGGCTGCGGTGGCGCCGTCCGTCGAGAGGTTGGCGAGTGTTGCCAGCGTCAACGATCTCGGGCCGGCGGTGGCGGGATCACCATTCAGCGACGCTCGCCCGCGCCTCGAACGCGCCTGCATCGCGCTCCAGGAAGTCGGTGAAGCGAGCGGCGTGACGGTCGACCTGCGGTGTGTGCCTGCCGCAGCGGTGATCGACGATGCGCCGTAGTACCCCGGGCTTGTTCGTCGCTCTCGTGCTCGTCGCGGCTGCGTGTGGGTCGGGTGACTCTACGAACCCGAGCGGTACAAACACTCTACCGGCCGGGGAAACTGGAGAGCAGGGCACGACGCAGACGGAGCAGGCAATCCCCGACTCGCCGGTTACCGCCGCTACCTCCGACCCGACTGCGACGAACGCGGCGGGGTGTGCAGATGTGATAGCGGTCGACGTCAGGGATGATGGGGGAGCGTTCGCCTTTGCCACCACTATCCGTTCCGACGAGACCGGCTGGGACAAGTACGCGGACTGGTGGGAGGTGCGCGATCCGGAGGGCAAGGTTCTCGGGATTCGTGAACTCGCCCATCCGCATGAGACGGAACAGCCATTCACCCGCTCACTCGCCGGGGTTGCGATTCCGGCGGGAACATCCGTGGTGGAAGTCGTCGCCCACGACTCGGTGCTGGGGTTCTGCGGAGCGTCACTCACCGTGGTCCTGCCGGGTCGCTGACGAGCGGCGGTTGACACAGTGTTGCGGTGAGACGGTCCCCGGGACGTATCGACCGCCGGGCCCGAGGGACCCGGCGGTCGATTGGAGCTCAAGTTGTGGTCAGACGGACGCGGAGTCTTCCATGTCGGGAGCGACGTCGAAATCCGGATGACCCTTCATCGGCATGGTGCCGATCGGAAGGACTTCCCTTCCGTACGTTTCGTTGAGTACCTCGGCGGCTGCCAGGTATATCGCGGAAGCGCCGGTGAAGATCCCGACCCAGCCTGCGATCTCGATGATGGTCGTCGAGTCTGCCCAGTGGCCGATGGCCAGCAGGAAGAACAGCGTGGCCAGCCCGAAGAACACGACCTGCAGGGCGCGGTTCTTGTTGAGCGTTGCCAGGAACATGTAGGCCGTGAAGATGCCCCACAGGAACAGGTACCAGCCGAGGAATGTCGGATCGGCCTCACCGCTCAGGATGATGGCGACCAAAGTGAGCCAGAAAAAGCCGTAACTGGTGAATGCCGTCAACCCGAAGGTGTTGCCCTTCCGGAATTCCATGATCCCTGCCACGATTTGGGCGAGTCCACCGTAGAAGACTCCCATCGCCAGGATCATGTCGTCCATCTCGTAGAATCCGGCGTTGTGGATGTTGAGTAGCACCGTGGTCATACCGAAGCCCATGAGGCCCAGCGGTGCCGGGTTTGCGCGTATCGAGTCCAATGGTCCTCCTTGTGAAATGTTTCACATGACACTGAAGTGCACGTAGGCCTGGTTGGCTAGGGCCAAAGGCCCGGTTCGCGAGGACATTGGACCCACCAGGACCCCGCAAAGGCCAAATCAGCCGGCGTCAGCCAACTCTTCGGCGACTTCCGGCTGATCGGTCTTCTGGGGTGGTGGCACCACCAAGATCGGCCTTCCGGATTCGATCATGATCCGGGCGGAGACGGACTCCCAGGCGGCCTGGTCGAATATCTGCCGCGTCGCCCCCAGGATGACGAGGTCGGCATCGATGTCTTCGGCCAGGCCCGAGATTGCCACGGCGGGGTCATTGCCATCGAGGAAGCGCGATGTGGAGGTGATGCCCTGGGCACGTAAGGCCGCGACGATCGGTTCCGTGAGGCGTCGACCGCGCTCTTCGACGTACTTGGTGATGAGGGCCTCTTGTTTCCCCGTGTCGGGGGGAGCGTCGGCGTCGCTCAATGGGTGCCAGTCGTCAGACGACAGATCTTCGAGGAAGGAGCGGGGCACTTCGATGACGGTGGTGACCGTGACCCGGCCACCGTTGCCCAGCAGCGATGCGGTGAATTGCACCACCGGACCCGGACTCAGGACTCCGGTAGTCGCGATCAGAACGTGCATGATCGGATTGTAGGATCACCTCGGTAGTACCCGCCCGCGACAGGCTCGGTTCCGGCCGACGTCCGCCGCCCATCATCCAGGGGAGTCTGTGACCGAACCTCACCCCGAAATGTCTCCCGAGACCTTGAACCGGGTGCTCTGGCAGATCCCGAACGTGTTGTGCCTGGTCGGCTCGCGCCACGGCGAGGAATGGAACGCGATGACACAGAGCTGGGTCACCCAGGTAGCGATGGAGCCGGTGTTGCTCGCCATCTCGGTCGACAGCTCGGCGGTCACGAATCAGCTGATTCGCGAAGGTGGCTCATTCAGCGTCAACCTGTGGGATCGAAGTGACACTCGTCCTTTCGTCAAGTTCTCCAAACCCGCGGTGTTCGAAGCCATGACACTGAACGGTCGGGCGGTTCGTGCGGGGATCACCGGTGTTCCGATCTTCCTGGAGGCCGTCGCGTACCTGGAATGTGTTGTCTGGCAGACGGTGGAGTGCGGGACACATGACGTGTTCATCGGCGAGGTGATCGATGCCGGGTTCCAAGGCGACACCGAGGAAGAGCCGCTCGTGGCTCGAATCGAGGACACCCGCATGAA
This sequence comes from uncultured Acidimicrobiaceae bacterium, assembly GCA_964397045.1. Lineage (GTDB taxonomy): Bacteria > Actinomycetota > Acidimicrobiia > Spongiisociales > UBA5794 > CAYNHF01. Next base: position 67,113 of record CAYNHF010000033.1, on the reverse strand, counting down.
GTATGGCGGCGTCAAACGAGGCGGCCACTCGGCCGGCCGCTCCTAGGAAGCCAATGGGCCCGGCATCCCGGCCGCCATCCACGATTCGAGCGCTTCGTCGTTGGGGACATCGCGCCCCTGCGCGGTCGCCATCCGGAATCGATGCCGGAGGAAGTCGCAGTAAGACTGAACGGGATTGTCGTCCGGACCCTTCGCGTCGGCGATCCTCGCCAGCAACGGTTCGAAGATGTCGACCCGCCACTTGATGGCGGCCACTGCCTTGCCGGTGGCACTGTGGAAGCCAACCTTCGCCTCGTAGTAGCGGAGGTCTGAGAGGATCTGGCGGGCCTGGTTCTCCGAAGCGTCGATCCTGGTGAGCTCGCGAAGCCGGGAAGCGTGGAAGCGGCGCCCCCCGACGGTGACCTGCGTCCTCACCAGATCTCCAGCCTCGCCGGTTGGGACAATTTCCACGTCGAGTACGTCGAAACCAAGATCGTTGAGGCGTTCGACGCGCTCTCGAATGCGGTAGCGTTCCTCCGGTCCGACCACGATCTGCTGGTCGAGCTCCTCCCACAAGGCGTGATACCGCTCCAATACTTCCTCGCCGAGCGCGAGGTCGGCCGCGTCGAGATCGAGCCCCTGTTGCGCCGCGATGTCCGCCATGCCGCCGGCTACGTTCAGCACCATGATGTCGAGGTCTGCCTGACGCTGTCCCGTGGTCAACTCTTCGTGAAGCTCCACCGTTTCGGCATCAATCATCACGGCCTCGATCTGGTTGGCGTCATACCGATAGAGGACGTTGGACAACGAGCAATCACCCCAGAAGCAGCCAACGAGATGCAGCTGCACCAGCAAGCCGGCGAAGGCATCGAGCATCTGGTCCCGGTGTGCTCCAAACCCGCCCCCTGTGATCAACTCGCGATAGGGGAACGCGAAGCGGACATACTCGGTGATGACGGCGGCGGACCACTCCTCGCCCGGATCGACCCAGCGACGCTCGACGAGTCCCACCTCCCGGGCCACCGGAGAAATCACGTCGTTGAGATGCTGCAGCATGTCGTATTCGTGATGGGCCAGGTGATTGGGCAGTTCCTTGATGACGTATAGGCCCTCCGGATAGGCAACGAAACAAACCGGGTGGCGATGCACCCCGGCAGGGAGCTCCACCAACCGGGGACTGTCCCAGGTGTCGAGTGGCTTGTCCCAGGGCAAATCGAGAAAGTCGGGATCACCGGGTTGGATGTGGAGGTACGGCGTGCTCATCAGAGCCCATTGTGGTCGCCTGCGGGCCGTTCCGGTGGTTTCGTCGGCCGGGCTACGCTCGGCGCATGGACTCAGCCCCGGCGCCGGAACGGATCGAGGTCGTTGACGGCAGCGAGCTCGTCATTACCTGGGAGAACGGAACCACGTCGAGGTTGGCGGCCGCGGGCCTGCGCGCCGCGTGCCCTTGTGCGAGTTGCCGGGAAGACGCCGGCCGTGTGGAGACCGAGCTCGTGCTGGGGGGCCCGGTTCCGGTCACGATCACAGATGCCAAGCTGGTTGGTGGATATGCCCTCTCGTTCGACTTCGCCCCCGACGGCCACGGAACCGGGATCTATCCGTTTGAAGCGCTCTACGAGTTGGGCCGGTCCGGTGGGTCGAGTTGAACGATGTGGCGGCGGAGTTCGGCGATGCGGCGCTCCAGCGCCTCACGCTCGCTCTCGGTTGCGCCTTCGATCTCACTGTTGATCTTCGAGGCGTAGACGAACGGGTTATTGAGGAGGTATTTGGTGCGGCGGGGGTGGTCGGATCGTTTGGGAACGATTGGTTTCGTTTCCAACTCGGCAAGGCGTTGCTCCAGCCTCGCCAGGTCATGCCTGAGGTTGTCGGGGGTCCGGCTCAGGTCGGCCGCGATCGCCGCCGCTTCACGGAGTTCTTCGCGTCGTGCCAACAATGCGGTGCGCTGCGGATCATCCTCGGGCAACCGATCGAGGCGAGCCCGGATGTCTCGCAGTTCGTTGAGGGCGTCGTCGGGGGTCAACGTCATTTCGTGCATCAGGTTGGCAGCTTGCACACCAGTTTGTCACTCGCGATCGCCGACGAAGTGAGGGCGTCTCATCGGCCCGGGGTCGAGGATGGGGCGCGCTGTTCCGTGGCCGCAGCAGACGTGTGTCACCGTCGGCTGCGTCCGGCAATTGGGCGCGAGGTCAGGCCCTTGTACCCGATGACGAAACCATTCGCGAGGAGTGCAGCCGCTAACCGACTCTTCGCGGTGGGCTCGCCATCGACCCGTTCCACGGTCAGCGGGCGCGCCCGCCTTGCAGACAGGTCGGCGAGCACTGCCGCCACGGGTTCGGGATCGCTGTGTCCAGCTCCGAACAACATGACGGATCGCCCCGCACGCTCGAGCAGCGCCAGCAACTGGCCGTCTTCGATGACAACATGAGATCCGGCGCGCCGAGCAGGTCTCCCGCTCGGATGGTCTGGCCAATCGAGCACACTGCCGTACGGATTAGCGGGATCGGTCGCGGCGAGCACCAAGCGGCCCGCTTCGGTGGAGCCGCGCAGTCGATCGATTGCTCCCGGCAGACCGAATTGGGCGCCACCCAGGCCCTCGACGAAGTAGCCCCGCCGCACCCGACCGGCGTCCTCCATGGCGCTCAGGACGGGATACAGTCCTGCGAATCCGCCGGTGATTCCTTCGCTGAGCACGGTCGTGCGGGTAACGATCCCGTGGCGTTCTAGGAGTTGCTCCGCAGCGGCGGTGGCCCGAGCTTCCGGCAGCGGGGGCGGGCCGGCCTCGAGGTCGCCGACCAGGTACCAGCGGCCGGTGCCGGCCGTCGGCGTCGCCGATGGAAGTCTCGGCTTGCCACCTCGCCGCGAACCGCGGGACGGCTTGAGGTAGGCGCGCAGCGGAGCCAGCGTGTCGTTGGTGACTTCTCCTGCCCACACCAGGTCCCAGAGGCCGGTGAGCACAACAGACGGGTCGCCTCCTGCGACGCCAACGTAGAGGTCCGTGAAGAAAGAAGCTCCGCGAGCGGCTAGGTGGGTTCGCAGCAGATCGTGGATCGGTTCGGCGGGAGCGTCTTCTGCTGCAGTGGTGTCTCTTCGCAGCAGCGGCACCTGGTTGCGTTGGAAGAGGGAGACGCGGCCGTCTGCCACTCCGAGCGCCCCGGCGCCGATCCACACCACCTCTCCAGAAGCCAGCAGGTCGTCGAGCAGGCGTGACGAGTACCGCACCCGCGCTGGGAGCACGTCGCTTTCCAGCGCGCTGGCGGGGATCGGAGAGCCCTGGAGTTGCTGGACGATGGAGATGAGACGGTCCGCAGTACCCGGATGGTCGCCCAGGTCGTGCCATTTCGGCAGGAACCGAGCGAGGGTCGGCCCATCCACCGCCTCGACCTCACTGCGCAGCGCAGCCAGACTGCGACGACGAAGCCTCCGGAGTACCTCGAGGTCGACCCACTCCTGACCCGATCCGCCAGGTCGGTACGCCCCGGCGGCAACGCGTCCTTCACTCTCGAGGCGGGTGAGTACCTCCGTTACGGCCGCAGTGGGCAGGCCGAGCGTATCTGCTGCCTCTGCTGCGGCGAAGGGGCCATGGGTGCGGGCGTAGCGACCGACGACGTCACCCAGCGCATCAGCTACCGGCTCGAGCAGGGCCTCCGGTATCCCCTGGGGTGGAGCAACGCCGAGGGCATCACGCAGGCGCGCCACGTCCTCGACCGCAGCGAGCCGCAGCTCGCCGGACATTCGAACCTCGACGGCGCGTCGAGCGGCCACGAGGGATGTCGGCCAACTCGCGGCTGTTGCCGCGTCGGCGCAGCGCGCTTCTATCGCAGCGAGGGTGAGCGGACCCAGGTAGCGCAGCGCATCGTGCAGGTCGTCCTCGCTCTGGATCTGCCTGCCTGGGGCAAGTCGTTGCAGTTCTAGCTCAACCTCGGCCACTGCGTCCGGGTCGAGCAACTCGCGGAACTGTGGATCCCCGAGTAGCTCGCGGAGCAGATCGCGGTCGAGCGTCAAGGCCGCGGCGCGGCGTTCGGCGAGGGGTGCGTCGTACTCGTACATGAACGAGGCGATGAAATCGAACATCAGAGATGAGGCAAACGGGCTGGGCCCGTCCAGCGATACCTCGGAGACGCGTACCTTGCGTTGCGAGATATCGCCGAGGACCTCCATCAGTGCCGGGAGATCGAAGTAGTCCTGCAGTACCTCCCGGTAAGTTTCCAGGATGATCGGGAACGACCCGAATTGTTTCGCGACCTCGAGGAGATTCGCGGCCTTGCGGCGCTGCAGCCACAACGGCGTCCGGCTTCCCGGTCTGCGGCGCGGCAGCAGCAACGCCCGAGCCGCTGCCTCGCGGAACTTGGAAGTGAATAGTGCGCTGTCTGCAGTCTCTTCCAAGACCAGTTGCTCGACTTCGTCTGGATCGATGAGAAGCTCTGCAGTCGAGGGAGGCTCATCGACGTCCGGGAACCTGAAGATGATTCCGTCGTCGGACCAGATCGCGTCTACCTCCGATCCATGCCTGGCCCGGAACCGGCTGCGAGCCGCCAGCGCCCACGGTGCGTGCACCCTGGCACCGAACGGGGTGAGGAGCACGGTTCGCCAGTCGCCGATCTCGTCACGAAACTGTTCAACGACGATCGTGCGATCGGTAGCGAGGGCGCCGACGACGTCACGCTCTTCCTCGAGGAACCCGTAGAGATTAGCTGCGGCCCACGGGTCGAGTTGGTACTGAGACTCGAGGGTTGCCTCGGCCTCGTCCCGGGCCATGCCGCCGATCTCACGGATGAAGGCACCAACCGCCCTTCCCAACTCCAGTGGCCGCCCCGGAGCGTCACCGTGCCAGAACGGCAGGCGTGCGGCCGCCTCGCCGGGGGCTGGTGTGACCAGGACACGGTCGTGGGTGATCTCGTTGATCCTCCAGGTGGAAGAGCCGAGCACGAACACCTCTCCCGGTCGACTCTCGTAGACCATTTCCTCGTCCAGTTCACCGACCTTGCCCCCTTCGGGGAGCGTGACCGTGTAGAGGCCGCGGTCGGGGATCGTGCCCGCATTGGTGACGGCGAGCATGCGAGCGTTTCCCCGCGCCGTGAGCGTTCCCGCGACCCGGTCCCATACGAGACGGGGCCGGAGTTCGGCGAATTCGTCGGAGGGGAACCGACCAGACAGCATGTCGAGGACTGCATCGAAAGAGCTGCGCGGTAGATCGCGGAACGGCGAGGCGTGGCGCACCAGATCGAAGACATCTTCCACGGCTCGGGGACTCTCGGCCACTATCGCCACCAGTTGTTGCGCGAGCACATCCAGCGGGTTCTGAGGGATAGTCGTCGCCTCGATCTTGCCGCGTTGCATGCGATCGACCACCACGGCGGTCTCCAGCAGGTCACCCCGGTGTTTGGGAAACACCCTGGCGACGCTCGCAGCCCCCACCTGGTGGCCGGCGCGACCCACCCGCTGCAGACCACGAGCGACCGAGGTGGGGGATTCGACGAGGATGACGAGGTCGACAGCCGCCATATCGATCCCAAGTTCGAGCGTCGACGTTGCGACGACACCCCGCAACTGCCCCGACTTGAGCCGACCCTCGATCTCGAGGCGTTGTTCTCGCGAGACCGAGCCGTGGTGCGACTGCACCAGCTCTTCGCCGGCAAGTCGGTTCAACTCGGCTGCCAATCGCTCGGCCAGGCTGCGACTGTTGACGAATAGCAGCGTCGATCGATGCTCCAGCACCAACTCCAGCAGCCTGGGATAGACGGCAGGCCAGATGGATCTGCGGGCGCCGGAGTCCTCCTCGCTGGAAGAACCGGCGACCACTGTCGCCTCCGGTCTGGTCATGTCTTCGACCGGCACCACGATCTGGACGTCGATCTCTTTTTCCCACGGTGCGTCCACGATTGTCACCGGTCGGGGGGTCCAGGTGTCGCCGACAAGCGTCCCACCTCCGAGAAACTCGGCGATGGCCTCGAGCGGTCGTTGCGTCGCCGAGAGTCCGATGCGTTGCGGCGGGGTATCCGTGAGCTCGCTGAGACGTTCCAGGGTGAGGCTGAGATGAGAGCCGCGCTTGGTACCGGCGACCGAGTGGATCTCGTCGACGATGACCCACCGCACCGACCGCAGGATCTCGCGCCGCTGCGACGTGAGCATGAGGTAGAGCGACTCAGGAGTAGTGATGAGCAGGTCGGGCGGGTGGCGCACCATGGCCTGACGCTCATTCTGGGGAGTGTCTCCGGTCCGTAGTGCGGTGCTCAACCGCGGCGGATCCTCGCCACGACGCTCGGCCGCATGCTGAATGCCAGTCAGCGGGGCCCGCAGGTTTCGTTCCACGTCGTAGGCCAGGGCCTTCATTGGCGACACATACAGAACCCGGCACCGATGTTCTTCCTCGGGAATCGGCTCGGCTGCCAACCGGTCGATTGCCCACAGGAACGCAGCCAGCGTCTTACCGGAGCCGGTGGGGGCATGGATCAGAGTGTGGTCACCATTGGAGATGGCTTCCCAGCCGTGCACCTGTGCTGCAGTTGGGGACTCGAATGAACTCGAGAACCATTCACGGGTAGCCGCGGAGAACCTGTCGAGTGCCGCCATGTGGGCAGCGTACCTTCTGGCAGCGACAGGTTCCCCGCCGCGGCACGTCTTGGCACGAGAGAGGCCAGATCGGCGCGTGTAACCCAGACCCTTCACGGGAAGGTTCAGGTCACCTCGGTCGCGCGGGAACCAACGCGACCCTGTCACCTGGACCTTTGCCTCAACCATCATGCGCCACTTGAGGGTATGGCAGAGGGAAACTACAAAATCGTCTTACACACGATGCCGCGCGTAAGACGCTCGATTTGGTGACGAGCTACGCCGGTGGGGCTCGTCGGCAGCCCCGAACCGGACCAGAGCGCACGGCGATAGGATGGCGGAGCGGAGGCGCACCGCGGTCGAGCTTCACGGGGGCGGAATGAAATTGGGATTGAGCACCGGATACTGGAGTGCGGTACCCCCACCGGGGGTCGAAGCGCAGGTCGCCGAGGCCGAACGGCTTGGATTCGACTCGATGTGGACCTCTGAAGCCTATGGTTCCGATGCGCTCAGCCCTCTCGCCTGGTGGGGATCGAAGACCAGACGGCTCAAGCTCGGCACCGCCATCTTCCAGATGTCGGCACGCACCCCGGCTGCGACCGCGATGGCGGCTATGACGCTCGATCATCTCTCCGGCGGCAGGGCCATCGTCGGGCTCGGAGTGAGTGGTCCACAGGTCGTCGAGGGGTGGTACGGCCAGCCGTATCCCCGCCCCCTGGCGCGGACCCGCGAGTATGTCGAGGTCATGCGACGCATCATCGCTCGCGATTCACCGGTCACCTTCGAAGGAGAGTTCTACTCGCTGCCAACGCGTGAGGGCTCTGGATTGGGCAAACCGCTCAAGAGCACGATTCATCCGGTCCGCCCCGACATCCCGATCTACCTCGGCGCCGAGGGCCCGAAGAACGTGGCCCTGGCAGCTGAGATCTGTGAAGGGTGGCTCCCCATCTTCTTTGCTCCGAGCGACGACGCGTTCTATCGCGGAGCGCTCGCGGAAGGCTTCGAGCGACCGGGTGCGCGCCGGACGCTCGAAGCCTTCGAGGTGGCGGCCATGGTTCCGGTGATCCCGAATCCCGACGTTGAGGCGGCGGCGGACATGGTGCGCCCGACCCTGGCGCTCTACATAGGAGGGATGGGAGCGCGGGACCGCAACTTCCACAAGGACGTTTTCGTGCGGATGGGCTACGAGGCGGAGTGCGAGCTGATTCAGGACCTCTATCTGCAGGGGAGGAAACCCGAGGCGATCGCAGCTGTGCCCACGGCCATGGTCGAGGACACTGCCCTCATCGGGTCACCGGCCAAGATCAAGGATGACCTCGCAGGCTGGGAGGAGTCGGTGGTGACGACTCTGCTGATCCAGGGTCCACCCGAACTGCTGCGGATGATGGCCGAACTGGTCGGCTGAGCTTCCGATCGGCCGCAGTCTTTCAGACTTGGTTTGGCTCAACCTGCCGCTTCGACCAGGGCTCGAGCCCGTGCCGGGTCGACCGGAGCGGTCGTGAGGCCGGATTGCTTGATCGCAGTCCCCGCAATGACTCCGTGAGCGACGGTGAGGAAGTCGGCGATGTTGTCGGGCGTGGTGCCGGAACCGATGAGGAGAGGTGTGCCCGCCGCGGTTCCGTGCACCTTGCTGAGCAACGCCATCGAAGGTGGCAGGCCTGTGGCGTCGCCGGAAACCACTATGGCATCCGCCCCACCTCGCTCTGCCAGGTCGGCAGTGGCCTGCTCGATGGTGAGGCCGGCAGGCGCCGTGGCATGTTTCACGAAGACGTCGGCAAACACCTGCACGTCTGGGGCCAGTTGGCGGCGGGTGCGAGCGATTTCTGCGGCCTTGCCGACGATGGGTCCCTGATCGGTGTACATCGTGCCGGACACCACGTTGATGCGGATGGAGGAGGCCCCGGTAGCTGCAGCGACGGCGAGTGCCCCGAGACCATCGTTGCGTAACACGTTGACGCCGACGGGCAGTCCGGTCTCAGCTCCGACGGCGGCGACGGCGCGGGTCATTGCTGCGATGGTGACCTTGGGGACGTCATCTGCGTAGAAGGGAGCGTCTCCGAAGTTCTCGACCATGACCGCATCGAAGCCTGCTGCGGCGATCACCGCGGCGTCTACAACGGCCGCGTCCAGCACCGCGGCGAGGTCGCCTGCAAACGCCGGGGCCCCTGGCAACGGAGCAAGGTGGACCATCCCTATGAGGCGAGGGATCACGCAGTAGCCGGTCAGTAGGTGCGAACGACGCGCAACGCCGTCTCTGCTGCCGAACCTTCTGCCTTCAAGGTCGTGTCTCCCAAGTCGAGGCGCTGTACCGCGACCCGAGCCCATTCGCCACCGACGCCCTTGATCACGTTGTCTGCGTCTTCGGGTCCGTAGACCCACCGGGAGTACTTGGGACCCATCAGCTCCACACGGATGCCGGACGTGGGGTAGTCCTCGCCGGCTTCCGCGAACGAATACGGCAGCATCCGATGCGCCAGCCAGGCCACGTGACGAAGTCGGATCGTGTCCGCGGTGGGGTCTTCCTCTTCCTCATCGAGGGTATAGCGGCCCTCCATGGCATCTTTGATGTCGAGACCATGTGCCCAGGTCTCCATGAGGCGCATCGTCGCGAATGCCTTGGCGCTCATCGGGGCTACCACCCACGGAACGCGCTGTTTGGGGTCGATGCGCGACAACGCGTCGACGACGCTGGCGCGACCGTTACGCCACCACTCGATGACTGCTTGATACCGCTTGGTGCGACCGATCGCCACGCCTCGCGCGGTCCATTCGTCGATCGACACGATATTGGCTTCGTCGATCACGACCTGACCTCGCGTGATGGCGTCTGCCGCGAAGGTCTCGGTGTACGCCAGGTGGCTCACCGTGTCGAGGATGGTCCAGCCGGGCGCTGAGGTGGGGAGTTTCCATTCGCGCTCGTGAGCGCGCTGCAAGAACTGGTCGAGTGCCTGTTGCTCGGCCACCAGGTCGGAGAGGATTTCACGCATAAGGACCCATATTCTAGGGCGGTCGGGAAATGCCGGTGCCAGCCGGGACAGGCACCGCGCTCAGGTCACGGGTCCGCCTCGTGGATCATGCTGTCGCAAGGTGAGGGAGCCGGTTTCAGCCCGTCGCCATGTCCGCCTGAGCCGCATCGTTCAGTCTGTCGACCAGTGCACGGAGGCGCCCGAGATGTCGCCGGTTGAAGGCGAGACGCACCCGCGCCAGGTCCACATGGTCTTCGTCCGCGATCTCGGCCGGGCTGGCGGCGACCTTCTCGATGTGTCCGGACACCACGATGTCGCCGAAGTCGCGGTTCAGCTCCTCGATCAGCTCGTCCGTCGGTTCATGTTTCAGTCGCAGGACCAGCTTGCCTTCGACATACCGCTGGGAGTGATAGTTGTCGTAGAAGCGTTCGATGTGTTCGGCTGCTGCCACCGGATCATGCGTGAACGTGAAGAGGTTGTGATCGTCCGGCGCGATCATGCCCTGGTTCTCGAGCGTCTTGACCAGGTCCATCCAGCGGTCCCAGTACCCGGTGCCGGGTGCCTCCATCAGGATGATGGGATGTAGATCCGACTTGCCGGTCTGGACCAGGGTGAGCAGTTCAAATGTCTCGTCCTGGGTGCCGAAGCCTCCCGGAAACAGTACGAACGCGTCCGACTCCTTCACGAACATCAGCTTGCGGGTGAAGAAGTACTTGAAGTTGATGAGACGGCTCTCGTGAACGTAGTCGTTGGCTTCGGCCTCGAAAGGAAGCCGAATGTTGACACCGAAGCTGTGTTCGCTTCCGGCGCCGCGGTTGCCCGCCTCCATGATGCCCGGACCAGCTCCGGTGACCACCATCCAGCCCCGTTCTTCGGTCATGATCCGGGCAAACTCGCCGGCAAGCCGATAGTTGGGGTGATCCGGCGAGGTGCGCGCCGAGCCGTACATGGTCACCTTGGGTACATGGCGATACTTCGAGAAAACGAGAAACGAGTAGCGCATTTCCTTGAGTGCGGCATTCACCAGCTTCAGGTCGGCGCGGTCTGTGTCGTCTCGCAGCATCTTGAGGCCGGACACCAACATCTGGGCGATCAGTTCCTCGTCTCGCTCGTGACGATCGGCACCGTCGAGCATGACGGCATCGTGCACGAGCGCCTCGAGGCGGGCATCCAGGTCGGGGTCGCCGAGTCGGTAAGAGCGCATGCGGCGACGTTAGTGGGGAATGAGGAACATGAAGGCGAACCGGACGCGAGGCCGCCGGACTAGATTCACCCACTGTGCGTCATGTGGTGTGGGACTGGAACGGGACGCTCTTCGACGATCTCCATATCGTTGTTGATGCAGTCAACGCGTCGCTCGGCGAGCTCGGTGCTCCGCCCATCGATGCAGACGCCTATCGCGATCACTACACGCGTCCGGTCCGCCTGTTCTACGAGGCGTTGCTCGGGCGCCCGGTTTCCGCAACCGAGTTCACCATGATCGACCGCGTCTTTCACGCGGCATACGGGGCGTCGCTGGACCGGGCCGCTCTTGCGACCGACGCCCGCCGTGTCGTGGTGCAGGTCGCTGCGAGCTCCTCGCAGTCGCTGCTGTCGATGTGGCGGCACGACTCGCTTGTCGACTACGTCGACCGCCTCGGCCTGGCCGACTACATGGCGCGGATCGACGGCAACCGATCTCGCCAAGACGCGTCAAAGGCAGGAGCGCTGGCAGAACACGTCGCCCGGCTCCTCGACCAGCGTGTCGTCGCGGATCCCGCAGCGGTGGTAGTGATCGGAGACGGACTCGACGACGCCCGCTCGGCAGCGGAAGCCGGCGTCGACTGCGTTCTGTACGACGGGGGAACGCATCACCGTCGCGAGCTCGAGGCAGCGGGGGTCCCGGTGGCAAAGACCCTGACTGATGCCCTCGAAATGGGAGGGGTCGCGTGATCCGGCGCGCCTACCAGGGAGCAGCCGACGTGGTCCTGTTGCAGGAAACCAACGCTCGCTGGATCGAGCAGGCCGGCCATGGAGGGCACCTGCATCCCGGTGACATTCCGCACCGGCTTTTCAATGGGCTCAAGCTGTTCGATGTGCGCGAGCTGGTGCATGTCTGGATCGGAGACGAGGGCTCGGTCGCGGCGTGGGGCGCCGTGTATCCCACGATGCGCGGCTTCGACTTGCAGGTTGAGCCCGGCCTGCGGGCCGCGGCACCGGAGCTGGAGCGCAGCGCGATCGAGTTCCTGGAAGCCGAGCTGCGCCTCCGACTCGATCCCGCAGCAGACGAGTCGGCGGACCTCATAGCCGATGCGTTTGTCGGAGACGAGATTCGAATCACCCACCTCGAGGCGCTCGGATGGCGGCGGGACGACCAAGATGAACCGGTACAGCTGACGCTGCGTTCGCTCGACGAGATCCCGGACATCGTGCTTCCGCCCGGCTACGTGATTCGTGCGGTACACGGAGCCGTAGACGCGGCCGATCTGGCTGAGGTGCACGCATCCAGCTTCGGGTCGAAGTGGACGGCCGAGATGTACGAAAGACTGATGGGCACGCCGGGCTACGACCCGACCCGGGAACTGGTGGCGGTTGCTCCAGACGGTACGTTCGGAGCCTTCACCGTCATGTGGTTCGACCACCGCAACGGTATTGGACTGTTCGAGCCGGTGGGTACCGGCGCCCTCCACCGCAGGCTCGGTCTCGCCACGGCGCTGCTCGCGGCCGGGATGCACCGGATGCGGACTGCGGGACTTGCTCAGGCAATGGTGATGTACGAGGAATCGAATCCGGCGTCTGGAGCCCTGTACCGGTCGATCGGCTTCGTGCCGACCTGGACCATCCTCGACTATCGAAAACCCCTGCACCCGCCGGAGGCCGGGTAGCGTGCGCTCCATGGAACAACTCCCGCCGACCTTGATCACAAAGCAAGACGTCGAGCGTCGGGTCGCCGAGCTCGGCGCTCAGATCGATGCGGACTACGCAGACACGGCTGAGCTGGTGCTTGTCGGAATCCTGAAGGGTTCCTTCATCTTCCTGTCCGACCTGGCGCGCCACCTCACGGTGCCGCGGCGGGTCGAGTTTCTGGCCGTGTCGAGTTACGGAGATCGCGAGAGCGACGAACATTCCGGGGCGGTACGGATGATCATGGACGTCCGCCATGACCTCGCCGGTCGAGACGTGATGGTGGTCGAGGATATCGTCGATACCGGCCACACTCTCGCGTACCTCCTGAAACTGCTGGAAGCGCGGGGTCCGGCGACGCTCAGGACGTGCACCCTGCTGCACAAGCCGGACCGCACCGAAGCAGATGTCCGCATCGACTACCTCGGTTTTACGATTCCGGATGAGTGGGTGGTGGGCTACGGCCTCGACTACGCAGAGCGGTACCGCACCCTGCCGTACATCGGTTCGCTGCCGCCTGAGATGCGCTGAGTATCCGGACCCTGATTGTCAGACTGCCTGGTCTATCGGTCCGTCCGGTCAGTCGAATCGAACGGATCGCTTGGAGAGGCCAAACCAGAACCCCTCGATGACGCTCTGGCTCCCTTTCGCCGTGTCGAGCGTCGCACCCAATGACACGAACAGTGGCGCGAAGTGTTCGGTGGTCGGGTGAGCCAGGTACGTGTCCGGCGCCTTGTGGCGGAAATCGATCAGGTCGTCGACGGCGTTGCCGGCGAGTGCCTCAACGAGCCAGTGATCGAACTCGCTCGACCAGGTGGGAATGGAGGTGTTCGTCGGGTCCATTTCGCGGAGATTGTGGGTGGAGAATCCGCTCCCGACGATGAGGACGCCTTGATCTCGCAGTGGCGCCAGGCGTCGACCGACGTCGACCAGCGTCGCCGCGTCGAGCGTTGGCATGGATACCTGCAGCACCGGGATATCTGCGTCGGGGTACATCTCCACAAGCGGTACGTAGGCACCATGATCGAGACCCCGCTGCGGGTCGTCTTGGACTCCGTCTTGCGGGCTGTGGAGGAGCTTGCGGACCTGGGCTGCCAGAGCGGGTGCACCTGGCGCCGGGTACTGGACCTGGTAATACCGATCCGGGAAGCCGTAGAAGTCGTAGTAGAGCGGCACGGTGGTGGTGGCGCCGATCGTGAGCGGCGCAGCTTCCCAGTGGGCGGACACGACCAGTACCGCGTTCGGCTTCGTGATCTCCGCAGCCAGGTTCGCTAGTTCCCGGGTCCATACGAGGTCGTCTGCCAGCGGCGGCGCGCCGTGGCTGAGAAAGACCACAGGCATTCGTGCCGGGTCGGGCAGGGTGAGTTGTTCCTCGGTCATGAAAGTCCTGCCTTGTTTCCGAGCCGGCAGCTGGAGGCTTCCCCGGGTCGGCGGTCCGGTGCTTCCTGCGTGTCCCGCGCCCCACCGGCCAAATCAGCGCCGGTTGAGGAGCGCAAACACTCCGGACAGGATGACGGTCAGCACAACGCTGCCGATGATCGAGATGTTCCACCCGAAAAAGAACTTGAGGACCACGAGCACCAGCATGAAGACCGCAAGGCTGCCCAACCACGACTTGTTCACGAATGTCTCCTTGAGATGTGACGACGGCGCGATCCACGAAGATAGCTCGGCGTACCGGAAGGGGACTTCGTCGTCTTCCCCTCGGCGCGATCAGCCCGCCGTCGCTCGCGTTACAGGAGGGACGCGAATCATCAGCCAGCAGCGTCCCCGTTCCGGAGACGCCGACTGCACTCGAGCGCCAGATTCTCCGGCTGTTGGTGACCGACCTTTCGCTCCGAGAGATCGGGCCAGAGTTGTACATCACGCGCAATACCGCGGTCGCTGTGTGTCTGGCTGTGCGCGGTCAAGATTCGAAGTCTTGTTGTTCGTGCCGCGCCATACCTGGTGAGCGGAACCGATGGGGCACCTTGACGGTAGCAACGGTTTCGGCCTCCGCGGCTTCGGGAGTCTCGGCCTCGCTTCGTTCCCACCAGTCGGCGTATGCCTCGGAGCCGGCCCAGGACGTGACACCGTGGAGGAATACGCTGATACCGACGGTGACCATGGCGACTGTCACGATGGTCTCCATGCCGGGCAGTTGCGAACCTTCCACAACCACACCTGTGAGAACGATCGAGGCGAGACCACGGGGACCGAACCAACCAAGGAAGAGCACGGACTGCGGCTGGAGTCCCGACCCGATCATTGCGAGCGCAACGGGGATCATCCTGATGACGGTCAGGCTGAGGGCCGCATAAGCGACGATGTCCCAGGAGAGACGGTCGACGGCTGGTCCAAGGAAGACGGCACCGAAGACGGTGAAGCTCGTCATTGTCAGGGCGGAACCGAGGGTCTCCGAGAATGCGTTCACGTTGTCGAGCTTGTCACGGGTGGCGCGACCCAGAAGCAGGCCGGCGAGCCATGCGGCGATGAAGCCACTGCCACCGAGTGGCACGGCGAGTCCGTAGGCGGCAACGCCGACTGCAAGGGCTCCGATTTGCAGCCACACCGGTGATACCCAACCTCGTCGATGGGCCGCAACCAGCGCGTTTCCGCCGACCCAGCCCAGTGCCACCCCGATCACCACTGCCAGCAGTATCTCGTTTCCGAGGAACGACAGCAGGGTGCCGACATTGCCCCCCGCAAGGGAATCCTCTGCGCCACCGAGAAAGATGACGGCGAATGTGAGCGCAATGCCGTCGTTGAGGCCACTCTCGGTCGAAAGTCCCTGCCTGATCAGTCGCGGCACACGGGGGTTCGAGACGACCGCTTGGCCGAGCGCTGCGTCCGTTGGCGCAAGAATCGCTGCGATCAAGCCGGCCTCCCAGAAGTCGAGATCACTGAACATTGCCGCGGCTGCGACAAGCCCGAAGACGATCGTGAGCGGCAGGCCAATGGTGAGCAGACGCACCGGTACGTATGCCTCCTTGCGCCAATCGGACGAGTTGATGACGGCAGCGTCACCAAAGAGCACGATCGCGAGAGTTGCTTCGAGCAGGATGCCAATGGTCTCCTCGTTCCCCGCGGCTTCGATGATCCCGAGGCCGGATGACCCGACGAGGACCCCCACGGCGACAAAGAGCATCGGGCCGGTCACGATGGTTGTGCTCAGCCTCTTCGAGACGAGTGCATACACCACGAAGAGCGAGCTCAGCGCAAAGAGCCAGTAGCTCATGTCCCGCCGCGATGGTTCTCAGTGCACGAGCCAGAAGGGCCCACGGTGGATACCAGCTGCATCATGAGCCGTGGTTGCCCCCACCGGGATCGAGGTCCGGGTTCTTGGCGCGGTACGCATGTCCGGCGAGTCGGATGGTTGGCATCACGTTGTCGTCACCGATGGCGCTGATGACTCCAGCCCTCTCTGCCGTGACGAGCGCGTCGCCATGGAGTCGCGTCAGCCAGAGCTCGACATCTGCAGCCTCGAGCTCCTCGTTGAGTGAGATGATTTCCTCGGCACCGGTGGTGTCCATGTCTGCCATCTGCTCACAGTCAACAAGGAGCACCGATGCGGGTGGATCCGTCCGACTCCACAGCAGCTCCCTCGCCTGCTTCGAGAAGGCAGACGCATTGGAGAAGATCAGCGATCCGGTCTGACGGTAGATGACCATCCCCGGCAGCGTCTTGGCATCGGGATCGGTCCCGACCCCGACGAACTCGTAGTTCCCGTCGTCGTCCTCCACGCGGCCCAACTCTGCGCCTTCAGGGAAGCTCGCTCGATAGATGAGTGCCACGAGTGAGAGGATGATGCCGATCATGATTCCCTGCAGGATGTCGATCAGGATGACACCGAGGAAGGCGGCAACCGCCAGTCCGAAGTCGATCTTGCGGGTCTGCCAGAGGATGGCGAATCCGGAGAAGTCGATGAGCTTCCAGACGGCATGGATGACGATGGCACCGAGCACTGCCTCTGGCAGGGGCTCGAAGAGCCAGGTGAGCGCCACGATGGTGATCAGAACGAAGATGGCCGTGATGATGCTGGTCATCTGAGACTTCTGGCCGGCTTCAACGCCAGCTGCGGTCTTAGAGAGGCTTCCGTCGACGACGAAGCCGCCACTCAGCCCTGCGCCGAGGTTGGCGGCTCCGAGGCCGATCATCTCCTGATTTGGATCGACCTGATAGCCGAACCTCGATGCGTAGGTCTTGGCCGCAGCGAACGACTCGGCAAACGCAACGACGATCACGGCGAGAGCGCCGACGATGACATCCGACATGATGTCCCATCCCGGCCATTCTGGGATGCCCAGGTTGGGTAGCTGGGCGGGGATCTCACCAACGACCTCAATACCGGCATCCTCGAATCCAAAGATCGCGGACACAGCGATGGCCGTGAGCATCACGACCAAAGCCCCTGGGATCTTGGGGGCAAACGCTTCGATCAGGAAGAGAGCCGCAAGGGCGGCGGCACCGACGGCGACGGCCCCCCAGTTCCAGTCGCTGAGTTGCTCGACCATCGACCCGAGTTCCTCGAGAACGTTCCCGCCCTCGGTCTCCACGCCGAGGATCTTGTCGAGTTGTCCCACTGCAATCACGATCGCCAGACCGACCATGAATCCGCTCAACACGGACGAGGCCATGAAGTTGGCGATCCAACCCATGCGAGCGAAACCCAGGCCAATGAAGAAGACGCCGGTGAAGATGGCAAGCCAGATGGTGAGCACGAGGTAGAGGTCACCGTCGCTCCCGGCCAGCGGTGCCACCACCGACGCCGAGATGATTGCCACCGTCGAACTTGGTCCCACGAACAGGTGACGTGACGACCCAAAGATCGCATATCCGACGAGCGCCAACGGCGCCGTCACCAGCCCTACCTCAGGTGGCACCCCGGCGATGCCTGCGTACGCCATGGCTTCGGGCACGAGCAACGCCCACACCGTGAGCGCGGCAAGAACGTCCAGCCGAAGCCACTCACTCCATTGATACCTCGGAAGCCAATCGACGATCGGCAGGTAGCGCTCGAGGACCGTCTTTTCTTCTGGCGGCTTCAATGCCATGCAAGGTTTCCTCTCAATGTGTCAAGTCCGGATGATCAGGGACGGCATCCATGCGGCCAGTAACCCTGTCAGGGCTCTGACGAACGGCGGCTCGTGCGGCAACGTGTTTCATAACCAGGCAGCACTCCCTACCGTGCCCCTCCCTCTGCGAGTTGTTGTTTGAAGGCTTCTATCTCGGGAACTGGTATCACCGTGTCCTCCAGCCATTCCGGAAGTCCGGTCATGAGCGATGGATCGGTGTTGATCCCGCCCTTGCTGGCGGCGTACTCTTTGTCGGTCACGATGTAGTCCCAAGGCACCACTTCGGTGCTTCGCGTGACGATCTGTTCGGCGGTGATGTTCACCACCGTGTAGTCCTGGGCAAGCGTGAAGGGTCCGTCGTAGCCGGTCCGGACACCATCGAGAATCGGCTGTGGCGTTCCCGGCGCCACGATTGCGTGGAAGCCCATGGCGATGCCCGGCTTCGTTGCCTCGAACACCTTGGCTGCGGCCTCGGGAGACGTGTGCTTCGTCCACGCCACGATCTTCGCCTGCATCTCTGTCCAGCCCATCTTGTCGACGTACATCTGGGGCGGATTGAAGATCTCGTGGATGAGGAGATCGACGTCCTGGGAGTGTTCCACCGTCAGCGTCGAGGGTTCGCAGTCGCCGGCATACACCATCGACAGCCCCGCATATTCGAGGCGATAGCCAACGGCACCGAAGATCCCGTGCGGTACAGGGAAGGATGTGATGGTCACACCGTTCGCGTCGTACACGACCTGAGTGGTATCGGCGCTGAAGCGATGTGGCTGGATTTCGAATCCCCGCGAATCCAGGTTTCCCATCTTGGAGTGATCATGCCAGCGGGCCAACTGCTTGATGGCGTCGACCACCGACTCGATTGTCTCATCCTCGTTGGCGCCGTCCGGGCCGTGGATGTGCATTGGATCGAGTCGGCCATTTGATTGACCGAAGTCGTAGTAGACCGGCAGATCCGCGATGTGATCCAGGTGATAGTGCGTGATGAAGAACTTGTTCGCCTTCCAATACGGAACACGAAGCGTGTTGAACGAGAGGTTGGTTCCCGCACCGGCATCAAAGATGAAGACATCACCATTCCCGAGCTCGACCATGAACCCTGCACAGCCCTGGGCTCGGCGGGCGGGATAGCCAGAGCCAAGCGCCGTGACCCTGATCTCGGCCGGTTGTAGGTCCTCGCTGCCGGCGACGAACATCTCCGGGTATTCTGCGAGGTCCGCCGCAGGATCCTTCACGACGACACGATCCGTCGTCAACGGTGCACCGCTGTACGCTTCTGGTAGCTGTTCAGTCACTTCCGCCCTCCCATTCTGCGTTGATCTCAACCACGGCCCTCGATGTGAAGAGCGTCATTGAGCGTTCGGTCTCGAAGTTTCGCTTGTCAGCTGAGCAGCTTTGCCTCTTGAGCCGGGTATTCGTCGTTGGTGAGGACACCCTGGTTGTGCTGATCGCCGAGCTTGGCACACTGATCCGCCGTGCTGTCCGTGCCAGCGACCTGTCGCATGTATGCATCCTGTGCCTGTGCAGCCAGCCACTTGAGCACTGCGCTCATGCATGCTGTCGCCACGGGCTATCAGGTACGCGAGTACGCCGAGGAAGGACGGGATGATGATGAAGATGGTCCACCCTGCCTTGCCCCGCCCGCTCAGACACGGAGGCCTTCCTTTCGCCTTGTACTTACACGCAAAACTAGTACGGTGAGTAGAGGGCGCGCAACCGCATTCTGGGACGCATCTACGGCGAGAGCGAGGTACGATCCTTTTGGTGCAGAAATATCTCGATCCGGGCTCAGAAGAGGCCATGACCGCGCTTGACGACGTGGGTCGGTTCACCATCGCCGCGGGTCGATGGCTCGAGCGAACGGGCAACGATCGTTTCAAGTCGTACGGGCTCACGATCAGTGACGTAGCACCGCTAGCTCGCTTGGTGCAGCTAGGTCCGATGGCACCTAAGGAGCTGCTGGAGTCCTCGGTGCTCCTCACCTCCGCGCCTGTTGCCAGCCACAGCATCAAACGCCTAGTGGAAGCGGGGCTTGTCGTGCGGCGGCCCCACGAGTCCGATGGTCGCAGATTCATCATCGAAGTCACCGATCGGGGCAGAGAAGTGATGCGCGAACTCCACGGCGAGATTCACGAGACGCAGTCCGAGTTCTTCGCCCCGCTCGCCGCGGATGAGCTGGTGGTGCTCCGATCCCTGTTACTTCGTTGTATGGGCGGGATAGATAATTAGGCACCTCGGCGAAGCAATAGGTTGTCTTGCCGCCGCCTATGTCCGCTGCGTCGCCGATCAGTGGGGGGTCTGCCGCCGTCGGGTGACGGATCCTTGCGATGCGTCTTCGAGTGCGAGAAGAACACCGCCGAGGCGTGGTTGACCGAGCCCTTGCTGTCTAACCTGCGGCCAGCGTTCCGAAGCGTTGCGCTCGCCGCGGAAGGATGAATATGGAAGAGATGGAGTTCCCTGCACCCCGAGAAGGCATCGCGGTTACGCACTTTGTTGTGTCGGCTGATGTCGAGGCGTCCGTTGACTTCTACGTCCGCATCCTCGGGGGGAAGGCGGTGATGAAGGGTGAGCCCTCCATCGTGAAACTGGCTAACACATGGATCATCATCAACGTTGGCGGTGGACCCACCGAGGACAAGCCGGAAGTCTTCCTCGACGTACCGGACGAACCGAACACGGTCAGCGCCTTCCTGAACATCCGAGTGGCAGACATCAACGATGTCTATGCGGAGTGGTCGGCGAAGGGTGCGGCATTTCTGACGCCGCCGATCGACCGGGGGCCGGAGATCCGTTGCTACATGCGCGACCCGGACGGCCATCTCATCGAGGTTGGCCAGGCGACAGGTGTCCTCAAAACTGGTTGAGTGGTGGATTTCGCGAATGTGAGACACCAACATGCATGGCTGCCATCTGACGTTGTGATGTCACTTCGCCACGTTGGGGACGCGAACCACGAGCTAACCCAGGTCCGCCAAGCCGACCGGCCCTGTCACGCAAGGGTGGGTGCCGATGCGCCGGTACGATCATCATATGCTGCTTCGTTCTGAGGCTCCCGGCGACGCCGAAGCGATTCGAAGGCTGCTCGATCTCAGCTTCGAAGACACAAGTGTGTCGCTGCTGGTCGACCTCATCCGTCGCTCGGATCGGTTCGTGCCCGACTTGTCGATTGTCGCTGAAACCGAAGGCAACCTGGTAGGGCACGTCATGTTGAGCTACGTCACGATCGAAGGCGATCAGTCGTACGAGGTACTCAGCCTGGCCCCGCTGGGAGTCCATCCAGAGCATCAACGTTGTGGCATCGGCACCGCACTGGCCGAGGCCGCGCTGGCGCGAGCCGAGACGCGGGGCGAGCCGCTCGTGGTTGTGGAGGGCCATCCCGCGTACTACCCGAGGTTCGGGTTCGAGCGTGCCTCGCGATACGGAATCGAGCGGCCGGCTGATCTGGTTCCGGATGAAGCATTCATGGTGAGGCGGCTGCGCAATTACGATCCGCGCCGCCGCGGCAAACTCGTCTACCCGCCTGCCTTCCACGAGGCCGGCGCGATCGGGCCCTGACGAACCCGCGGCGACCCGGGTCCTTCGCCGACAGACTTCAATCGGACGGTATCTGGGCGCGGCGTATACCGACGAAGGAGGAACCAGTGAGGTGTATTGCATCGGGCGAGTTCGGTGTGGCGCTGCCGGCAGGAGAGGCCATCGAGTTCTTCACGCCGGAAGGGGAGCGTGATTGGGTACCTGAGTGGCAGCCCGTGTACCCCTCCGGCGAGCCAGGGGAGAAGCCGGGGACGGTATTCACCACGGATGTAGCTGGCGTGCACACGATCTGGGTCATCCTCGAAATCGACCGGGTCGGCGGGACCGCTGCGTACGCCAGGGTGACACCGGGGCATCACGCCGGGACCGTGCGAGTCCGGTGTTCCAACGTCGCAGATGGAGGATGTGTCGCCATGGTGAGTTACGACATGAGCCTGCTCCCCGGAGCGGATCCGTTCGACCTCGACCCCTATCGGATCGATGCATTCGAGACGATGATGAGCGAGTGGGCGACCGCCATCCGGCGGATCGTGGCCACGCCGGGCCCCAACCGTTAGCTCTCGATCCAGGTCAGTCGCGGTAGTTGACGTATTGCAGCGGAAGGCGGTAGTCGAGACCTTTGAGTAGCTGGATGGCGGCCTGGAGATCATCCTTCTTCTTGGCCTGGACCCGGAGTTGATCACCCTGAATCTGCACCTGCACCTTCAGGCCCGAGTCTCGCAGTTCCTTGGAGAGCTCTTTGGCTGCATCCTGTGGGATGCCCTGATTGAGCGTGAACGTGGTGCGGACCTTGCCGCCCCCCACCGTCTCGATGCTGCCCTGGGAGATCGCCTTGAGCGACACCTGTCGTTTCACCAGGCGCCCCTGCAACACGTCGATCGCGGCCTCTAGTCTGCCCTCCGCGGTCGATTCGACAACGATGCCGTCTTCGGTCAGCGCGACCGAGGTGTCGGTGCCCTTGAAGTCGTAACGGTTGGTGATCTCGCGTGCCGCCTGATCGACAGCATTGCGGACCTCTTGCATATCTACTTTGGAGACGATGTCGAATGAAGCCATGAGCGGACGTTAGTCACGAGCCGAAGCGGAGCCGCGATTGGTCAATCCGAGAACGCAGGGCCCTCGGGTCCGCGCCTGGCAACTGCCGCCCAGACGGTTTCGTAGTGGTCGCGATCAAACGGATCGATATGAGGGAGGACGAACTGCTCCCAGGTGCGCCGCAGCGGATCCTCCGCGTCTGGGTACATCCGTAGCCCCGCCGGAATCCGATCGAGCACCGTGCGCAGACTCATCGGGGTCTCCACCCGGGTGCGGGCATCGTTTGAGGTGAAGGAGGCATTGATCTCCACCGCCAGCTTCGCGATCAACTCGGAGAAGTCGGCCCCGAGCCCTGGGTGGCGCCGCGCCAGCATCGTGATCAGCTCGTCTTCGGCGGGGAAGTCTTTCTCCCAGATGATCCAGCGGTCGGCGAAGGCCTTGTTCAGGGTCTGGGTTCCGGCGTAGTCGCGGAGATCGGTCGGGTTGAGCGTGCCGAATACGCGCACATCGGGGCGCAGTGCGATCAGCTCGCCGGTTGGCAGTTCCAGCGCCTGGTGCCGGTCGAGCAAGCCGTGCAGCGCGAACAGCGTCTCGGCCCCGGCCGCGTTGAGTTCAGATAGGTTGATGAGCGCCGGTCCGCGCAGCGCCCGCGTAATGTCGCCGTCCTCCCAGCGCGACTCGGTGCCGCCACGGCCGTCTCCGTGGAGTTTCACGGATCCGATGAGGGTGATGTCACGCACCTCACCGGTGAGCGGGATCCGGTAGTGCGGCATCTTGAGCAACGCGGCGAATTGCTCCAGATCGTGGTCCTTGCCGGTCCCCATGTGACCGCGCAGTGCGAGGTGGAGCGGGGTGTCCGTGAAGTGGCTGCGGCGCACTTGCTCCAGCTGGGCCAACTGGTAGAGCATCCCGAGATCGACGTAGTAGGGGTCGGGCGCGGGAACGTGTGCCAACCGGAGCTCGCGATCGGGCACGTCTTTGGGGACCGCGGCGATTGCCAGCTCGATCGGCGGTCCCTCTCCGAGCGGATCGGTGAACGTAGCGGTCTTAGGCATTGATGCTCCTTGTGTCCGTTTGCTCCAGCGAAGCTTGTTCCGACGTGTGGGCCCACCACGTGTTCCCACCCATTCCGGCGATGGTCCTGAACAGTGTCGAGCGCACGCCATCGACCATGGCCCTGGCGAGTTCTTGCGGCTGTTCCACCACCTGGTTGCGGCTGTAGGCCGCCTGGACCGTCTGGTCGCCAATCCCGATGCCAAGCACCACTGCTCCGGATTGCTCGACGGCTTCCACGGAGTCTGCCAGAGCTTGCACCGAGCCCCGGGTCATGCCGTCTGCCAGCACGACGAGGATCCGTGTCTGAACATGCCGATTCGTCAGTCGCCTCGCCGCGTATGAGACGTTGTACTCATCGACGTTGGCCGCCTTGTCGAACATCGAGATGGGGGGAGACGCTGCCGGGTCGAGTCTGGTGAGCCGGGAGGCCTCTCCAGGGGCTGCCGCCATGTAGAAGAGGCCGGCAAGGACGTCTTCGGCCACTCGCCATCTGGCATCGAACGACTTCACGATGTAGTGGTTCACCGTACGGGTCAGCCGCTCGGCTGCTCCTCCCTGGCTGCGTCGCAAGCCTCCCGTCGCACGGTGACGCCGATCTACGAACGCCTCCTCGGTGTCGTCGACGGCCGCGGCGAAGGCCCGGTTGAAGATGGCGACCTCGAAATCGATCTGGAGCTCATCGACCAGATGGGCGAGCGTCCAGGCGCCGAGTGTCGCGGCGGCGAGCGCCCACGGGGTATTGCGACCTCGTTCGCTCGGGCGCGGCTGGAGCATGCTGGCGGAGCCATCCACCAGGAGCGAGACACCGTAGGAGCGGCGTGTCGGTAGATCGCGGCGTTCGAACATCCGCTCGTAGAGCCCGGCACCGAGGAGCAGTGCGGCGTACGGCGAGAGGTCGCCTGCGTCGTAGCCCGACCGCAGGCCGCGACGCTGGTTGGCGAGAAACAGTGGGTACAGCTCGCCGGACACCCTTCGTTGTGCAACGTCCCAACGCGCGGCCGCTTCCGTGATCAGCTCTCTGCCTGCGGGTCCGAAGCGGCGGAATTCGTCCGGGAAACCGGTAACCAAGAGTTTGCCGCTCTGTCCGGTCGGGAGATACACGGTGGGCGATGAGCTCACCTTCACGAGCTGGTCGGTGGCAGGATCCCCTGCCTGGTCGGCGTCTCCGAGTTTCCCGTGTTGGGCGGAGACGGTCTGGGCCGCATCGCGAGTTTGCTCGTATGAGTCCCTGTCCTGCAACGGGGGAGTCACGATGCGGACTGCGTCGATGCCTTCGGCGATGGCCGCCTGGTCGATCTCAGACTGCAGCTTCTCCGTTTGTTTCGAGTGGGCGTCTCCGGTGTCTGTCAGCAGCCGGTGCAGGCGGGCGACCTCGATGAGATCGAGTGCCCTGCTCCCCACCTCCCAGGGATCTTCGAGTTCGTCGACGTCGAAGATGAATGCCATCGCATCGTCGATCGCGGTTGCCACGTTCGGAGCGACTCTGCGCTGCAGTTCATCGCGATCTGCGTAGTCGCCTGCCAGCAGGAAGCAGGCGAGCGAGAACTGGCTCAGGGCTCTTGCCTCACGCATCGCATCCGGAACCGCAGCCCGGTAGAGGTCGCTGAGAACAGACCGAGCTCCGGGGTACGGGCTGAAATAGCGGCGCTCCTGACGCGCATCCTCGAGGGCCAGGAACATCGAGATGGCAATTGACCCGCCTGCCTCCTCGAGTGCATCGAGCAGTGAAACGGGTACCGCGGGGTCCGGGGTCTCGGTTACCTCTGCGGTTGGCTCGACATCGGGTGCGGTCTCGTCTGGAAACTCGTCATCATCGGCTGCGTCGATGTACTCGTCCTCGAAGAGCAGCTCCGGTTCGGCTGCTGGTTCCGGATCCTGGGTCGGCGCAGCAGCTTGGCGAGCCCATCCGGGCGGGAGGGGACGCTTTTCCTGGAAGTCGGTCGCCACGAGATGGACGACCTCGTGCAGCGCGGACGTCAGCGCGACTTCGGTGGGCGTGACCGGCGCACTTCTCGCATACGCGGCCTGGAATACTCCCGGATCGATGACGATCTCGTCCTTGCCCGCCGCAGCCTGCGATCCGAGCCTGACTACCAGGTCGGGATTGCCGGACAGGGTGCGAGCGAAGCGGGTGACGGCCGGAGCTACCCGCTGATAGCGGGCTACCACTGCTTCGATGACACGTTCGTCCGGCGGAAGGACCTCGCGCAGGATGGATGTGGACTGATCGCGCATAACCGTCGATTCTCCCACACTGCGGTCGTCTCGCAGGCCGCCCCGTGACCTACGCTGGAAGCATGTCAGATCTCGCCGTGACCGCAGACGTCACTATTCCCGAGGATGAGCTCGCGTGGCGTTTCAGCCCCTCGGGTGGTCCGGGCGGCCAACACGCCAACAAGTCGGCGACCCGAGCCGAGCTGTCGTTCGACGCGGCCGGATCGCGAGCGCTCGACCAAACGCAGAAGGCACAGATTCTCGAGCGGTTGGCTCCCCGGGCGCGAGGCGGGGTGGTGACGGTTTCCGCTGATGACACCAGATCCCAGGCCCGCAACCGGGAGGTTGCCCGCGGGCGCCTGGCGCGACTGCTGGCGGATGCGCTGGTTGTGGAGGAACCCAGGGTCGACACCCGACCCTCGCGGTCCGCCAGACGGAGGCGAGTGGAAGACAAGAAGGCGCGGGGACGCACCAAGCAGCTGCGACGCAAACCCGAGGCGGAATGAGTTGGCGGTGGGTTCGCTGCGTCGTTTCAGTCTCCTCGACCGCGCCGAGTGCGCCTACGTCGCGGCCGCCGCGTCGATGAAGTTGAGGATTCTGCCGGAAAGTTCGGGGCCGAGCACGTCGAGGAATTGAAGGCCGGTTGGCGTCCGTTCGAATACGTGTACCCCGTACGAGTCGACCGCCCTTTTTCGAGGCGGCGAGCCCAGCTGGCCTTCTGGCCGTGGTTGCTCCCGATGAACCACATCGGGGTATCGACCTGCGGGATTGCCTCGTAGGCGTCCAACCCGGTTTTCCTGCGGTGGCGAGAAGAGGCGATGCCCGAGTAGTTCATCCGATCGTCTGTACCGTCGACCACGACGGCGGCGGAGGCAGACGCCACCCAGCTCACGAGGATGATCTCTTCGTAGCCTTGGGCCGCAGCCAGTTGTCACCAGCTCTCAGGTTGATCGGGAGGTTGCGTACCTTGGTTTCGCCCTCAGATTCGCCATGCCCACCGAAGTCGAACGACAACACGGTGTGGCCGCTACCGGGGACGATGCCGCTCCACAGCAAGACGTCATCGCTATTCCTGGGCGGCGGCTGCCGGGCGCCACCAGCTGCGGACTGTGGAAATCGTGTTGCACCATCACCACGGTGTCGCCACCCTCTCAGAACCTTCCGGTCAGTGTGAAGGCGTCCTCGGTGGGAATCGTGATCGTCTCCCAGGGTGGAGGCGCAACGTCAGATCGACCTCGCGGTCGAACAGTGTTGTGCTCGAGCAACGTCGGGAGCGGGTGCCTCGGAAGGTGTCGTCGCAGCGTTCGACTTCATCGGTTGGACTTCGGCAGGACCAATCGTCACCTCGGTGTCGAAGTCCACCAGGTTGCCTCCACCGCACGCTGCAGCCAGGAGCGCGAGGGCGGCTCCTAACCCGATCACGTTGCGTTGTGACGTCATTGCCGCCTCCTCTGATCCACTCGTCCCGACATGTCGTCTCAATCCATCAGACCACCGCAGCCGGCCCCCACGCGACAGGGGAGGCGTCGTCGCGAGGCGCTCTATCATCTCGGCCATGCACTACGACCTCACGACCCTGCCAAACGGGTTGCGAATCATCAGCCAAGACATGCCTTCAGTCCATTCGGTTTCGATCGGGATGTGGGTCGACACCGGAAGTCGCGACGAAGAGCCCGTTGAGTCCGGCGCCAGCCATTTTCTCGAACACTTGCTCTTCAAGGGTTCCGAGCGACTCTCGGCCAACGAGATCAGCGAGTCGCTCGACGCAGTGGGGGCTCGCCACAACGCCTTCACCTCGAAGGAATACACCTGTTATTGGGCCCGGACCCGCGATGCCGACCTCCCGCTCGCGATCGACATTCTCTCCGAGATGGTCCAGCGCCCCGCCTTCCGGCAGGACGAGATCGACTCTGAGCGCCACGTAGTGCTCGAGGAGATCAACATGAACGAAGATGACCCGACCGACGTCGCGCACGAGATGTTCGTGGAGGGGATGTGGGAAGGGCATCCCCTGGCACCCCCGATCCTCGGCACCAGAGACAGCATCAACGCAATGACGCGGGACACCATCGCCGGGTACTGGGAGCGCCGCTACACGCCCCACTCGGTGGTTGTGGCCGCTGCAGGCAGGGTGGATCATGCCGATCTGGTGAGTCAGATCGCGGCGACGATGGAAGGCTGGTCGGGTCCCGCGGTGGGCCGGGAGAAATCGATCATCGACCCCAGGGCCGACGTGCAGGTGACGACGCGTGACACCGAGCAAGCGCATCTCGTTGTGGGTGGCGCCGGTCTGCGCCGCGATGACGATCGACGCTGGGCGCTCACGGTCGTGGATCATGTGCTCGGCGGGGGAATGTCTTCGCGTTTGTTCCGCGAGATCAGAGAACGCCGGGGTCTGGCGTATGCCGTGCACAGCTTCCGGATGCCGTTTCTCGAAACCGGCGCAGTCGCCATCTACGTAGGAACGTCGCCGGATCAGACGGGAGAAGTGCTTGGACTGGTGCACTCCGAGCTCGACAGGTTGATGTCGGACGGCCTGAGCGCAGAAGAACTCGATCGGGCCAAGGGCCATGTGAAGGGAAGCTTGGCGTTGTCGCTGGAAGACACCGGCAGCCGGATGAATCGTCTGGGCCGCAACGAATTGATCGATCTAGAACACCTTTCGGTGGAACAGGTGGTGGAGAAGATCGAAGCAGTGACGGCGGCGGACGCGCTGAGCGTGGCGCAGGACGTCTATGCAGCCCCCTATGTGCTCGGCGCGGTGGGACCGTTTCGTGCGGCAGATCTCAAAGAGTTCGTGACGTGATCTCAGTTGCCGTGTCGGGCGCAGGTGGCCGCATGGGCCGGCTGGCAGCCGAGACGGTCGATGCCGCCAGCGACCTTGACCTGTGCGCCCTGTACGACCCTTTCGGTGGCACCGCGGTCGGCGGGCTGGAGGTTGCTACGGATCCGGATGTGGTCGGTGGATGCGACGTAGTCGTCGAGTTCACCCGACCAGACGTCGTCATGAGCAACCTGGCGCTTTGGCGCGCCACAGGCGCTTCCGCGGTGGTCGGTACGTCGGGGTTTGATGGGGTTCGACTGGCGGAGCTCGACGCACTGTGGCCAGACGGTCCGCCCAACGTTTTGGTGGTCCCGAACTTCTCCATAGGGGCAGTGGTGATGATGCGATTGAGCGAGTTGGCGGCGCCTCATTTCGCGGCGGCAGAGGTGATTGAACTCCACCACGACCGCAAGGCCGATGCTCCCTCGGGTACCGCGCTCGCCACTGCAGAGGCAGTCGCTGCATCCATGACGCAACAGCGTCACACCGACTCGAACGAGCTGATTGCGGGAGCCCGCGGTGCCGCCGTTGCGTCGATTCCGGTACATGCTGTCCGTCTCCCAGGCCTGGTGGCCCACCAGGCGGTCATGTTTGGCGGAGAGGGCGAGACCCTGACGATCCGACACGACACCACCGACCGCAAATCGTTCATGCCTGGGGTGCTGCTCGGGATTCGTTCCGTCGCCCAACTCGAGGCACCGATCACGGTCGGCCTGGCTCCCCTGCTTGGGATCTGAGACGGTGCACCAACGGTTCAGTCCCGTGAGCAAGGCGCCGATGTACTCACGTACGCTCGTCCATTCCGGGAGAGTCTCGCATGAGCAGTAAGCGCGCCCTGATTGGTGTCGTGATGGCGATCAGCCTGTTGGCCGCGGCCTGCGGAGCCGATCCCGGCCAGGAAGCCGGGGTCGAGACCACGGCAACGACCGCGGCACCGCAGACCACCACGACGACAGCCGTCGTCACCACCACGACAACCTCGGCCCCGCCGACGACTGCCGCGCCTGCGACCTCGACCACGGGAGCACCCGTCGATACCTCGGGACTGGCGTATCTGCTGGTGCCGGGAACCTCGGTCTTCTTCGAGGGCTCGATGGGTATGGCGATGGATGTGGAGTTCGAAGGGCTTGAAGGCGAGCCGGACGCACCGAGCGGTCCAGTCGCTACTGAGTTCGAGGCCGCCATCACCGTGCGATTCGACGTAGCCGAAGGTGCAGACCCCGACACGTTCCTGGTCACCCAGAGCATCGAGGTCGCCGAACTGACCGCATTCAGCGTCACCGCAGACGGGGAGACCCTCGGACTCGAGGACATCACCGACGTCGAGAGTTACCTCGGCGATACGGATGAGCTGTTCGGACCGCCGGTTGAGTTCATCGTGACTGCAGACGGTTCCGTCGTCGGCGGCGGGGCAGGCGGCGACGCCGGGAGTGCCCTCGATGCTTTCGGCGGCAATGGGGCGGGCCTCGGCAACCAGCAGCTGTGGGGACCGTCTGTTCCGGCAGGAGCGCTGGCAGTCGGCGACACGTGGTCGGCGACACACACCGAGGAGTTCACTCCCGGAAGCGAGTTCACGACAACCGCTACCAGCACGGTGACCGGAGAGGACGAAATCGACGGGCACGCGGTATTCCTGATCGAGACGGTCGTCGAGACCTCGGGTGGGGCGTTCTCGTTCGGCGATCTCGATCTCACTGAAGAGGAACTGACCGAGGAGGAAGAAGCCTTCATGGCGTTCTTCGATATCGACATGACCGTTGATCCGTCGCAGGCAACGACGACCGCATGGTTCGATCCTGAGACCAGGCTGGTTCGCCGCCATGTCGGATCCAGCGACCTGGGTTTCGGGATGGGATTCGGCGGATTGCCCGATACCGATGGCCCGGTAACCATGATGATGGTCATGACCGTCGAGTTCGAGACCCAGTTGAGAGAGGGCTGAGGCTCCCATCTGCTAGTCCGTCGCTGCATCGGGGTGGACGGTTCCGGGGGAAGCGACCAGTTGCGGTTGCGGGCACCCAGCTCGAGGCCGTGGTCAGTACAGCGAGTTGGCGAGTTGACGCCGATACAGCACGGTGAGCGGGTGGTCGTCTCCGAGCACCCCGAAGATGTCGATCATGGCGAGGCGGGCATCGTTGCTTTCCTCGCCACGGTTGCGCACCACCGTCAGCAGGAGGTCGAACGCCGGTTCGTACTCAGCTTTGCCTGCCAGGGCCTTGGCGAGGGCGAGCCTGGCGGTGTCGTTCCCCGGATCCGCATCGAGGTCTGCTTCGAGCTCGGAAACATCATCACCTTGTGTCGAACTGATACGCGCCGCCGATTGCAGCCGCTCGACCTCTGGAGTCGGTGAGAGCCGGCCGAGCACGATCAGCGCCTCTTCCGTTTCGCCGGATGAGATCAGCATCGCCGCCAACGAAGTTCCGGCTTCCTGGTGGTCGGGTACGGCGTCGAGCACCGCGCGGAGCTGTTGCTCTGCGCGAACGAAGTCGCCTTCGAGCATGGCGTCGCGGGCGTCCTCGACCATCGCGTCCCACTCACTCGGCAGGATTCCCTCTAGCCAGCTCCGCACTGCCGGCTCGGGGAGGGCGCCGGTGAACTGATCGATCGGAACGCCGTCGCGAAATGCGATGACGTTTGGAATCCCTTGCACCCCGAACTGCACGGACAGGTCCTGGTTCGCATCGACGTCAACCTTGACGAGCTCCCAGGCCCCTTCTCCTTCGGCGGCGAGCTTCTCGAGCACGGGGGACAGCATCTTGCAGGGTCCGCACCATTCGGCCCAGAAGTCGACGACCACCGGGACTTCACGGCTGCGTTGCAGCACGGCGACCGGGAAATCCTGGGTGTCGACGTTGCTCATGTGATGGAGCGGTTCTTCCAAAGAGGCACCTACCTTGGTTACAGGGGGAGAATAGCTGCGCCACACCACGAGTGGACCCTTCCCGTTCTTGCGTAATGAGATGGGATATCGGCCTCAGGGGTACGCAAGAACGAGGGGTGGGTGCGAACCTGGGTCGTGCTCATCAGGTGCTACCGTCGCGAGCATGACCGAACGTACCAACCCCCCATTTGGCCCGGTCGTCACCGCAGTCCTGACTCCCTTCACTGAAGACGGAGCTGTGGACTACGAAGCATTCTGGCGGTTGCTCAAGTTCCTTGCGGAGAATGGCAGCGACGGCGTGCTCGTATCGGGGACCACCGGCGAGTCACCCACGCTGTCCGTGGTTGAGAAGCTCTCGCTCTACAAGACGGCGGTCGAAGCCGTGGGCGGAAAGATGCAAGTGATTGCAGGCACCGGCACCTACGACACCAAAGAGTCGGTGGAACTGACCCGCGAAGCGGTCGCCGTCGGCGTCGACAGTGTGCTTGCGGTCACCCCCTATTACTCGAAGCCTCCGCAGGAGGGCCTGTTCAGGCACTTCGTTGCCATCGCGGACGCATCGGAAGTTCCCGTGATGCTCTACAACATCCCGGGACGCACCGCCCGGCTGATTCATGTCGGCACCCTGGTGCGCCTGGCGGCTCATCCACGAATCGTGGCGGTAAAGGACGCCGTCGACGACATCGAGTACACCCAGCGCGAACTGGCAGAGGTACCCGACGATTTCGCGGTGTACGCCGGGTCTGACGGCATGACCCGTCAGGTCGTCGAGGCAGGCGGCGTCGGAGTCGTATCCGTGGCGTCACACATTGCCGGTCCCCGAATTCGGCAGTTGGTGGAGGCGGCCGCGGCCGGAGACGCCGCAGAGGCGACCAGACTGGATGACGAGCTGCAGCCGCTCTTCAGCGCGCTCTTCCTCGAACCAAACCCGATGCCACTCAAAGCCGGAATGAACGCGTTGTGGGGTCCGGTCGGTGATCCGAGATTGCCGCTGATTCCGGCCTCCAACGAAACCCTCGCCGCCATCGAGCAGGCGGTCGGAGCCGTTCGAACCCAATGACCGTCGCAGTCGGCTTCCTTGGCGGCCTGGGAGAAATCGGCCGTAACTGCGCCACCATCGAGATCGACGGCAAGATCGCGCTCATTGACTGTGGCCTGATGTTTCCCGAAGAGGACATGCTGGGGGTCGATCTCGTCCTTCCGGACTTTTCTTCTGTGGTCGAGCGAGCAGACGATGTGCAGTGCGTCGTGTTGACCCACGGCCACGAGGATCACGTGGGCGCGCTCGCGTACTTCCTACGCGAGGTGAACGTGCCGGTCTACGGAACACCACTCACGGTGCGATTCGCCCGATCCCGCGTCGAGGAACTGGGCATCACGCCCGATATCCACGCCGTCGAACCGCGCGAGTGGGTAGAGAGCGGCCCTTTCAGATTCGCGCTCGTGCACGTGGCCCACTCTGTGCCGCAGGCAACTGGCGTCGCCTTCGATACCCCGGAGGGCATGGTGCTGCACTCCGGTGACTTCAAACTCGACCCGACCCCGATCGACGGCAAGCCGACCGACCTCGGAACCTTTGCCGGCTTTGCCAGGCGTGGGGTGCGGCTGTTGATGTGCGATTCGACCAACGCGGAACGCACCGGATTCGTGCCTTCTGAGTCCTCGGTCGGTCCGCCACTCGCCGATCTGGTGGCTGCTGCAGAGGGTCGGGTGATCATGGCCTGTTTCGCCAGCCATGTGCATCGGGTGCAACAGGCCGTAGATGCAGTTGTAGCTTCGGGTCGGAAGTTCGCTTTCCTAGGGCGCTCGATGTTGCGCAACACCGAGATCGCCAGCGAACTCGACCTGCTGAAAGTGCCTGCAGACAAAGTCGTTGAATTGGATGAGTTGGTCGATCTTCCGCCTGAGGAGACCGCGGTCATTTGCACCGGGAGCCAGGGTGAACCGTTTGCCGCGCTGTCGCTGATGGCCTCCGGCAGCCACCGGTCGCTGACACTCGATCCTTCCGACACCGTGATCCTGTCCGCGACTCCCATTCCGGGGAACGAGACGGCGGTCGGTCGGGTCATCAACAACCTAACGCGACAGGGGGTGGCCGTTTATCACGGTCGTAATGCCCCGGTGCACGTGTCGGGGCACGCCTCGAGTGATGAGCTCCGGACCTTTATCAACGTCGTCGAGCCGAAGGCTTTTGTTCCGGTCCACGGGGAACACCGCCATCTGGCGGCGAATGCTGCCATCGCACGGGAGCAGGGCGTGCCCGAGGTGCACATTCTGCAGGATGGTGATCGCGTGGTGCTCGACAACGGCAAGCTCGAAGTCGAACGGTCCGCCTTCGCCGCCGGGTATGTCTACCTCGATGGGCTCGGGATCGGTGATGTCGAGGAGGTGCTGCGAGACCGCAGGCATCTCGCCGATGACGGGGTGCTGATCGTCACGGTGGGGTTCGACGTGGCGAGTGGCGAGATCGTCTTCGGACCCGAGGTCGGCAGCAGGGGAGTCAGCGATGAACCGGACGCACTGCACGCCGCAGTCGCCGGCAAGGTCACCGAGGGCCTTGAGTCACTCGGGCTTCCGGCCGATCTCGACACGGTGCGCCGCAAGATCCGGAGTTCGGCAGGCCGCGCGGTCAAGCGCGAGCTCAATCGCCGCCCGGTGGTGTTCCCGGTTCTGATCGAGGTGTGATCGGGTCCGGTCACAGTCCGCTGATGGCCGTTGATCGGTGTCGGAGACCGGTGTCCATGGGGTCACGCAGGCGGAGAATTACACCAGTGTAACTCTCCGCGCGTGAGATCGCGCGCTGGGTTGTTTGCGCAGGCCACGGCGCCGTGTATCGTCCGCTTCGTGGGAACCCGGACCAAGTCCCGTGGGGCTAAAGGGCGGTCGGGAGCCAAGAAAACGAAGCAGAAGAGCCGAACCAGCATCGTCGAGGCGCTCAAGGCGTTGAAGATCCGGCTCCGCAGCAGGCTTGGACGTCAGACCGATGACGTCTGGGGGTTGCTGCTGATTGTGGTGGCGATCCTTCTCACGCTGGCGTTTGTGGGCCTCGCAGGCCCGGTCGGTAGGTGGGCGGTCAACGGTCTCACCTTCCTGTTCGGCATCTGGGCCTACTTCGTGCCGATGGTCCTCATCATCATCGGCATCGCCATGGTCGGCACCATGCCGCGGGCGGATTACGGGCGCCTCGCCGTCGGCCTGCTCACGCTCTTCTTCGGTTCCATGGCGCTGTTCCACCTGATGACCGGGACCGTGTCGCTCGCCGAGAACGTGGACCAGGTCGTTGCCCGAGGCGGAGCAGCCGGCTCGCTGCTGGCGTTTCCCGCCCGGCGCTTGATCGGGTTTTGGGGAGCATTCCTCGTGCTGCTGGCGATCACCGGTCTCGGAGCACTCCTCGTCACCAAAGCGACCATCCGCGACGTGTGGCTTTCGCTGCGCACTTTGAGCCTGTGGCTGATTCGAACCGTCAAGAACCCGCGCGGCGTGCGCGTGGTGGAGCGGCGGGCGCCCGCGATGCAGCGTTCGGTGGCACCTCCCAAGCAGGCGCCACCCAACCAGCCGAGCGCGAAGCGCTCTCCGAAGAAGTCCAAGCCCGCCCCGGCGTCGAAGCCGAAGACCGCGAGCCCCGTCGGCACCGAATACGGCCTGCCTCCGCTCGAATTGCTGTCGCTCTCGCAGAACGGCGGTCACAACCGGCGGACGCTCGAACAAACCGCAGCCGAGCTGGAAGCTGCACTCCACCAGCACGGGGTCGACGCACGCCTCACCAAGATCGTTCCGGGACCCACCGTCACTCGCTACGAGATCGAACTCGCTCCCGGCGTGAAGGTCTCGCGGGTGACCGGGCTGTCGAGCGACATCGCATATGCCCTGGCGTCGGCAGATGTCAGGATCCTGGCGCCGATTCCCGGCAAGAGCGCCATCGGCATCGAGGTCCCGAACCGCACTCGCGAGCTCGTCACGCTGGGAGACATTCTGGCGACACCGGAGGCAGCGGCCGATCCCGACCCGCTGCGGGTCGCCCTCGGCAAGGACATCTCCGGGGCACCTCGCATGCTCACTCTCCACGAACTGCCCCACGTCATCATCGCCGGAGCCACCGGTGCCGGTAAGTCGTCGTGCATCAACTCGCTGGTGACCTCGATCCTGATGCGGGCGACACCTGAAGAGGTCCGCCTGATACTTGTCGACCCAAAGCGGGTCGAGCTCGGCCAATACAACGACGTACCCCATCTGCTGACGAGGGTGATCACCAATCCGAAGAAGGCATCTGAAGCCCTGCAGTGGGCCGTCGCGGAGATGGACCGGCGGTACGACCTGGTGGCAGATGCGGGGGTGCGCGACATCATCTCCTATCGCGAGAAGCTCGACGTCGGAGCGCTCGACGAGGAGGGGTTTGATCGCTTCCCGTACATCGTCATCATCGTCGATGAGCTCAACGACCTCATGATGGTGGCGGGCCGGGCTGTCGAGGATTCGATTGTGCGCATCGCACAGATGGCTCGTGCGGTCGGGATTCACCTCGTGCTCGCCACCCAGCGACCGTCCGTCAATGTGATCACGGGCGTCATCAAGGCCAACGTGCCATCCCGGCTTGCCTTCTCGGTGGCGTCACAGACCGACTCCAGGGTCATCATCGATTCCGTAGGGGCGGAGAAGTTGGTCGGATTGGGGGACATGCTGGTGGTGACCGCGCGCGACCCGAAGCCGGAGCGGATCCAGGGCGCATTCGTTGCCGAGCGGGAGATCCATGCGGTGGTCGACTGGACGCGGGAACAACGGGCCGCGCAGTACCGCGACAAAGAGGTGTTCGAGGTTGCGCAGCAAGCGGCTGCATCCGAGGACGAGTTCGAAGGCGAGGATCCGGAGATCATGCAGCAGGCGATCGAACTGGTCGTGCAGTCGCAACTCGGCTCAACCTCGATGCTGCAACGGAAGCTGCGGATCGGGTTCGCCCGCGCCGGCAGGGTGATGGACATCATGGAGCGGCGCGGGATCGTGGGTCCGTCTGAGGGCTCCAAAGCGCGCGAGGTACTGGTGAGCCGCGAAGAACTCGATGAGGTTGTGATCACACCGGTCTCCTGATGCGTACCCTGGGGGGTGATGCCTCCACGAGTGCGACTCGATGACCTGACGCTGGGTTACGCTCGTTCGTTCGAATTCGTCGATCCCCGCGGCGTCGTCGTGGCCCGTACCCATCGAGAGGTCGAAGCCGCTTTTTCAGAGATCAATCGTGCGGTCGGTGACGGTCTGTGGGCTGCCGGCTACGTCGCCTACGAAGCGGCGCCCGCTTTCGACTCTGTTCTCCGGGTGATCGAACCCGGCGCGGAGGACGGGTTTGCCGACATGCCGGTCCTCTGGTTCGGCCTGTTTGGTGACACGGCAGCAGTCGAGCCATACGTTCCACGGTCGATCTTCCCCGCCCCTTACAACGTCAGTGGTTGGACTCCCGAAGTCACTCCAGGCGACTATGCCGCGGCGGTCGAAACGATTCACGCTCATATTGGCGCCGGCGACACCTACCAGGTGAACCTGACGTTTTCGCTGGGTGCCGCCGTCTCCGGCGAAGTTGCCGAGTTATATCGCGATCTGGTGCTTGCCCAGCGAGGGGCGTACGGAGTCCACATCGATACCGGCCGGTACCAGGTCTTGAGCGCATCTCCGGAGCGGTTCTTCCGGCTGGCAGACGGTCGTATCGACCTGCGCCCGATGAAAGGGACCATTCGCCGCGGCCGGTGGCCGGCAGAGGATGCGGCGCTCGCTGCCCGGCTTCGCGAGTCGGAGAAGGACCGAGCCGAGAATCTGATGATCGTGGATCTGCTTCGCAACGACCTCGGCCGGATCGCGACTTTCGGGTCGGTCGAGGTCGAGTCGCTCCTCGTCGCCGAGCGGTACGAGACCCTGTGGCAGCTCACGTCTGACATCACCGGACTCGTTGACCCCTCAGTTCGGCTCTACGACGTCTTCGCCGCGTTGTTTCCTTCGGGCTCGGTGACGGGCGCACCCAAGGTGCGGACCATGGAGCTGATCGCAGATCTCGAGGCCTCGCCACGAGGTGTCTACTGCGGCGCAGTGGGCTATGTGGGCCCTTCGAAGGGTGGGCAGGCCAGGGCTGAATTCAATGTCGCGATTCGCACCGTGACCATCGATGCGGAGGAGGGTCTGGCTCGTTACGGTGTCGGCGGCGCCGTGACCTGGGATTCATCGCCGGAAGGGGAATATGAAGAGGCTCGTCTCAAGGCGCAACTGCTCATTGAGCGTCGCCCCCCGTTCCAACTGGTCGAAACCATGCGATGGGACCCCGATCGTGGATACTGGTGGCACCAGGAACACCTGGAACGCCTGGCGCAATCTGCCGACTACTTCGGGTATCCGTGCGATCCCGCTGGCGTGGATGCCGCGCTCGAAGCCGCAATCTCCGATGCCGACTCTGCCAGCCGGGTGCGCCTCACCCTCGATCGCGACGGGGAGATCGCGGCTGAGGCCAGCGAGATCAGCTATCCCTTCGCGGCAGACTTCGAAGCGGGACCCGAGGTGCGGGTGGCGATCGCCGCCGAGCCGGTCTCTTCCAAGAACGTGTTCCTGTTCCACAAGACGACGAACCGCGATCCGTATGCCAGACGCATGAAGCGATATCCCTCGGCGGACGACGTCATTCTCGTGAACGAATCCCGGTGCGTCACCGAGTCTTCGATCGCGAACGTCGCAGTACGTCGCGACGGGGTCTGGGTCACGCCGCCGCTGGACGATGGGCTGCTCGGTGGGGTGTACCGGAGGTATCTGCTGGCTGAGGGTGTGCTGGTCGAGGGCCCGATCGAAAGAGACGAGCTGGTGGCCTCCGAGGAGGTCGGCTTGTTCAACAGCGTCCGTGGCTGGTGCCGGGCGCGATTCCTCGGGTGAGGTGAACCACCGCCTCCCCGAGCGGGCAGGGCAGGCGGATTACATCAGGTAGCCTGCCGCCGATGTCGGCCTCTCCCCAGTACCTCGTGCGTCGAATGGCACTTTCCGTGAGAGGGGAGTCGGCCTGCATCGACTACCCGCCTGGCCTCGTCTCGGTCGCTTTCGGCCGATGACCCCTGCCGAGGCGCTGCTGCTCATCGTCGGCGGGGGTGCGGCAGGATTCATCAACACCCTGGCGGGCGGCGGTTCCGCGATCACGATTCCGATTCTCAATGAGATGGTGGGGATCAGCGTTGCGAACGGCACCAATCGGATCGCGGTCATGGCAGCGAACCTGTCTGCCATCGCCGGGTTCCAGCGGGGCAAAGCGATTCCGTGGCAGCGGGTGGTTCCTCTCATCATTCCGACGGTGGTCGGTGCCGGACTGGGGGCATGGGTCGCAACGAAGACCGATCCCGACGTGATGCGCAAGGTGTTTGCCGGGGTACTGCTGTTGGTGGCAGCATCCGTCGTCTTCCGGCCGGCGCGTTGGGTTGAGGAGCGAGATGCGTCCCTGGCCGAGCCTTGGCGGTTCCTCGCCTTCCTGGGGATCGGTTTCTACGGTGGGTTCGTCCAAGCCGGGGTCGGGTTCCTGCTGTTGGCGGGCCTGGTGCTGGGGGGTGGATTGAATCTGGTGAACGGCAATGCTGCCAAGGTGGTGCTGATCGCGCTCTACACCCCTGTTGCGTTGTTGTTCTTCGTATCCGCTGCGCAAGTCGACCTGTCGGTAGGCGTGGTCCTGGCCATCGGGCAGATGACCGGGGCCTGGATCGCCTCGCAGATGGCGATCGCTAAGGGGGCCAATTGGGTGCGGTGGGTGCTTGTCGTGGCCGCCGTGGTTGCGGCCGTTCGCCTGGTCACGACGTGAAGAGCATCACCGTCGTGGCGCGGTCCCGGGTCTGCCAGGATATCGAAGGCACCGAGCGGAGTGAGGAGAGGAACCACGTGTCCTTCGATGGCCAGAGCCAGCGAAACGCGCTGACCGCGGCCGAACGCGCGATTCGCGCCCTTGGTGACGGCGACGCCGATCGAGCCGCCTCCAACGCCGCGAGGGCCGCCAACCTCGATCAGACCGGGCTGTATGCCGAACTGCCGGGCGCCGTCGGTGGCGCCGCTGCTCAGATCGCGGAGGGCGGTTCGGTCGAAGCCGAGGGCTGGGATGCTGTGGCGAAGGCGGTAGGTGCTGGGCCGTTGGGATTCTTGGTCGCGGAGGTGCGCAATGACTGATCAGGGTGGGATTCACGAGGAACATCCGTTTCGGACGCCAGCCGAGGAACGTGATCCGGTGCGACGATTTCGGGGCCGTCTGGCCGCGCCGGTGACGATCGTGACCTCTGGTGCTGAGACCGAAGCCGCGGGACTCACCGTGGCTTCGATCATGATTGCTGAGGGCGAACCGGCCATGGTCTACCTTCTCGTCGGGCCTACGACCGATGTCTTCTTCGCCATCGAATCAACAGACCGGTTCGTCGTCCACGTCGGCTCCCAGCGTCATCGTGAGACGGCGGATGTCTTCGCAGGTCTGCGGCCACAACCCGGGGGAGTGTTCGCGGGGCTGGAGGTGGAAGCAACCGACTACGGGCCGGAACTCAGCGATTTCCAGAATCGGCTGCGTGCTCAGGTGATCTCGTTGGAGGATGCCTCGTACTCGGTTCTGGTGACCGCGGCGGTCGATTCCATCACGCTGGAAGACACAGACGACCCGCTCGTCTGGTATCGCGGCGCTTACCGCGCGCTCTCGTAGTCCCGGGACCTCCCCGTTCTTGTGTACGTTCGCGGTGGAGAGCCGGGCAGGGGACGCAAGAACGGCGACCCCTCACCTCTTGGGGGAGGGCTCGGATACGCTTTCGGGATGGAGGATTCGTCGAGTGAGGTCTCGGAGCCGCTGTCGCCAGACGAGGTATCGAGCCTTCTTGCCGGTTCGGGTCTCACCTGGTGGATCGCGGGCGGTTGGGCGATTGATCTCTACCTCGGGCACCAGACGCGTCCTCACGATGACATCGACGTCGGGCTGCTGCGGCGCGAGCAGCATGAAGCAACAAGTGTCCCAAGCGGATGGGAGCTGTGGGCCGCGGATCTACCAGGCACGCTGCGTCGGTGGGAATCGGGCGAACGTCTGACCTTCGGCATCCACGACATCTGGTGCCGGCCTCCCGGCGGTCCCTGGTCGCCTCAGCTGATGCTGAACGAATCGGACGGTGAGCGCTGGGTCGGCCGCCGGGATCGCGCCGTGGTGGTTCCGCTCGTAGATGCGTTGTGTGGGGCGAACTCAAGCACCCCCTTGCTTGCTCCCGAGATTCAGATCCTCTACAAGGCCAAGAATCATCGTCCAGGGACGATCAGGACTTCGATGCAGTACTGCCGGTGTTGTCTGAGTCCCGGCTCGGGTGGCTCCGCCGGGAACTCCAGCGCGCTGAACCCGGCAACCCCTGGCTCGCCGAGATGGCCGCCCTGTGATCGATCGTCGCGTTCTCGCAGGCTGGTACCGCGACGGAGGATCGGCCACATGACGTCGTCGCCTCGAGTCGGCTTGATCACCGGGGTCTTCGGGTCCGGCAAGTCGGCGGTTGTCAGCGAGATCGCCGGGATTCTCGAAGCCCGTGCTATGCGGTACGGAGCGCTCGATCTCGATTGGCTGTGGTGGTTCGATGCAGGTGGCGGGGAAGGACAAGCGGTCCGGCTCCTGCTGCAGAACCTCGAAGCCATCACCGGCAACTACAGGGCCGCCGGGGTAGATCACCTGGTCATGGCATTGGCCGTCGAGAACCGGGATCTGCTGGCGTCGATTGCGTCTGTGGTGCGGGCCCCGCTCCAGGTGGTGCGGCTCGAGACGCCGCTCGAAGTCATCGCCGACCGACTTACCCACGACGCCGAGACGGACCGCCAAGCCGACCTCCGCCGCGCCAAGAAGTGGATCGACCGATCGACCGGAGTCGGGCTGGAAGACGCGGTCGTGTCGAATGATCGACCCCTCCGAGAAACGGCGGACGAGATCATCGCATGGCTGGGGTGGTTGGACTGACTCGTCCAGCCGCAAGGTGTCTTAGGTGAAACCCGGGCGCAGGTCGGGAACGATGGTGACCCGGTCGATGCGGCCCGTGGCGCGAAGGAGGCCCACTGTGCGCTCTGCGGCTTCAGTCTTGGTCTCGATCGCAACAGAAGTGAGAGCAACCGTGACGCGGGCCGAATTC
Source organism: uncultured Acidimicrobiaceae bacterium (assembly GCA_964397045.1). Classification (GTDB taxonomy): domain Bacteria; phylum Actinomycetota; class Acidimicrobiia; order Spongiisociales; family UBA5794; genus CAYNHF01. The sequence goes on along the minus strand of CAYNHF010000033.1, from coordinate 26,011 downwards.
GGGATGCGTGCCAGGCCCCCCTCGGGGTTGGCGACCACATCGACGACGTTCGCCGGCGTGAGCATGTGATCCACCCCACAGCCGAGTAAGGCGGCCACACGTTCCGGCCGATGTGCGACATCAGCGATGCTGCAGCCGATGGCGTCCATACTCACGACCACGACGACTCTCGTCACGCTGTCCGGAATCACCGGTTCGTGGGGTGCAGGCGTCTTGATCCGCCTGCCGCGGGCTCCATCCGCCTCGACCAGAACGTACTCCACGTCCCATGTGGAGATCTCGTCGATCATTTCCGGCTTGACGCCTGCGATCTTGGTGGGGCTGATGGCGCCGACGAGAAACGGGGTTTTTCCGGCGGCGAGAGTTGATCTGACCCGTGCAGTGTCGCCCACGGGAACGGCCCACTCCGGGATCTGGTCTGCGCCCATCTTGGTGGTGGTGCTCAACACCACCCGGCGTCCCGCCGTCCTCAGTTCGTGCCCCAACGAGAGGAGCAACGTCGACTTGCCGCCTGCGCCGACGAAGGCAACCAGGGCTCGATCACCTACGCCGAGTCTGGCTGCAAGCGTCACGGGGCTTGCTCGCCGAGCCAGGCCAACACCGCCTGCAGGACGCCGGCGCCGACGAGGCGCGACTTGTCCGATATCTCGAAGCAGGCGGTTCGATCCGCTCTGGGGTCGATATCGCCGATCTTGAGCCCGGTCCTTGCCACGTGCCCCGGAGCAATGAGCCCACGAACGACGCCGCCGATCACAGTGGAGACGGGTTCACTGCTCACCGCCCCGAGCGAGGCACCCGGCTCTACCTGATCCCCGATGCCGACGGACCAGTGGACGATGCCGTCGGCCGGGGCGCGGATGACCCGGTCGGAAGTCGCTCCTTCGAGTGGCCCTGGAATGCCGGTGTCTGGTGCGGCCGGTCCAGCCCGGATGATCCTGCCGAGCCGATGCCCGCGTTCCGTCTCGATCACCGCATCGCAGTCGACCCCGGCCGCAAACCCGGGACCGAGGCCGATGACAAGCCCTGCCTGATCGATGCTTGTATCGATGTTTCGCTTAGCCATCCGCCCGTCCACCACCACCGAGGCCGGCCGCGGCATCGGAGGGAGCTGTTCGCCGACCAACACCGCCACCTCACCACCCTCCGCCAGCTGCCACGCTTCCTCCGGGTCGTGCTTCAGCCGGGCCGTGGTGCCTTCGACGGTGGCTTCACCCTCTGTGATCGCCGATGCAAACGAGACGGTGCGACGTACTGCCAGTGGCGCGGCCAGTTCCAGTACCACCACCGGGAACCCAGCCCCGTGGAGCGCGGCAATGGCGCCTGAGGCGAGGTCTCCTCCGCCGCGTACCACGACGAGTCGATCCGCGAACAACATCAGTCGCGACCGGCCCCGCCGTCGATGCGGGTGGCTTGGATCACCTGCGACAGGATCGAGACCGCGATTTCCTCGACTGTTTCGGCACCCAGGTCCATTCCGATCGGAACGTGGATTCGCTCCAGGGCCGCTTCGTCGGTACCCGTCTCGAGCAGCCGGCGTCTGGTGGTGGTCCAGCGCCGCTCGCTTCCCATCACGCCGATGTAGCGCGCAGGCGTGGCCAGAAACCGCGGGATCGCATCGACGTCGATGTCGACGCTTCGAGTCACCAGCACGATGGACGTATTCGCGGTGACGGGTGGTCCGGCGAGCGCATCCTGGACGGTCCCGTTGATGCATGTGTCGGCGTTGGGCATGGCGTCTGGCGTGAGCCTGTCTTCTCGATCGTCGACCACGATGGTGCGGTAACCGAGCCAGGCGGCCAGATCGACGACGGCCTTGCCGACGTGGCCGGCGCCGATGATGTACACAGTGGGTGGGGGCATGTAGGGCTCCAGGTAGATCGTGACTTCCCCGCCGCAGACTCCGGGGTCGCCGCGGTCCGGTTCCAACAACTCAAAGGACAGCAGCCGGGTCTTGTGGCTGCGCAGGGCTTCCTGCGCAGCATCGATCACCCGGCTCTCCATCTCCCCGCCGCCGATGGTTCCGGTGAGGGAACCATCCGCGTAGACGAGCATCTTCGTACCGGCGTGGCGTGGCACCGACCGCCGGGTGGCGACCACCGTAGCGAGCACCACCGGACGGCCCTGGGCGACCGCGACCGCAAGCTCCTGCAGCAGTCGCTGGGTCTCGCCGGTTGCCATCGAGTCGGCTCAGCTCAATTGCAGTGCTTGCCACACGCGCTCTGGTGTGAACGGGATGGCATTGATGCGGGCACCCGTAGCGTCTGCGATGGCGTTGCGAATCGCCGGAGCCACACCGTCCTTGGGAATCTCCGCGATGGCCTTGGCGCCGAATGGACCACTCTTCTCCATCGTCTGGACGAGGAAAGTGTCGATGCTCGGCATCTCGTCCGCCCGATAGATCTTGTAGGGGCCAAACCGGGCGTTGACCATGCGGCCGTCTGCGTCGTAGGCCATTTCCTCACAGTGGCCGTAGCCGAGCGCCTGCACCATGCCGCCTTCCACTTGCCCTGCCGAGGTGACCGGGTTGATCGGCACGCCGCAGTCGACCGCCATCACCAGCGACCTCACCGTCACCTGGCCGGTTTCGACGTCGACCTCGACTTCGGCGAACTGCGCGGCGTAGGGAGGAGGGGACTCCGGGGACACGTAGGAGGCGGTTGCCATGATCTGGTGCTGCTGTTCCTGGTGGAGTGAAGAGAGAGCGATTTCGGCGAGCGACACCGATCGGCCGTCCGTGGACCACGCGCGCTGGTCGGACAGTTCGATCGCACCGGGGCCCTCGTCCAGCAGCAGCGCGGCCCGATCCGCGATCTGATTGCGGGCCTCTTCTGCGGCCCGCTTTACCGCCATGCCCGAGATGTAGGTGGTGCTCGATGCGTATGCACCGGTGTCGAATGGAGTCATGTCCGTGTCTGCGGCGTAGACCAGAATGTCATTGAGCGGCACCCCGAGTACCTCGGCCGCGATCTGTCCGAGGATGGTGTCTGCTCCTGTGCCGAGGTCGGTCGCGCCGATGAGCAGATTGAAGGAACCGTCGTCGTTGATCTTGATGCTGGCGGCGCCCATGTCGAGGCCCGGGATTGCGGTGCCGTGCATGCACATTGCGAAGCCGATGCCACGCCGGAGATGGGGTGTGTCCGGCGGCATCTTCCAGTCGGGATCGAGGCGGCGCTGCCAGCCGATGGCACGCTGGCCTTGCGCGACGCATTCTTCGATACCGCTCGACGTGACGACCGGTACGAAGTTGTCGTCTGAGTCGCCTTCGCCGAGTTGGGGGGCGACGTCGATTGGGTCGCCCGTCGTTGTCCAGTTCATTCGACGGAACTCGAGCGGGTCGATCCCGAGTTCGTGGGCGATGTCCTCCATGTGGGATTCGAGCGCGAATAGCGCCTGGGGCGCGCCGTAGCCGCGATACGCGCCGGGTACGGGAAGGTTCGTGTAGGCAACGTCGCAGCGGTATCGCTTGTTGGGCGACTTGTAGGAGCTGAGACCTCGCAGCCCGCTGACCAGCTGAACGGTGAGACCGTGGGTGCCGTAGGCCCCCGTGTTCGCGACGACCTTCATGTCCTGTGCAACGACCCTCCCCAGAGCGTCCACCCCGGTGCGATAGGTGAGCGTTTGCGGGTGCCTGGTGCGGCTCGACACGAACTCTTCCGCTCGCGTCAGCTCATAACGCACCGGGCGCCCCGTGGCCATCGTCAGATGCCCCACGATGTCTTCGATCAGCATTTCCTGTTTGGCCCCGAACCCGCCACCGATGCGCGGCTTGATGATGCGAATGTGCTTCACCGGCAATCCGAGGAGTGGAGCGACCATCCGGCGGACATGGAACGGCACCTGGGTAGAGGTACGGATCACCATGCGTTCGTCGCTGTCCCAGTAGGCGATGGCGATGTGCGGTTCGATCGGAGTCGGTTGTACCTGATGAACTCGCATGGTCTGTTCGAAGATCCGGCTCGCTTGCTCGAAGCCCTCGCCGACATCGCCGACGTCTGCGCTGATGTGGTGGACGATGTTGCGTTCCGGGTCGTGGGCTCCATCCATGCCTTCCTCGTCGTGGATGACAGGAGCCCCTTGCGCGATGGCCTCGTTCTCGTCGAAGACTGCGGGCAGCACTTCGTAGGTGACATCGATCAACTCCAGGGCTGCTGCGGCAATCTCGACCGTCTCCGCAGCTACCGCGGCGACGCGGTCGCCGACGTGCCGCACCTTGTTGTCAAAGCTCACCTGGTCGTACGGTAAGGGATTCGGGTAGCTTTGGCCTCCGGAGGCGTACCGCACCCTGGGAACGTTCTCATGGTGGAGCACCGCCTTCACTCCGGGCAGGGCGCGTGCCTTTGAGTCGTCGATGGCGACGATCCGAGCATGGGCGTGTGGGCTGTAGAGCACTTTGGCGTAGAGCATGCGCCGCATCTCGATGTCGTCGACGAATGCCGGATTTCCCTTGGCGAGCTTGAGGGCATCCACCTTCAGCTCGGGATGGCCCACGACCTTCGTGTCCGGTACCTCGGGATGGGGCACCACCTTGGGGAACACCGCGGGTACCGTCGCGAGATCGGTACCCGCATCGCCGCCTTCGTGAGTGATGGGAGCAACGAGCGCGGTCTCGATATCCGGCACATCTTCGCCCCGCAGCGCCGCGGCTGCGCGCTGGATAGCGAGAACCGGCCTGAGATACCCGGTCTCGCGGTCGAGGATGCCCGAGAGGGCGTCGCGAATCTCGGCTTCGGACGGGTCGGGGTTCTGTGCCAGCAGGGCCTTGGCAGCCAGGATCATCGCAGGTGTTGAGTATCCGCTCTGGATGGCCCCCGTAACGACGAACGCCTCCTGGATGGGATGCAGGTTCATGCGGGGCGCCATGCCTTCCACCGTTTCGATCTCGTGTCCCTCGGCTTGAGCAGCCAGCATGATTTCGGCCGAAACCAGCTGACCGTCGACGAGCACCGCGGCCGCCCCGGTTTCTCCGGTTTCGGATCCGAAACGTACGCTGTAGTACCCCTCGCGTCGCAGTACTGCCTTGAGCGACTCGTACGGTTCACAATCCACTTCGTGACCATCGCCGTTGATGGTGAGGGTGAGCTTCATCTCTGGTCCTCTCGGCTCAGCTCCGTCATTACCCTGGCGCCGAGGACCGCGGCCAAGTGGCGACGGTAGGTGGCAGACCCGCGAAAGTCGGCAGGCGGATGGAGTGCCTCGACGTTGTCGAGATCCAAGGGAACGGGAGTGGCCGCCACTCCGGTGGCTGCCAGTCGGACCCCTTCCTCGTCGCGTACTCCTGCCACCATCACGATCGGCGTGTCGCCCGGGGTACGTCCGGCGCGAGCTGCGAAGCCGGAGGCTCCCACGGTGACCGCGATCGTTGTGATGAGGCGCCCGTCGAGCATTGTTCGATCGGCGAGCAAATTGACCAGCTCAGTCTCCTCGGTGCCTTTCGGGCCAATCATGGAGATGGTCGCCCCGTGCGCGATCAGCCCGGCAAGCAGTTGACTCTCCGGCTCGGCAGCGGCGACGGTGCCGCCGATGGTGGCGGCGTTGCGGATGGTATTCGGCGCTTCTCGGTGGGCCAGGTCTCGCAGCAGCGGAGGGACGTCGTCGCTCGCCACGACCATCTGAAGGGTGGCCGTAGCGCCGATGCTGGTGACGGCACCCTTCAGGGAAATGTGGGCAAGATCGAGTGCCTGGAGGTCGATCACCTCGGTCGGGGCCTGGGTGGGGAGTCCGTTGAGAACCGTTCCGCCACCGAGGGGGACGGACCCGGGTCGGGTCAACAGGTCGAGAGCGTCTTCGATGGTGTCGGGCCGGTGATAGGCACGAATGCTCGTCATCTTCGACCGGTTCCTTTCGGTGTGGGGCACGCTCCGGTAGTCACTCTAATGATGGAACATCTTCCGGCCCGCCCGTCTCCTGGCGCTCGGCGTGGGCATCTCCCCGAACGGAGGTGACGCCAAAAACTCACGGGGCATCGAGGTTCGTCCTGAGCCGATAAATCTCGGCCTTCAGCTCTGACAACTCGAAGGATGCGTCGAGCTGCCTGCTCAGCGCATGGAGGTACTCGGGGTCGATACCGCCACCTTGCCCGGTCTGGGCAGCAGCACTGTGGGTGGCGCGCTGTGCCAAACGCCCGTGGCGTTCGGCCTCGAGGCGCGCCAGCCTGGCTCGTCCCACTTCCTGGTCTGCGGCTACCGGCGATCGGAGGCTCGCTGCTGCGGCGCGCAGTGCCGTCAGGCGATTCTGCACCTCCACAGGACGGTCGAAGGCGAATGGGAAAAGCCGGGAATGCTCTATGCGGAGTTCTGCCATCTCGGCCAGGATGACATCCAATTCGGTGCTCTCCAGCGGCACGGTTTCTCCAGGCTCGGCTCGTGTCCATCATGAGTCGGGAGTGACTCGCTCTGCCAGAGCACAAGGTCATCGGTGCAAGGTGACCGATGCGCGCCGGGGCTTGGATCAGGCTCCAATCGGCGGGGGCTCGTTGCGGGTCGCCATCCGTTCCCATACGCGATTCCCGCCGTACCGTTCTATGAAGCCATGCGGATAGAGGGGAATCCCGGGAGCGGACGCCTGATCGAGAAACTCTCGTTCGTCCGGGCTCAGTTCGAAATCGGAAGCTTGCAGATTCTCATCGAGCTGTTGCAGCGAGCGAGTGCCGAGGATGACGGAGCAAACGGCGGGCCGGTCGCGCAACCAGGCGAGAGCCACGACCGAGAGTGCCACCGCATGTTTGGTCGCAATGGTGCTGCACGCCTCGATGATCTTCCACGTCCGGTCCGTATTGCGCAGCTCGTAGGCCTCGACGCCACGCGTCGGATCCTCGCCCAGGCGGGTCGCGCCGGTCGGGAGGCGATCTGGCGCGTACTTCCCCGTGAGCCAGCCACCGCCAAGCGGTGACCAGGGAAGGATGCCCGCTCCCTCGTCGAGACACGCCGGGACGAGATCCAACTCGATGGTGCGTTCCAGGAGGCTGTATTGAGCTTGCAGAGAGACGATGCGAGTCAGCTGCTGGAGCCGAGCGGTGGTCGCCGCCCGTGCGAATTGATAGCCGGTGTAGTTGGAAAGCCCCACGTACCGCACCTTGTCGGCGCGCACGAGGTCGTCGAGGGCTTCGAGCGTTTCCTCGATCGGCGTCTCTGCGTCTGAGCAGTGCACCTGATAAAGGTCGATCACATCGACTTGCAGCCGTCGGAGACTCGCGTCGACCGCCCGCATGAGGTGCGCTCTGCCGGCTCCGCTATTACTCGGGCCCTCTCCCATGGAGAACCGACCCTTCGTGGCAATGACGAATCGACCCTGGTCGGGCTGGGTTGCCAACCATCGTCCTACGATTTCCTCGGACCGACCGGCGCTGTACACGTCGGCAGTGTCGATGAGGGTGCCTCCGGAAGCCGCGAAGCGGTCGAGTATGGCGTCGGAAGTGGCTTCGTCTGATTCGGCTCCGAAGGTCATCGTTCCGAGACCGAGGACACTCACCCGCAGCCCGCTACTGCCAACTCGGCGATGCTCCATGTGTCCATCGTACTGCGGCTCCGCCGACCGAGGCTGTGGCTGGTGGTGGCGCCGTGAGCGGTGTCGGTGGCGGATGGGCCGGGCCTGCGCCAGACAGGATGCTTCCGACGAGTCACGCTGCGCCTCACCCCTAAGCTCCGAGCCCATGCCGCTCGATGCTCCCTCTGTGCACCTCGTCACCCTCGGGTGCTCCAAGAACCAGGTTGACTCCGAGAAGGTCTCGGCAATGCTGGGTGGGGCCGGCTACACCGACGCAAAATCTGCTGAATCTGCTGATGTGGTGATGGTCAACACCTGCGCGTTCATCGAGGAAGCCCGGCGCGAATCGATCGACACCATCCTGGAACTGGCGGATGCCAAGCGTGATGATGCCCGTCTGGTGGTTATGGGTTGTATGGCCCAGCGCTACGAAACGGAGCTGGCCGCGTCTCTCCCGGAGGCAGACGCGGTCATCGGGCTCGACCGCTATTCGGAATTGGTCGAACGACTCGACGACATGACCAACTGGCAGCCGATCCGGATCCGCCCCGCTTCCAGATCCAAGATGGACATTCTGTACCAGGTCGAGCGGCCGACTCCCTCGACTCCCTACGCATACGTGAAGGTAGCCGAGGGGTGTGACAAGCCGTGCACGTTCTGTGCCATCCCTTTGTTCCGCGGCAAGCAGCGGTCGCGCGCTCCCGGCAACATCCGCGAGGAGATCGCGAGCCTGGCTGCTCACGGCGTTGGTGAGGTGGTGCTCGTCGCGCAGGATCTCGCCGCATACGGTCGCGACATTGATGCTCCCGGGGGGATTGTCGAGCTGCTGCGGTTTGTCTCGGACGTCGCGGGGCTCCGCCGGCTCCGGCTCTTCTACCTGTATCCCCGCGAGATCCGGCCGGCGCTCATCGAGGAGATTGCAGGTAATCCGAGGGTCGCCGACTACTTCGATCTTTCGTTGCAGCATGCATCGCAGCGCCTGCTGCGGGGAATGAAACGCCCAGGCAGCGGGGAGCGTCATCTGGAGGTCATCGCACAGATCAGGAGCGCCGCCTCCGACTCGGCCACTCGTTCCAGCTTCATCGTTGGCTTCCCCGGCGAAACGGAGGAAGACGTCCAGGAACTTGCCGACTTCCTGGTTGCCGCTCAACTCGACTGGTCCGGCTTCTTCCCCTATTCGGCCGAAGAGGGCACCCCCGCGGCCGAATTCGATCATCAGGTGCCAGATGAGGAGAAAGCAGAGCGCATGCGCCACCTCCAGCGGATCCAGGACGACATCACTGAGAGCCGCAACCAGGCCCAGGTGGGCCGCACGCTGGAGGTCCTCGTCGATCAGGTGGAGGATGGGCGAGCGGTGGCACGATCGTATCGTGAGGCACCCGAAATCGACGGGGTCATCCTGCTGGATCGTGGCATGCCGGGCAGGTGGCTGCGAGCGGAGGTCGAGGGCGCCTACGGCACCGACCTGGCTGCCTCCGTGGTGGGTGACGCATGATCGTGGAAACCGTCACCATCGGAACCGAGCTGTTGTTGGGCCAGATCGTCAACACGAACGCGACTCGGATTGGTGAGAAGCTCGCGGATGCCGGCTTCGACCACTATCACCAGACCGTGGTGGGCGACAACCTGGAGCGCATGGTGGACGCCATCAGGAGGGCAGTGGGCAGGGCGGACGCCGTGATCGTCACGGGTGGCATTGGGCCGACAAAAGACGACGTGACCCGTCAGGCGCTCCAGGCGGTGGCGGGAGTCGAGATGCGCTACAGCGAAGCGTACGAATCCGAGTTGCGCCGCCGGTGGGAAGCCAGGGGCCGCGTGATGCCCGAGTCGAACCTGAGGCAGGCCGAGTACCCGGAGGGTGCCGAGATGATCCCCAACCCGAAGGGATCCGCGCCAGGACTGCGCCTCGGGATTGGTGATGCTTGGGTGTTCGCGCTGCCCGGGGTACCCGCCGAGATGTTGCCGATGATGGATGCAGAGGTGATCCCTTTCCTCCAAGACATATCGGGTGATCCGGCCGCGGTGGTGGTGAGCCGACTGATCCGGAGTTGGGGGCTTTCGGAATCTCGGGTAGGAGAACTGCTGGGCGACCTCTTCGACCAGTACGACAACCCCACGGTCGCCTTCCTGGCCTCATCTGGTGAGATCAAGGTGCGCCTCACCGCCAAGGCGGCGGATGTCGAAACTGCTGCTTCCCTGGTCGCGCCGGTGGAAGCCGAAGTCCGCTTGCGGCTCGGCTCTCATGTGTTCGGCAGCGACGACGAGACCATCGAACGGGTAATTCAAGGTCTCCTGGAGGCGGAAGGTTGGAGCATCGCAACTGCGGAATCGGCCACGGGCGGCCTGATTGCGGCCAGGCTCACGTCGGTTCCTGGTGCGTCTGCGTGGTTCCGCGGGAGCGTGGTGGCCTATCACGAGGATGTGAAACGGTCGCTGCTCGCAGTACCCGGCGATGTGATCGAGGATGAAGGCATCGTGAGTGAGGCGACGGCGGTTGCCATGGCGCAGGGCGCGGCCAAGGCGCTTGGAGCAGACGTTGGCGTCGCGGTGACCGGCTCAGCGGGGCCCGAGCCGCAGGAAAGCGAGGTGGGCACGATGATCGTCGCGGTTCATACGCCGGAGGGGACGAGGGCACGCACGATGTTGCTGCCGGGCGACCGGGAACGCGTCCGCACCTACACCACCACCGCAGCGCTGCAACTCACCCGGCTTGCGCTCCAGGGTTCGTGGTGGGAGGGCGACAGCCAATCGCTCTGGGGGGTCCGACCCGGGGCGGGTCGGTGAGCGGAGCTACTAAGCGGCGTGTCTTCCTCGCAGTCGGCCTCGACGGCGAGACCCGCCATCTGCTGGCTGCGTGCCTCGCGGATCACCTCGAGATGGCGCCTTCGTGGAAGCCGGTACGACCTGAGGACTGGCACGTGACGTTGCGATTCCTGGGCTGGTCGACTGAGGTGCAGCGCGATCTCGTGATGATGTACCTCGCGGATCAGCTCACAGCGAGTCCGTTTGTTGCTCGCCTGGAGGGTCTCGGAGCATTTCCGAAGCCGCGTAAGGCGACGGTGTTGTGGATGGGGGTGGACGTCGCAGACCGTCTTGCCCCGCTGGCGGCTGCCTCCGAAAGCGCTGCGATCGCGGCCGGATTCGCTCCAGACGACCGTCCGTATCACGCTCATCTGACGCTGGCTCGTATCCGTCCGCAGGCAGATGTGAGAGGACTGGTCGAGGAGTTCGATTCGTGTGGTGTCAGATTCGATGTGAATGCAGTCACGATGTACGAGAGCTTCGTGGAGCCGGGCGGCACCCGTTACGAACCCATCGATACGTTGCCACTCTGACCGGCAGGCTGCTTGCCGGCCCACCACTCGATTCCTCGACATCGAACACGTGTTCGCCTAGGGTATGCCTCGCATCCACGAATGACACTTTTGTGATTCCGGTGCGCAATACTTGTCACAGTCGGCAGATACCGTCGCAGTGAGACAGCGATCGAGACGGAGAAGGGAGCCCGCCTTGAGCGAGCAGAGCGACCAGGAGAAGAACCTGGAGATGGCGATGTCGCAGATCGAACGGCAGTTCGGCAAAGGCGCCATCATGAAGCTGAGCGACGGCAGCGTACGCAATATCAGCGCGATTCCGTCCGGGGCGATCTCTCTCGACCTAGCGCTGGGCATCGGCGGCGTGCCGCGTGGTCGCATCGTCGAGATCTATGGACCCGAGTCTTCCGGCAAGACGACCCTGGCACTCCACGTTGTGGCGGAAGCGCAGCGCAACGGAGGGGTCGCGGCATTCATCGACGCCGAGCATGCGCTCGATCCGCTGTATGCCAAGGCGCTTGGCGTCGATGTCGACGAGTTGCTGATCTCCCAACCGGACACCGGCGAGCAGGCGCTCGAGATCACGGACATGTTGATCCGCTCCGGTGCTCTCGACGTGGTCGTGATCGACTCAGTGGCTGCACTGGTCCCACGCGCCGAACTCGAGGGTGATATGGGGGACACCCATGTCGGTCTGCAGGCACGTCTGATGTCGCAGGCGCTACGCAAGTTGGCCGGCACCATCAACCGCTCCGAGACGACCGCCATCTTCATCAACCAGCTGCGCGAGAAGATCGGAGTAATGTTTGGCTCTCCCGAGACCACTCCTGGTGGCCGGGCGCTCAAGTTTTATTCGAGCGTTCGGATCGACGTCCGTCGTATCGAGGCCATCAAGCAGGGAACGGACAATGTAGGCAACCGGGTGCGAGCGAAGATTGTCAAAAACAAGGTCGCTCCACCGTTCCGCCTCGCCGAGTTCGACATCATGTTCGGCAAGGGCATCTCGCGTGAAGGCAGCCTGCTCGATGTTGCCGTCGATCAGGGCATCGTGAGGAAAGCGGGTGCGTGGTACACCTATGAGGGCGATCAGCTCGGGCAGGGCCGTGAGCGCGCCAAAGAGTTCCTCGGCGACAACCCGGAGATCGCGATGCAGCTTCAGGACCGGGTGCTACGCGCCGTCGGACTCATCGAAGACGAGGCAGCTGAAGCCGAAGCCGACGCCGATCCGGAGTCCGCCGAGGAGGCCGTGCAAGAGGCCGACACCGAGTAGCGAGGTGTCGCGGCGAGGCGAAACGGTGAAACCGCGAAATCGAGGCTTCGGATTTCGCGGTTCCAACCAGGGGATTCGTGCGGTACTATCGACGTACGGACACACACGAACTCACTAAACACGGAATCAACCAACGCAGATGCAGAAGAGATACTTGACGAGCCGGAGGGTGTTGACCCCGAGAGGGTGATCAGCCGACCCTTCGCGTGACTCGTGCCGTGTGTGCCGGGCCTTTTGGGCTCGGCACTGCTGCGTTCATTGGGACCGGGAACGGGAGCGAACATGGAACAGTGGCTGGTTCCACTGCTCATCACGCTGCTCGTTGGGGTCATTGCCTTCTATGCCGGGAGAGAGTTGTACCGTCGCAAGACGGGCAAAGCCTCCACTTCAGCCGTCGAAATGGTCGGTGAAGCACGGGTCGAAGCGCAACGAATCCTCACCCGAGCCGAAGAAGAGGCGAGAGCCAAAGCCGATACCTACCGTGAGCGAGAAGAGGCCACTCTCGAACATCGCAAGATCGAGGTTGGCTCGCTGGAGGACCGCCTGACGCAACGGGAGGCGACTCTCGAACAACGAGCCGCCAACCTCACCCAGCGCGAAGAGCTCATCCTGGAAAGAGAGCGCGCGCTCAGCGAGTCGCGGCATGAAGCCGAAATGATGCGCGAGGAAGCCTGCGACACCCTCGAACGGGTCGCAGGATTCGATTCACGAGCCGCAAAGGAGGAGCTGCTGGCGAAGGTCGAAGACGAGGCCCGCCGCGAGGCCATGGTGCTGGTGCGCGACACCGAGTTGCGTGCCCGCGAAGAGGCAGAACGCCGGGCACGTCGGATCCTTGCTTCCACGGTGCAGCGGTTGGCGGCAGAAGTGGTCTCGGAGACGACCGTATCGACCGTGCCGCTGCCGTCTGACGACATGAAGGGTCGCATCATCGGGCGGGACGGGCGCAACATCCGCACGTTCGAAGCCGTTACCGGCGTGAACCTGATCGTGGATGACACCCCCGAGTCGGTTTCCGTATCGACGTTCGATCCGGTGCGCCGCGAGATTGCGCGGCTCACCCTGGAGCGACTGGTCGAAGATGGCCGGATCCACCCGAGTTCGATCGAGGAGTCACACGAGAAGGCCAAGGACGAGGTGGGGCAGTCGATTCGCGATGCAGGCGAGTGGGCCATGCTCGAAGTCGGCGTAACCCGGATGCATTCCGAACTCGTGACTCTGCTCGGCAGGCTGAAGTACCGTACCTCATACGGTCAAAACGTGCTGAACCATCTCATCGAATCCGCGCATGTGGCAGGAATGCTCGGCGCGGAACTGGGAGTGGACGAGGAGGAGGCACGCCGGGCCGCCTTCCTGCACGACATCGGGAAAGCGGTCAGCCACGAAGTCGGTGGATCCCATGCTCTCATCGGGGCTGAGATCGCCAGACGGTTCGGCGAAGACGCGGCGATCGTGCACGCCATCGAGTCTCACCACAACGAGGTGGAGCCCCGCACGCTCACTGCGGTCTTGGTGCAGGCCGCCGATGCGGTGTCAGCGGCCCGCCCCGGAGCGCGTCGCGAGGCGCTCGAGTCCTATGTGAAGCGTCTGGAGCGACTCGAGGAAGTCGCCGGGTCGTTCCCGGGTGTGGAAAGGGTGTTTGCGATGCAGGCAGGGCGCGAAGTGCGTGTCGCCGTCGACCCTGGGGTGTTGGACGACCTGGCGTCGGCAGAACTGGCTCGCAACGTGGCCCGCAAGCTCGAGAAGGACCTACAGTATCCAGGCCAGATCGAGGTGACGGTGATCCGCGAGTACCGGGCCACCGACTACGCCCGCTGAGCGCAGTCTGACGAAGGTCATTTGATGAGTGACACGATCATGCTCGGTATGCCGTCCCGCAAGAGCGTGCGGCCTCGCACCCGCGAGGGACGTACCTACTTTGTTCGCACCTACGGGTGCCAGATGAACGAGCACGACTCGGAGCGGATCGGGGGATTGCTCGAGTCGGATGGGATGGTGCCGGCCGCCACTCCCGAAACCGCGGATGTGGTCGTTCTCAACACCTGCACCATCCGGGAGAAGGCAGACGAGAAGTTGTACGGCTACCTCGGAGCGCTCAAGCAGGCCAAGACGGAGCGCCCTGAGATGCAGATCCTGGTGGGTGGCTGCATGGCCCAGAAGGACCGCGCTGCCATCCAGGAGAGGGCGGCGTGGGTCGACGTCGTCTTCGGGACCCACAACACGCACCGGGTGCTCGATTTGCTGGACCATGCGGAGGAGTGGGGTCCCGTGACCGAGATCTGGGAGGAGACGACGTCGGTGGAGGACCTCCCGTCTGTGCTCCCGAGCCACAGGGAGTCTGCCCACTCCGCCTGGGTCACTATCACGATCGGATGCAACAACTCGTGCACCTTCTGCATCGTTCCCGCAGTCCGCGGTGAAGAGATCAGTCGCCGCCCCGCCGACATCACAACCGAGGTGCGGAACCTGGTTGCGGAAGGGGTGGTTGAGGTGACACTGCTCGGTCAGAACGTCAACAGCTACGGGCGTGACCTCGACCTGAACGGGCGTAGGCCGGTGTTCGCCGACCTGCTTCGTCGGGTGGGGGCGATCGAAGGCCTGGAGCGGATCCGCTACACGAGTCCGCACCCCAAGGATTTCGGTGAAGAGGTTGCGGTGGCGATGGCGGAGACCCCTGCCGTGTGTGAGCAACTGCACCTGCCGCTGCAGTCGGGAAGTGACGGCGTGCTGGCAGCAATGCACCGCGGCTACCGCTCCGAGCGTTTCCTCGAGAAGCTGGCCATGGCCCGCTCCATCATTCCGGGGCTCACCACGTCGACCGATATCATTGTTGGGTTTCCCGGCGAGACCGAGGCTGATTTCGCAGCCACCCTCGATGTGGTGGCGGCCGCCCGGTTCGATAGCGCTTTCATGTTCCAGTATTCGCCCCGCCCCGGAACCCCGGCAGCCGGAATGCCGGACCAGGTCGACCGCGGCGTAATCCAGGAACGTTTCGATCGCCTGGTCGCCCTACAGAACGAGATCACCTTCGATTCCAACCGGGCCATGGTCGGCAATGAGTACGAGGTGCTGGTGGAAGGTCCGTCGAAACGCGATCCGGAGAACATCACGGCTCGCACTCGCGGCGCGAAGCCGGTCCACGTGCCGGGTACCTGGGAACCCGGGACCTTGTTGACTGCCCGGGTGACGCGGGCCGCACCCCATCACCTCGCAGCGCGCGCCGTCTGAGCGGGATGGCATCCCCCTCGACGATCGCGATCCTCGGGCCGACCGCGGCTGGCAAGTCCGACCTTGCCGTCGAAGTGGCGCGTCGGATCGGGGGAGAGGTGGTCAGCATCGATTCGATGCAGGTCTACCGCGACATGGACATCGGTACTGCCAAGCCCGACGCCGCGTTGTGCTCCCGGGTTCCGCATCACATGCTCGATCTGTGCGATCCCGAAGAGGAGTACTCGGTGGCCGAGTTCCAGGAGGTCGGTCGCCTCGTCATGACGTCGCTGCGCGACGCGAACCGTCCCGCGGTGATTGCAGGGGGATCGGGATTGCATTTTCGTTCCCTGGTCGATCCGCTGGAGTTCCCGCCGACCGACAGGCTGCTGCGGGCCGAGCTCGAGGCCAAGCCTCCCGCCGACCTGTCGGTAGAGCTGCTCGCGGCCGACCCCGCTGCAGGAGAGCAGGTCGATTTGGCCAACCCGCGTCGGGTGCTTCGCGCGGTCGAGGTGCTCCGTCTGACCGGGGAGACACCGAGTGGCAGAGCGACCACAGACACCGCCGGCGCGGTGAGGTCGTACGAACCACTCCACGCCTTTATCGGGATCGGACTCGACCCCGGAGACCGGTTGCGGCTGCGGGCAGAGCAGCGGCTGGATGGAATGCTCGCGGCGGGTCTGCTCGGCGAGGTGGCCGGGCTTGCGCCTCGCCTGGGCATGACGGCGAGCCAGGCAGTGGGGTACAAGGAATTGTTAACGGTGGTGGCCGGCACGGGTGACCTGGCCGTTGCCCGCGATCAGGCGGTCGCGGCCACGATGGCACTGGCGAAGCGGCAGCGAACGTTCTTCAGAAGAGATCCCCGGATTGACTGGCTGCCGTGGGACGATGATCCTGCGGTGCGGTGTGACATGGCGTGGAGCCGGATCGAGGAGCAGCTGTCTTGGACTTCGTGAAGATGGAAGGACTGGGGAACGACTTCATTGTTGTTGATGCTCCTTTTGCGCCGGACCCTGCCCAAATCCAACGTTGGTGCGATCGGCGCTTGGGGGTAGGCGCAGACGGGCTACTCGAGATTGGTGCAGTAGCCGACGACCGCATTCGGATGCGGTACTGGAATGCCGATGGGGGTCCCGCCGAGATGTGCGGGAATGGGCTGCGGTGCCTGGCCACGCTGGCCTTGCGGCGCGGATGGGTGGGGCCGGAGATGATCGTCGAGACCGCGATGGGCGACATGCCCGCCCAGGTGCTTCCGGACGGAAGGGTGCGTGCGCTGGTGGGTAGGCCGCAGCGGACTAGCGACCCGTTTGAGCTACACGGCGTGGTCGTGCACCCGGTGTCGGTAGGCAACCCTCACGCAGTCGTCTTCGTCGAGGACACGGTGGACGTTGACGTCGCAGGCCTTGGCGCGGCGATCGAGAACGCACCCGAGTTCACGGAGCGCACCAATGTCGAGTTCGTGGCACCGACCGGACTCACCTCGATTCGAGCGCGGATCTGGGAGCGCGGGGTTGGCGAGACACTCGCATCGGGTACGGGGGCAACGGCATCTGTCTACGCCGCGGTCTCCAACGGTCTGGTCGCCGCCCCGACCCTCGTGGCCTTGCCGGGCGGTACGTTGCAGATCGAACTGGACGGAAACGAGGCGTGGATGGTCGGCCCCGGCAATGTGGTGTACGAGGGAGTGATTGCCGGCTAGGGCGGTTACTCGACCCTGCGCAGCACGGCGACAACAACCCCGAGGATCTGGACCCCGTCTGAGAAGACCATCGGTGGATAGTCCGGGTTCTCCGCCTTGAGGATCACCCTGCCGTCCATCCGCTGCAGTCGTTTGACGGTGGCTTCCTCACCATCGACCAGGGCAACGACCATCTGGCCGTCACGCGCATCCGGCTGACGACGCACAACGACGTAGTCGCCGTCGAAGACTCCGGCGTCGATCATCGAGTCGCCGCGTACGTTGAGCATGAACACCGGATCGTTGCCGACCAGTTCGGTAGGGAGCGGGTAGATCTCGTCGATGTCCTGTTCGGCGAGGATCGGTGATCCGGCCGCGATGCGTCCGACCAGAGGGACATCACGCACCGGCGCACGATGAAACCCGGATTCACTGTGACCGGGATCGATGACCTCGATCGCGCGAGGTTTGGTGGGGTCTCTGCGAATGTACCCGGCCCCAACCAGTGCGTTGAGGTGACTGTGGACCGTTGATGGAGAACTGAGGCCCACCGCCTCACCGATCTCGCGGACCGAAGGGGGATAACCCCGGCTTGAGGCGGTGGTGAAGACGTAGTCGAGGATCTGCTGCTGGCGGTCGGTGAGTTGCGCCCGTTCCATGCCCGGCTCCCTTCCTTGTGCCCGAGCCAGCGTACCTGGTTTTCGCGTTCCTACCAAACATATGTTCGACTTGACAGGGGAACACATGTTCGGATACAGTGTGGCTCTGACGAACACCTGTTCGATCGGCAGTGTGACACACCAGGATCGAGTCGTCTTACGCCAACGGCAACGAGATCTGTCACACCCTCCCGATACGGTGCGAAGCAGCGGAGGCACGGGCCTCCGGAACACGCGATCCGGTATCACCGGGTCACACGGTAGGTAGGAACGCAGGAGGAGTGGCCAGATCATGTTGCGACAGAAGACCGCCCCGTCACGAGTGTTGGTCATCATCTCCACAATCGTCGTGGCTCTGGTGCTCCTCCTGCCTTCTACCGGCCATGCGGACGGTTTCGATGTCACTGCGACGCATCAGGTGCGGGCCGGGGATTCGCTGTGGACGATCGCAGCGTCTGTCACCGAGCCCGGAGCCGATGTCCGCACGACGATCGAGGCGATTCGCGAGCTCAACGATCTGGCAGGCAGCGTCATCGTGCCCGGTCAGCAGCTCGAAGTGCCGGTCATCGGCGTGGCGAACTGACCTCGACGCCGTACCGGGTCGGTCGGAAGTCGGACGATCGGGCGTACGAGCACCGCTCAACGCAAGACCGGCAGCGGGTCCTGGAGGGGTTCACGCCCGGTGAGCACGGCGAGCAGGTCGAACCCCTGATCCATGCGTACCGAAACGGTGGCCAGTGTGCTCAACGCCGCCTCGATCGCTGTCGGAGGAGGATCCCAGGTCCGGCCTGTGGCCCGTGCCAAATCCATCCCGTGGGTGATCACCTCGACGAGCCGAGTGTGGAGATACGCGTCGATCTGTACCGCCCCGTTCGGGGTGGCGATGATGCGAGCTCCGTCGGTCGACGCGAGGACCGCGCTCAGGTCCCATGTTGCCGTGCGGAACGCTTCGCCGATCTCGAAGGCATCTGCATGCTGCAATTCGAACTGCCCCCTGGTCGCGATCGCATCATCACCGGCTTGCGGGTTGGCGGAGCGCCATCGGAGATAGTCGGCGTAGTAGCCGGCGGCGTCCACGACGACATCCGTGACGGGTTCGGCTTCGGCGAGGTACAGCAGGGGCGTGCGTAGCGCTCGGAGCAGGTGTCCGGCAAGGCCGCGGACGTTCCATACTCCGAGCCCGGGTGCCGTCGGGTCTTCGATATCGGTAACGAGCGGTTCGAGGGCGGCGACCGCTTCCAGGTAGAGCCGGCGGGTATCAGACCACAACATCTAGTACTCTCCATCCACTCATGCACTGTCCCTTGTGTAACGGTGAGACGACGCGAGTTGTCGACAGCAGGCCTGCGGAGAGCGGGACCGCCATCCGGCGGCGCCGCGAATGCCTCGCGTGCGGACACCGTTTCACGACGTACGAGCAGGCCGTAGTGACGGTAACGGTACAGAAACGGTCGGGCGCGATCGAGCCGTTCGACGCGAAGAAGCTGCGTCGCGGCCTCGAGAGCGCGCTGGCCGACCGGCCTGTGCCGAGCGACACGGTAGAAACGATCGTGCGGGATATCGAGGCCGCAGGCAAGGCGTCCGGTCAGATGCTCACGACGGATGACATCGGCAGGCTGGTTCTCGAGAACCTGCGGCAGGTTGACGAGGTGGCGTACCTGCGTTTTGCCTCCGTGTACAAGGAGTTTCAGGGCGCCCAGGACTTCGAACGAGAGATGGCCGCGCTCGAATCCGAGGAGTGATCTCGGGCGGATTCAGAGATCAGGGGATGAGGACGATCGTCCGGCCGATCCCGTCATTGAGGACGAGCAGCTCCGCATCAACCTCGCTGCGCAGCCTCGCCAGCGATGCGGGCAGGGTTGCGTCGACTCTGGCCAGCACGGCTTCCATGTCGGCAATCAATGCCAGGGCGAGGTCTTCATCCTGCTGCCGCAGCGCCTCCAGGTAGTCGGGCTGCCACAAGCGGTACTCCTCGAGCGCTGCCGCCGCGATGACACGGTGTTCGGCGAATGCGGGATCATCCGGAAGCAGTTCGAGGGTGCGGGTTGCGGCTTCGAGCGACTCTGCCAACTCCGCCTCGATCTGAGTGATTTGGCTCTCTGCGGCGCGAGCTGGGAGGTCGGGAAGGACGATGAAGTTGTCGATGAGGACGCGATAGGCAAGCCCGTCGTGGATGCGGCCGGAGATGAATGTCGCGTCCTCTCCAAGCACCACCATCGAGGTGCGAGTGGGAATGAGCGCTTCGAAAGGTTCGGACGGGGCAAACAGCAGCGGGTCGGGGAGCGGTTCGGTCGCAAGGACGATGACGCGATCTGCCGCATCGTCGAGATCGCTGAGGATGGGCTCGAGCGAGGGGAGGGTCGCTGGATCGGTGAACGGGTCGGTCACGTTGCCGAGGATCTGCTGGGTCTGTGGGAGCACGGCCTGCATCTCGAGGAGGGCGCTGGCGTAGGCGGCAGCTTCCTCGTCTGCCTGGCGGGCGGACGAACCGTTCAGCCAGATCCAGCCGACGACCAGGAGCAGTATCGCGGCACCGGCCCCGATCGCGTAGGGAAGCCAGCGTCGTTTCGGTTCCACCGGTTCTTCCGGCGACCAGGTGCTCAAGGCATCCTGCTCGAGGGTGGTTTCGGTGACGGCGGTGGCTGCAGCGGAAGCAGCCTCGGGTGCAGCGTCGTCCTCGTCGGCCAACCTATCGTCCGCCGCGCTGCCTTCGGGCGGCGCCACGAGATCCAGGAACCAGGACCCGTCGTTCCCTTGGAGTTTCTCTCTGCGTTGGGTGTCGGCCATCGTTCTGCTTTGCTCCCTGTCCCTGGTTGCGACAGAATCCGAGGCGATGAAGATACCGCTGATCAAGCTGGATGCCGAGCTTCCCACTCCGGGTCATGCCCATTCCGGGGATGCCGGTGTCGATTTGTTCGCCCGTCGGGATGCAACGTTGGTTCCTGGACAGTGGGACATGATCCCGACCGGAGTGGCAGTTGCGATCCCGGATGGATTTGTCGGGCTGGTTGCACCACGGAGCGGTCTGGCGGCTCGCCATGGGGTCTCCGTGGTGAATGGTCCCGGCGTCGTAGATGCCGGGTATCGCGGGGAGTTGCGGGTGATCCTGATCAACCAGGGACCCGCGGCGGTGGCTTTTCGCCGAGGTGATCGGATCGCTCAGATGGTCGTCGTTCCGGTCGCGGAGGTCGAATTCGAGGTTGTCGATGAGCTCCCGGAGAGCTCCCGGGGAGACGGTGGCTTCGGCTCGACCGGCACATGAACCATTTGGGGCGGATTGGCACCGTGGTACCATTACGCCTCGCGCGGACGTAGCTCAGCTGGTAGAGCGCAACCTTGCCAAGGTTGAGGTCGCCGGTTCGATCCCGGTCGTCCGCTCCAGAGTGGGCGGCTTTGTCCGCCCTTTTTGGCGACGTGGCCGAGTGGTTAGGCAAGGGTCTGCAAAACCCTCTACCCGGGTTCGATTCCCGGCGTCGCCTCCCGGCGTACAATCGCCGCTATCGGGCGCTTAGCTCAGCGGGAGAGCGCTTCCCTGACACGGAAGAGGTCACTGGTTCGATCCCAGTAGCGCCCACCAATAAAACGCCTGGTCAAGCGCCTGATTCTGCCTGGTTTCCCTTCGCCGTGATTGGTGCATACTCGCTCAACCCCGCGTCAGCCCCGCGGCTCGTTGCGGAGATGGCGTCGTCGAGCGCATCTGCCGCGGCTTGATCGAGTCCTTCCATGAGGTGTCCGTAGAGATCGAGGGTGATCCGGATCGAACTGTGCCCGAGGCGCTCCTGGATCACTTTGGGATGTTGTCCGGCGGCGATGAGGAGCGCGGCGTGGGTGTGACGGAGGTCGTGGAACCGGAGGCGGCCCCCGACTGAGGCCCGGACTGCGGGGGTCCAGAAGCGGTGCCGGAAGTTGGCGTTCCGGAGTGGTTGCCCATCCGGTGACGTGAAGACGTACCCGTCCGGACTCGCGGGGTAGTCGGATAGGTGTCGAGCGAGGGAGTCGATGACGGCCTGGGGGAGGACGATGGTGCGTCGACTGGCTTTGGTTTTGGGTTCGCCGACGATGAGCCGCCCGTCGACCTCGGTGAGTGTGGCTTCGACGCGGATGGTGCGGGGGAGCATGCTGAGGTGTTCGAGTCTGAGTGCTGCTAGTTCCCCGAAGCGCATCCCCGTGTAGGCGGCGGTGATGACCAACGCTTGGTATCGGGGATCGATGGCTGCGGCGAGGTGGTCGACCTCGCTGTGGTTGAGGAATCGCATTTCGCGGCGGCGGACTGGAGGGAGATCGACGCGACGGGCGGGGTTCCGGGCGATCAGGCCGTCGTCGACCGCGGCTTCGAGGCCACTGGCGAGAAGTCGGTATGCCTTGCGGGTGGTGTCGGCTGATAGGCCTGACGAGGAGAGTTCGGCGACCCAGGCTCGGATTTCGGTGGGTTGCAGGGTCCCGATGGGCCGGTTCCCGAACCGCGGCAGGACGTGGTTGTTGAGCAGGCTGGTGTCTCGGGCCACAGTGGAGGGGCGTCGATGGAGCTTGGTGGCTTCATGTTGCTGGATCCAATCGGAGACCGTGATTCGACCTGCATTGGGGTCTACGTAGGCTCCGCGGTCCTTCGCTACCTCCACTTCGCGTGCAAACCGGTCGGCGTCGATCTTCCGGTCGAACCACTTCTCGCGGGGTCTCCTTGCAGGGTCTCGGTAGCGGACCCGGTAGCGGGGTTCGCCTCGGTTCGTTGTGGTCTTGGTGACGCTGGCCACGATCTAGGCCTCCTCTCGGGTCGAGGGCGTGTTCTTGGCGCGCCTCTTGCGTTGGTACTCGCGCTGGTACTGCCTCCTCGCTGGGGTTCGCGACCGACCGCGGTCGTAGGCACGTTGTTGGTGGTCGGTGCCGGGGCAGTACCGCTGGTTGATCTTGGTGGGGATGAACGGGCTGGAGCAGTACTCGCAGGCCTTCGGGTGTTTCCCTTGCCCGAGACCTTCCAGGAGTTCGAACCATGCCCGTGACCAGAGATGCTCTGGGCGTTCGAACATGACGCCAGTTTCCGGATCGAGGTCAAGCTCGATAAAGAATGCGCGGTTTTCCCAGCCGGTGTCAAGGACGTACTGGCGGGCGTGGCTTAAGTCGTTGAGTTCTCTGGCCTCCTCGAAGGCATCGCGAAGGATCGCTTGCGCGTCGGATACGTCCTTGATGGTGGTGGGGTTGCACCAGGCGGTCTTGATTTCGTCATGATCGAGATCGGCCTCGTCGCCAGTGAAGCGTTCCACGATCTCGTTCCAGGCGCTGATGTGCGCCGAGTTGTAGGCCCAGTCGAGGAACTCGCTGATGCCGACTTGTTTGATGAACTTCTCGAAGCTCGTGGTGTCGCCGGGTTCGAGTTCGAGCAACGCGGGATGTATCGGGTCGAGCAGGTACCTCTTCGGCTTAGGAGACGGCGTGTCGGGATCGAGTGGGTCGTAGCCGATCCCGTAGGGCTGTATGGGTCGGCCGCCGGTGGGCCAGTACTGGGGTGGATGGTCTGAGGGGCCTTTGGTCTTCATTCGTTGCTCGTGAACCGTGTGAAATACCAGGATAGTCACGGTTGATGATTGATGCGAACTTGGACCTAATCTCGCTAGGAGGTGGCAGATCTCAAGGAAGAACACGGAACGGACCAATGCGCTTGACCTGTTGACTGTCGACGAGGTGGCCCAGGTCTTCAAGGTCCCGAAAGCGACGGTGTATGGGTGGAACTACCGGCGCACAGGTCCGCAATCGATCCGGGTCGGGAGATTTCGACGGTATAGACGCCGAGATGTTGAAGCGTGGATCTCAGCCAACGAGATCGATTCTCAGGTCGACGAAGAGAACGTTCGTAGCTGAACGAAAGACGGCCCGGCGGGTAAGGCCGGGCCGTAAGTCCTTCGAGCGCCGTGAGCGCCGACTGACAGGAACTCAATGTGAACCACAAGCAGCGTAATCGATCCAGCACTGCGGCCGAAGGCAATCAGACCTCAGACGACCAACCCAACCTGGAGGTCGTCGATGGAGGACAAGACGACCGGGGTGCCCTCGATTTTGCGATCGACCCCGGCCCCGAGTTTGAGCATTTGACCGACGTGGGGAACGCAGCACGCCTGGTTGATCGCCACGGGAGTCGGCTTCGATGGGTCCACGGCCCAGGATGGATGAAATGGAATGGCACCGTGTGGGTCGTTGACCCACTGGAGCCTCATCGGTCTCAGATCGACACGATCCGGCACTACCGAAAGACTGAAGGTGGCCTTCTTGAACCGTGGCTGAAAGACTCCGAAGACCGAAGCCGCATCAACGCAGCCGTCGAACTGGCGAAGCCTTTCGTTCCCCTTGACGTCGATGCCCTTGATGCTGACCCGTGGCTCCTGAACGTCCGGAACGGAACCCTCGACCTTCACAGCGGTGAACTCCAACCTCACCGGGCCGAGAACTTGCTCACGCGGCTCGCCGACGTCGACTACCAGCCCAATACTTCGTGCCCGACGTTCGATGCGTTCGTGGACCGGATCTTCGTCGGGGATCGGGACCTGATCGGCTACGTGCAGCGTGCCCTGGGGTATTCCGTGATCGGGACCACCTCCGAGCAGAAGCTCTTCGTTTGCACCGGGTCGGGCAGCAACGGGAAGTCCACGCTGCTGGAACTGATCCGCGACATCCTCGGAACCTACGCCAGGGCGATTCCGGCGAGCAGCCTCCTTCACGCCAAAGGGCATAATCCTCGCTACGAACTGGCTTCGCTTCCCGGCGTTCGGTTCGTGACGGCCGTCGAGTCCGATGTCGACAAGCGTCTCGCCGAGGGCCTGGTGAAGTCAATCACCGGGTCGGACACGATCTCGGCCCGGCAGATCTACAACGCCCCATTCACGTTCCGGCCCCAGCTCACGTTGTGGCTGGCGACGAACCATTTACCCCACATCGAGGGGACCGATCACGCCATCTGGCGACGGCTCAAGGTCATCCCCTTCGACGTGACCATCCCTGATGACGAACAGGACCAGGGCCTCCCGATGAAGCTTCTCGCTGAGGCGCCGGGAGTCCTGGCGTGGCTGGTCGAAGGGTGTCGGGCCTACAACACCGACGGCCTTGGCGAACCCGAAGCTGTCACAGCAGCCGTCACCAGCTTCCGCGAGTCCCAGGACACGGTCGGCCAGTGGATTACCGATCGCATTGAGCTGGGCGAAGGTGCCTGGACGTCCACGAAGGAACTCGTCGACTCGTATAACCAGTGGGCCGACGCCAACGCCATGGACGGCATCACCGGTGTCGCTCTCGGCAAGAAACTCGCCGACCACGGTCCGACGCCGAAGAAGCAGTACGGGAAGAGGGGTTGGACCGGTATTCGGGTCCTGCCTCTCACCGCGCGAGGGGATGCCTCGGTATGAGTGCCTTCACCGATCGTTCCGGATGGACAGTTGGACACTTCGGACACGAGTTTCGGAAACACTCCCCAGAAGCACTCCGAGGAGCATGTCCAACTTCACTGTCCAAACCGTCCAACCGTCCACGGGCGCCAGGAACAAGACGGAGAGACCGATGGTGAGCGTCGCCCCATGGAGACCACGCCGGTTCCTGGACCCTGACCTCGCCCAGGCCGTCGCCAAGGCGAAGGAGCAGAGCGGCATGAGCTGGCGTGAAATCGGTGCCCGGATCGGTGTCGCCCACGGGCATCTCGTCATGATCTCGAAGGGTTGCCGGGTTCCGAGCGTGGTCGTAGCCGAGCTGATCGGTGAAGTCCTCCCGATCGACGACGAGACCCTGGAGCGGCTGATGCAGGTTGCGGTGGTGGGTCACGGCCGGTCCCGGCATCACCGACCCGGGGTGCGTTCGGAGGAGCAGGACTGACCCGAATTGTGACTGACTCCACCCCTGACCTCGCTCGTATCGATTTCGACGCCCGTGTCGTAGCCACCCACGTCCCCGAGACCTACCGGACCTGGTGTGAGGAGCTCGACGACAAGGCGCTCGACCGTGAAATCGAGTTGCCAGGTCGTGTCGCGGCCGGTCGGCAGATTCTGTTCGCTGGGTTTAGATGCGGAGCCGGGGTGTGAGGTTACGCGTTGTCTGGGGTCCGGGACAGCCACTCGATGTGAGCGGCCCGGTCCCCTTCGAGTGTCACGCGGACATCACCTCGGAACCGGTCGCCGTCGAACTCGAGACCCATCGGGAAGACGACACCGGCTTCGGTGGCGGTGCCGGTGCCGAGCCGTTCTCCGTAGGTGACCATCGGGGTCGCCCACTCGGCGACGTCTCGAATCTCGTCTTGGCCGTGGTAGGTGAACCCGTAGGGGCAGTCGTAGATCCCGTCTTTGGTGAAGAGAGCGGCGAATGCGTCGGGGTCGCTCGCTACCACGGAGGTGACGTAGGCGTCGATGATCTCAGTGGCTGTGGCGAGGTCGTC
>CAYNHF010000032.1:0-74406 GCA_964397045.1 uncultured Acidimicrobiaceae bacterium | reverse complement strand
TCCCAGCGTGAGCTTGGCGATTCGCTCCGGATTGTCGAGGTCGCTCACGTCGAACAGCGAGATTTGGCTGCCGAGGATGCCGCCGGTGTCGGTGGCGTCCTGGCCGATGCCGATCACGAGGGTGTCGGAGATCGGATGCAGGTATGACGAGTATCCGGGGATCTTCAGCTCTCCGCGGACGACCGGGTCCGTCGGATCGCTGAGGTCGATGGTGAAGAGCGGATCCGTCTGGCGGAACGTCACGACGTAGCCGACGTCGCCGATGAACCGTACTGAGTAGATCCGTTCTCCCTCCCCTAGACCGTCAACCTGACCGACCGCGACGAGTTCGTTGCCTTCGACGCCGAGCACCGTGACCATCGACTCTGACTCGAAGTCACCACCCCACTCGGGTTGGGTCGTGGAGGCCACCCGCAGGTGGCCCTCGTGCTCTGACATGGCAAACTGATTGAGCAGGTAGCCCTTCACCTCACCGGACGCCTCGTAGCTGGTGCGCTCCGGGTTCGAGATGTCGAACATGTGAATCGCGGTCGTCGCCGTCTCGATTTCGCGGATGGCGGCGTCCTCAGTGGTGAGCCGGTTCCAGTCGATCCAGCGCTGCGTGGCAACGTAGAGATTCTCTTGCGAGGCGTAGACCGTCTCGCCGGTGGCGAGGAGACCGGTGGCGTCCTCGACCTCGAGACCCGCCGAGGCGTCGACCGTCATCACGGTCACCATGTTGAGGCCGGCGAACTCGTTGGGGGCATAGGCCCGATCACATTCCACGAGGTTGCCCTCGTCGACCGCGTTGCCTGCTGCGTCAAACTCCACGTAGTACGGAACCCAGTTGTCGATGTCGGAGTTGCGCACGATGTCGCGATTCTTCTCCGTGGCCTCGCGTTCGGCCTTGAGGCCGTTGCCTTCGGGAGTGGCCCACACGAACCCGTGCGGCGTGGAACTGATGATCACCCGGATCGCATCTTCGACCATGCGGGCACTGATGTAGCTACCGTCGAAGACCAGCGAACGGACGACCTCGGGATCCCCACTGTCGATGGCGATCTCGACCATCTGTGAAGTCGGGCTGGGGTAGTACATCCCCTCGGGGGCGATGCCTCGTTCGAAGGGCATCGGGCCGCCACCGTAGCCGCCGCCGATGGCATACACCCGATCGCCCGCGAGGAACAGGTCACGGACCGCGAAATCGTTCAACGCGGTTTCGCCGATCACCCGCGGCGCATCGCCTGTGACGTCCACCAAATAGAGAGTGCCCTGGCTCAGTGCGACGATACGCCTGCCGTCTGTTTTGACGATGTCCGGTTCGTCGACGCCTACCTCCTGCAGATTCGTCGTGCTGAACTCGTCAGCCGTCCGGGCGATGCCCCCGGAGGCTGCATTCGCGGTCGTGGTCTCCGGGGCACTGAACTCGGCTGCCCCGTCCTCGAGGAAGAAGTCACGCTCCGCCACGGCAGGCCAGTAGCCGCCACCGAAGTCGAACCCGTAGGGACCGACGAGATCGACGGCGTGCTCGATCACATAGTCGAGGAACGCACCACACTGGTCGAACTGCACGAGGGAGTGGCTTGCCAGCGCCGCGTTGACCATGGGTTGGCGGGTTTCGGAGGCCGTCGGCCGGGTGGTCGGGGTTGCGCCTCCGACGGAACAGGCCGTGGCGAGCAGCGTGAACACCGCAATCGCCGTGATGATCGTGCGCCTCATGGTTCCCTCCCATGGTCACGTGTTCGGTTGTGTTTCGTTCCTCTGATGCCGCGACCTTGGTCCGAGGTTCCCGGAAGTTTCCCGGCGTGGTTGACCGACCACGTACGGTGACGGTGGGCGGGACGGCGCCGACGCTCCGTCAGACCGGCGACGACTGTCGATCGGCGGCAGGTGACCTATCAGCGGAGGGCGATCCTCAGTGCGCCCTGCGGTCCACCCGAATCATGTAGGCGCCGACACCCATGAGGACCGCGGCGACGAAGAACCCGAGGGCGAACAAGAGGCCCGACCCGCTCGGGAAGGACGTTCCGATGAGGTGCTCGAGAAATCTCACGATGCCGATGGCAGCCACGGCCCACCCGCCCACTTCGATGAGCCACGGGTAGTAGCGATGCCAGACCGCTTCACGGCCCCGGTAATAGAAGAACACCGCGAACAACACCGCAAGTGAGATGAGCCATGTGGTGTTCGACAGGAAGTACTCGCCCATGATGATGTCACCAATGAGCAGGTTGAAGACCAGGACGATGATGGCGCCAACCGCCACCAGTCGCTCGCCGGAGGTGAGCTGGGTGTAGACCTCGCGGGTGATGTCTGCGGCCTTCTCTTCCTCGGGCGGGACATCGCCCGGGGTGCTGCTGGGTCGATCGCTCACAGTTCCTCCCGTCGCCGTTCGCGCCTTCTGGTTCTCGCGTACTCCACGCCCGGGCGCTGCGGGTCTGCGCACGGTACAACCCAGCACAGCACCCGAGTAGACAATCGGCAGGCTGCCCGCGTGGCTGGAGCGGGAATCAGCCGTTGACGGCCGGGATGATCTCGGCGCCGTATCGCATCAGGGTGTCTTCCTGACTGTCGTGCATCAGGTAGATGCCGAACTGGTCGACACCCATGTCGCGCAGCATGCTCAGCTTGGCGACATGGTCTTGCACCGGACCGAGGACACAGAACCGGTCGATGATGTCGTCCGGTACGAAGTCGGTCGAGGGGTTGCCTGCTTTACCGTGGTGGGCGTAGTCGTACTCCTCGCGGGCCCTTATATATTCCGAGAGCACCTTGGGCACCATGGACTCGTCTTCGCCATAGCGGTTGACCAGATCGACCACATGGTTTCCCACCATCCCGCCAAACCAACGCAACTGCTCTCGCTGGTGGTTGACATCGTCACCGACATAGGCCGGGGCTACTACGCAGATCTTGATTTCTGCGGGGTCGCGACCAGAGTCCGCTGCGGCCTGACGCACCGCTGCCATCGTCCATTCCAGGATCTGCGGGTCGGCGAGTTGCAGGATGAACCCATCGGCATACGTGCCAATGGTGGCGAGCGCCCGGGGCCCATAACCGGCCCCCCACATGGGAAGGTCCCATCCGCCGTCCGTGATCCACGGGATGCGCAGCAGCTTGTCGTTGTACGCGACCTGCTTGCCTGCCACGAGCCGCTTGATGATCTCCATCGACTCCACGGTGGCCTCGAGCGTCATCGGTTTGCGTCCGATGTATCGCAGTGCCGAGTCGCCGCGGCCGATGCCGCAGATGGTCCGGCCGCCGTACATGTCGTTCAGGGTGGCAAACAGGGAAGCGAGCACGGTGGCGTCTCGCGTCCCGGGATTGGTCACCATCGGGCCCACGATCATGCGCTCGGTGTTCGCCAGGATCTGCGAGTAGATGACGAATGGCTCCTGCCACAGGACATGGGAATCGAACGTCCATCCGTACGAGAACCCGTTTTCCTCGGCCAGCACCGCGAGATCGATCACCCGCTGAGCCGGCGGGTCGGTCTGGAGCACCATGCCGAAGTCCATCAGTTCACCTCTCTCGGGGTGGTTCCAGCGCGATCAATTGTCATAGCGCGGAAACCCGAGATCGACCCCGCGGTGGACGGGATCAGGCCAGCGGCTGATGATGGCCTTCTGTCTCGTATAGAAGTGCACCCCATCGGGTCCATAGATCGCGTGGCTGCCGAAGATCGAGTCCTTCCACCCCCCGAAGGAGTAGAACGCGAGCGGGACCGGGATCGGCACGTTGATACCCACCATGCCGACCTGGATCTCGTTCTGGAACTTGCGTGCGGCGCCCCCATCGTTGGTGAAGACGGCGGTGCCGTTGCCGTATTGATTGTCGTTGATGAGCTTGACGGCATCGGCGTATGAATCGGTCCGCACCAACGACAACACCGGGCCGAAGATCTCGTCGCGATATATCGACATGTCAGGACGAACGTTGTCGAACAGCGTTGGGCCCATGAAGAAGCCGTTCTCATAGCCTTCGACGCTGAAACCACGACCATCCGCAACCAGGGTGGCTCCTTCGTTCTCGCCCGCATCGACATACCCGAGGACCCGATCCAGGTGAGCCTGGGTGACGAGGGGACCCATCTCGGCGCCCGCGGTGTCGCCTGGAGCGATCGTCAGATCATCGATTCGCTCCTGCACCTTCGGCAGGAGGGTGTCGGCGGCATCACCAACCGCGAGGACGACCGATATCGCCATGCACCTCTCGCCTGCCGATCCGTACCCTGCTGAAACTGCTGCGTCTGCCGCCAGATCCATATCGGCGTCTGGCAGCACCACCATGTGGTTCTTAGCGCCACCGAGCGCCTGAACCCGTTTGCCGTGGGCGGTGCCGGTCTCATAGATGTAGCGGGCAATCGGGGTGGAACCCACAAAAGAGATGGCGGCGACGTCGGGGTGGGTGAGCAACCCGTCGACGGCAACCTTGTCTCCGTGGACGACGTTGAACACGCCGTCGGGAAGCCCGGCCTCTGCCAGCATCTCGGCGGCCAACTGCGACGTCGAAGGGTCCTTTTCGGATGGCTTCAGCACGAACGTATTGCCGCAGGCGATGGCAATGGGGTACATCCACATCGGGACCATGGCCGGGAAGTTGAACGGCGTGATGCCGGCGACGACCCCAAGCGGCTGCCGGATGGTGTAGGTGTCGATCGCGGTCGATACCTGCTCCGAGTAGTTGCCCTTCAGAAGGTGGGCGATGTTGCACGCGAATTCGACGACCTCTAGCCCGCGCTGCACCTCGCCCAGCGCGTCGTCGATCGTCTTGCCGTGTTCTGCGCTCAGCGTTCGCGCGAGGTCCATTCGTCGGGTGGATATCTGTTCCCGGAACGCAAACATCACGTTCTGGCGACGGGTCAGTGGCGTGTCACGCCATGTCTCGAAGGCCTGCCTGGCTGCGTTCACCGCACGGTCGACATCGGCTGTTGCGGCGAAGTCGACCTCGCCGGTCTGTTCACCCGTGGCCGGGTTGTAGACCGGCCCGGTCCGTTCGGGGGTGACCCCGGTGGCGCTGTCGCCGTTGATCCAATGTGTGATGCGGTTCATCGCCAACTCTCCGTGGTCCGTTCTTGTTCGGGGCCTCTGGCTCTTTGTGGAGCCGGACGCCCTGCGGTTCGATTCAGGTGTTTCCTCAGATGAGGTACTGGCTCGTGGCCCTGGGGAGGTAGCTGCCGTCGCCCGGGCTCCCGTGGTACTCGCCATCCTCGATGAGCACCTTTCCCTTCGAGAGCACGGTCTCGATCTTGCCATTGACCTCTGTGCCCTCGTAAGCCGTGTAGTCGACGTCCATATGGATGTCCTCCACCGACATCGTCCACGTGGCTGCGGGATCGAGCACGATGATGTCGGCGTCGGAACCGATGGCGATCGTCCCCTTCTTCGGATAGAGGCCGAACATCTTCGCCGGTGTCGTCGCGGTCACCTCCACGAATCGGTTCAGGCTCAGACGCCCCTCACCGATCGCACCGTGGTAGATCATTTGCATCCGCTCCTCGACTCCCGGCAAGCCGTTGGGGATCTTGGTGAAGTCGCCTTCTCCCAGCCGCTTCTGGGTGCCGAGCGTCGGGTGGTCTCCCATGCAGAAGGGGCAGTGATCCGTCGACACGACCTGGAGGTCGTTGGTCGCCAGACCTTGCCAGAGTGCCTCCTGATGTCCCTCTTCCCAATCGCGAACCGGAGTCGAGCACACGTACTTGGCGCCTTCGAAATCAGGCTCACGCAGGTTGTTCCACCCGAGGTACAGATACTGCGGGCAGGTTTCGGCGAACACGTTGAGACCACGATCGCGAGCCGCCTTGATCTCGTCGAGAGCTTCTTTGGCCGACATGTGAACCACGTAGAGCGGGCACCCTGCAAGTTCGGCATAGGCGATGGCGCGATGGGTGGCTTCACCTTCGGTCACACCCGGCCGGGTGACCGAGTGGTAGATCGGATCGGTTTCCCCTCTCGCCAGCGCTTGCTCCCGCAGCACGTCGATCACGATGCCGTTCTCGGCATGCATCATGATCATGGCGCCGTTTTCCGCAGCTTTCTGCATGGCCATGAAGATCTGACCGTCCGTCGAGTAGAGCACCCCGGGGTAGGCCATGAACAGCTTGAAACTGGTGACACCCTCACCCATCAGGGTGTCCATTTCCTTGAGCGACTGTTCGTTGACGTCCGAGACGATCATGTGGAAGCCGTAGTCGATGGCGCAGTTCCCTGCCGCTTTCGCCATCCACTCCTCATATCCGGCCATCATCGAATCGCCGATGGTCTGGACTGCGAAGTCGATGAGGGTCGTAGTGCCTCCCCAGGCGGCGGCTCTGGTCCCGGACTCGAACGTGTCCGACGCATAGGTGCCTCCGAAAGGCAGCTCCATGTGGGTGTGAATGTCGACTCCGCCCGGCATCACATACCTGCCGGTGGCGTCAATGGTCTTGTCGGTGCCGAGCTTGATCGCCGTTGCGGCGGCGCCGGCGGTGAAACCGCTGCCACCGTCGCGCCCGTAGAGAGCAACGACCTTGTCATCCTCGATGAGGACCTCGGCCTCCATGATCTCGGTCGCGGTAACGACCGTGCCACCTGTGATCAGTGTTCGCGCCATCAGTCTCCGTCCCTTCCTTGATCAAGCCTCGACTGCCCGATGCACCGCACCAGACAGCATTTCGAATCCTTCCGCTGCTTCTTCCGACGTAATCGAGAGTGGCGGTGCCACGCGCAACACGTTGCCGTGGAGGCCACCCTTCCCGATGAGGAGGCCGCCCGCTTTGGCTTCCTCCATGACCCGCGCCGTAATCGGCGCATCCGGGTCGGTGGTTCCAGGATGCACAAACTCGACGCCGAGCATGAGCCCTTTACCGCGTACCTCAGCGATGTTCGGCACCTCTTCAGCCAGCGAAGTGAGGTCGGCCTGCAGTTGCTGGCCGACCTTGCGCGCGTTGTTCTGCAGGTTGTTCTCAAGCACGTAGTCCAGGTTCGCCAGTGCGGCCGCGGTGGACAACGGGTTCCCGCCGAATGTCGATATCGAATTCGCAGCCAGACAATCGATGATCTCAGCGGTTCCCACGACGCCTGCAATCGCAGCTCCGTTGCCGAGCCCTTTGGCGAACGTCAGGAGGTCGGGGGTGACGTCGTGCGCCTGATACCCCCAGAAGTGGTCTCCCGTGCGACCCCACCCGGTCTGCACCTCGTCGCTGATGAACAGGATGCCGTGTTCGTCCAGCACCTCCTCGAGGCCGCCGTAGAAGCCGTCGGGGGGAGTGGCGAAGCCGCCGACTCCCTGAATCGGCTCCGCGATGAGACACGCGACGTCGCCGGACACGGCCACGTTGAGCAGGTCACGCAGATCGTCCTTGCACGCCTCGATGTAGGCGGCGTCTCCAAGATCCTTGAACGGGCTCCGATAGCGATACCCGCTCTGGACGTAGACGGTGTGGAATGGGCTGAGCTGGGTAGCGCTCCACCCCTTGTTCCCTGTGATCGCCACCGTCGAATGTGACTTGCCGTGATAGCTGTTGCGCATGGCGAGCACCTGGTTGGAACCTCGGTACTGCGTCGCCATCATCAGCGCCGCATCATTTGCCTCCGTCCCCGAATTCGTGAAGAAGACCTTGGCGTTGGGGATGCCGGACAGACCCGCGATTCGTTCGGCGAGTTCGATTTGGGACTCGATGAGGTACAACGTCGAGGTGTGGAGCATCTTGCCCGCCTGTTCGCGGATCGCGGCTACGACCTCGGGGATCTTGTAGCCGGACATCGTGGTGAGGATGCCGCCGAACATGTCCAGATACCGATTGCCTTCGGCGTCAACCACGTAACGCCCCTCACCATCGACGATGGCGATCGGCTCCTCGTAGTAGAGCGCCATCCAGGACGGCAGGATGTCGCGATGTCGCGCCAGGAGTTCTTCGTGTGTACCCATCGTCAGGGAGCCACGAGTTCGTCGTAGGCATCCGGCCTGCGATCGCGGTAGAACGCCCACTGTTTGCGGACCTCGTCTATCAAATCGAGATCGAGGTCGCGCACGACGAGTTCCTCGTCTGTGTCAGACGCGGGGTCGCCGACCACCTGGCCTCGCGGGTTCACGAAGTAGCTCGAGCCGTAGTAGTCGTTGTCTCCGTAGGTCTCCTGGCCGACCCGGTTGATGGCCCCCACGAAGTATTCGTTGGCGACCGCGGCGGCCGGCTGCTCGAGATTCCACAAGTACATCGAGAGACCGCGGCTGGTAGCAGATGGGTTGAACACGATCTTGGCGCCGTTGAGGCCGAGCGCCCGCCAGCCCTCCGGGAAGTGCCGGTCGTAACAGATGTAGACACCGATGCGACCCACCGCGGTATCGAACACCGGGTAGCCGCCGTTGCCCGGCCTGAAGTAGTACTTCTCCCAGAACCCTTTGACGTGGGGGATGTGCTGCTTGCGGTACTTGCCGAGGTAGGAGCCGTCCGCGTCGATCACTGCGGCGGTGTTGTAGAAGAAGCCGTCGTCTTCCTTCTCGAAAATGGGAATCACCAACACCATTCCGGTCTCTTTGGCGAGGTCTTGCATCAGCCGGGTGGTTGGCCCATCCGGGATTGGCTCCGCGTAGTCGAAGTGATCGTCCTCTTGCACCTGGCAGAAGTAGGGGGCGTAGAACAGTTCCTGGAAGCACATGACCTGAGCACCCTGCTCCGCGGCCTGGCGGGCGTAGTCGGCGTTGCGCTCGATCATCGAGTCCTTGTCGCCGGTCCACTCGGTCTGGACGATGGCGGCCCTCACGATGTTGGCCATGCGGTCCCTCCTCTCCGGAGGCATCCTCACGAATCCCTCCCGGTCATCACGCTCTCTCAGACCTGAACGCTAGCTTCCCGAGACGGGCTTCGGGAGCGAGCATGGGCTCGCTCCCGAAGCCAATCCAGCCGGACCTATTCGCCGCCGGGCTGTCTCTCGATGTCGCGCCGTTCGCAGCCTCCGCCCTTGACGTCGAGGCCGTCTGCCTCGAGGTCGGCTTCGACCATCAGCCAGGGCGGGTGGCCTCCGCTCGTTCTCGCAGCGTGGTCCTGACCGAGGTGATGTCCGTGGGGCAGGTTTGTCCTGCCTTCCAGTAGCAGTAGCCGGTGGGGAGGAAGAACACCTGGAACGCGGCGAGGCCGATCGCCCAGTTGAACGGCGGCGGCACCGACTGCTCGAGTGACCCGGCCACGGCTCCGGTGAGTGCGGCTCCTGCGGATCGCCCGATGCCGTTGGCGAGATTGCCGGCGCCGAAGATCGTGCCGCGATGCTCGGGGAGGTTCACGTCTGAGATGAGGGCGAACCAGTTGGGCGAGTCGATAGAGGTGAGGGCGAGAGCGATCAACCCCGTGAGGAATGTTGCCGCCACCCACGGATTGGTGAAGAGCTGACTCGTCACTTCTCCAATGAGCGTGAGCGTGCTGGCCCCGTCCGTGACCTCGAGGCCTCGCAGTGGGATGAAGAAGAACAGCAGGAAGAACGGGATGGCGCCGAGGATGCCGATAGTCGAGAGCTTGGCTCGGCCGCTCAGGTCGGATCGCTGCCAGCGGTCTCCGAGGTGGCCACCAACCACTGAGGCGAGTGCGCCGACGGTGATGAGGGTGGCATAGAGGCCCCCCACCTTGGTCCCAGTTGCCGTCGAGTACCCCTGGGCGATGGCCTTTTCCTGATAGAGGAGCGGTACCCAGATGAGCGACCCATAGGCCACCTGGGCGAACAACCCCTGGAGCACCAGCCACCGGTTGGTCGCGATCCGGCGCAGGGCCGTCAGGTCGGCGCGACTGATCGTGTAGTCGTAGGTGCCTTCCATGTCGGCAAGTTCGGGCTCGCGGAAGCCGCGGGGAACGTCGTAGGCAGCGAGATAGGCGAGCGCGAATGCGAACCCGGTCACGGCGATCACCACGAACGCAGTCCGGAACCCGTCCGCCCCGACCTGGCTGGCCATCAACCCACCTGCGATGGCACCCAGCCCCTGGCTGATCCCCCAGAAGCTCATTGCGAGACCGCGCCGTGCCGGCCGAACGAGATCGCTCACGACAGAGAAGCCGACCGATGCGATCGACCCGAGGCCGACCGCAGTGAACAACTGCCAGAGGAACAGCTGCCAGTAGGTGGTTGCGGAAGCCGAAAGCAGCGAGCCGACTACCCAGATCAGCGTGCCGTAGAACAACAGTCGTTTCCGATCCGAACGGTCTCCCCAGTAGCCCCAGAAGACCGCGGTGACTGCGGTAACCAGGATGGTGGCTCCGGTCAGGAAGGCCAGGGCCTGCTCCGAGGTGTGCAACGCTTCGGCGATGGGGAGCACCATGGCGGGGATGAGTGCGATGGCAGCGTTGTCGAGTGACGCCAGCACCACGAACACCACGATGGTGTAGGTGATGTGGGCCCTGCCTCCCCACCATGCGGGCTTCAATCGCGCCATGTCCAGATTCTGGCCGGTGGGGGCGATCCGGTGCAGCTTTGCGGCCGTTTCCCTGCGAGGTCGCACCGCGGGTGCCGATCGATCGCGGCAGAGCGGTTAGCCAATGGCGTCGACTGCGGCGCCCGTCAGAAGGTCGTATCCGAGTGCATTGGGGTGGATGTCGGGCATGGCGTCGACCATGTGGGTGGTGAGGGTGGTGGTACCTTGCATCGGGCCGAAACCGTCCGCCACCAGGATGTCACGTTCCAAGGCGAGCGCAGCTCCCATATCGTTCAGGCGAGCGACCGCCCGGTTGCTGAGTCGTTCGAATTCGACGGTGTCCTCGAACCCGAAACTGAACGGGTTGTACGTCGTGAGGAACACAACGGTGGCGTCCGGCGCGGCCGTCAGCAGTCGATCGAAGATCTCGGCCAGGTTGCGCTCATACGCCACGATGGCCGCGTCGATACGCTGGACACAGGTGGGCCCCGTGACGTCGCTGCAGTCGGAACTCCCGAGGTGACCGAGCAGGTCGTTGGCACCAATATCAATGGTGAGGGTCGTGACATCTCTGCCCGCGGCGAAGGTCTCGGCCGCCTCCAACTGGCCACCTGCCAGCAGGGTCCCCGACGTTTCGCCGGAAACCGCAAAGTTGCGGAGGCCGAGCTCACTTCCCGCCCTGGTTTCGAGCCACGAATGCAGCCGCGACACGTACCCCTCCCTCGGGTCCTCAACTCCGACTGCGGCAGCCAGTGAGTCGCCGAGTGCCAGGTAGTAGGGAGAGGCGTCTGCAGCGGAAGCCACCCGCCCCGCGGGGAATCCGGGGAGCACGACGGAGTCGGGGGTGGCGGGACTGATCTGACCTTCGAGGCCGGCAAGCACTGCCATCGAATCGATGATCGACTCAGTTCGGTTGATGCCGGTGACCACGACCCGTTCGTCTCCGATCACGATGTTCTGGACATCTGCGCCCTCCGCCGCGAGTGCCTGTTCGAGATCGGCAACAGACGCGATCATGTCCTCTACCGCCTCGCGGGCGACCCCCGGCATCGAAAAGATCCCAGCCCCTGCGTCGATGACCATCAGTTCGAGGTTGCCTCCGGACACCTCGGCGGAGAGGACGCCGTCGACATCGAGATTTCCGTTCTTGAACTCGCCCACGAACCCGATCCGTCCCGGCTCGCCGCCGGCGTTGAGGATGTCGATGGTCACCGCGCGAAACGGGGTGCTGATGGAGCCGAGCGCATCCTGGAGCAACGCGTTGAGTTCGGACTCAGATAGCTCGAGCCGGAACGCGGAGTCACCCTCCGTGGCGGAGATCTTTTCGTCTGCCGCCGACAACGCTGCCGGATCGGCGGTTGCGACGGGTTGGGCGGATCCGGCTCCAGCGAACGCAGCGAGCAGCTGATACGCCCCGTACCCGATCACCCCCAGCGATCCGACCAATACGAACGAGAGCACGACCACCGCGGAACGGCCGGCACGCGGGCCGAGCAGCCATGCGCCCAGGGCCGACCCGATGATGACAACGACTGCCGTCGCGATCGCTGCCGTCTCCCCGAGCGTCAACAGTGCGAGCAGCGCAGCGGCTGCAGCGGCGAAGATGCCGAGGATGACAATGGTGGCTCGAGACGGCGGCCGGGTGATGGCAGGGGGTTCTTGCATGGAACTCGGTTTCGGTACGGCTGATTGGCGAGCCTAGAAGGGTGCTGGTGGAACCGGATCTGTGGTTGTGCCCTTGGAACTCGCAGGTACGCGCCGAATCACGTGTCGGCACAGTCTGCACCGCCGCTAGCCTCGAACCGGCGATCAACCGGAGCCGATACCCGTGACGACCGCATCCGATACGACTTGGCAGCCAGATGCCGAAGTCATCGCTAGGGCCAACCTGACGGGGCTGATGGAGACGCGCAACCTCGAGAGCTACGCCGCGCTCCATGCCTGGTCTGTATCTGATCGAGCCGGGTTCTGGGGGGCAGTGCTGGACCGTCTGGACATCGTGTTTGCGGAGCCACCTGCTGTGATCCTCGGGGGCGGTGATCCCCGCCATCCGGACTGGTTGGCTGGAGCCCGGCTGAACATCGTGGAGAGTTGCCTCGCGGCGCCGGCGCATCACTTCGCCGTCATCTACTCAGACCGGGGGGTACTCCACCAGATGTCGTACGGGGAACTGCGTGCCGAAGTGATGCGGGTCGCCAACGGACTCACGGCCCTCGGTGTCGGCCCGGGGGACCGGGTCGCGATCGCGATGCCGATGACTCAACACGCGGTGGCCGCGTACCTGGGGATCATCTGGGTCGGGGCGATCGTCACCTCGATTGCAGACAGCTTCGCAGCGGAGGAGATCGCCACCCGGCTGGAGTTGACGGATACCAGGTGGGTCATCACCACGGACTTCGTGGATCGCGGGAGAGAGGCACTCCCGATGTACGAGAAGGTGGTCGCCGCGGGTGCACGCCACGCGGTGGTGGTGGGCGGTCGGATCCCACTCCGGGGCGGGGATCTGGCGTGGGAGGATTTTCTAGGACCGGCGACGGCAGTTGATCCGGTGATCTGCGCACCCGACGTCGTGACCAACGTGCTGTTCTCGTCTGGAACAACCGGGGCACCGAAAGTGATCCCGTGGACCCATTTGACACCGATCAAGGCTGCGATGGATGCGCACTTCCACCAGGATGTCCACCCCGACGATGTGCTCGCCTGGCCCACCAACCTCGGCTGGATGATGGGACCGTGGCTGATCTACGCGGCGCTGATTAACGGCGCGGCCATGGCTCTATACGACGACGTACCGGGTGGCGAAGGCTTCGGGGAGTTCGTGGCGCAGGCCGGAGTCACCATGCTCGGGGTGGTGCCGAGCCTGGTGAGTGTATGGCGAGCTACTGGCGCAGTGGAGAAATCCGACTGGTCGCGGGTGCGCGTCTTCAGTTCCACGGGCGAGGCCTCGAATCGGGACGACATGGCGTATCTGATGTCGCTGGCCGGCGGCGCCCCTGTGATCGAGTACTGCGGCGGTACCGAGATCGGCGGCGGCTACATCACAGGAACTGTGCTCGAGGTGGCGGTTCCCGGAACCTTCACGACACCTGCGCTCGGACTCGATCTCGTCATTCTCGACGGGGAGGGGGCGGAGGTGGAGAGTGGAGAGGTGTTCCTGGTTCCTCCGTCGATCGGGTTGTCGACCACCTTGTTGCATCGTGACCACGACGAGGTCTATCACGCCGATGTGCCGGAATCCGAGGGCAGGCCGCTGCGTCGCCACGGGGACCATATCGAACGGCTCGGCCCCGGCCGCTATCGCGCGCTCGGTCGGGTGGACGACACCATGAACCTGGGCGGCATCAAGGTCAGCTCGGCCGAGATCGAAAGGGTGGTCTCTGCCACACCCGGGTGCAGGGAGACCGCAGCCATCGCGGTGTCGCCGCCGGGAGGAGGGCCGAGCCTGCTCGTCATCTACGCGGTGCCGGCCGCGGGGGTGGTACCGGATGTCGATGCGTGGCGGGTCGAGATGCAGGCTGCGATCCGGTCACGTCTCAACCCGCTGTTTCGGCTGTACGAAGTGGTGGCGGTTGACGCGTTGCCGCGAACTGCTTCGAACAAGGTGATGCGTCGTTCTTTGCGAACCGGGTACGAAGGGAGATCCTGATGCGTCCCGTGCTGGTTCTGCAACATGGGGAAGAGGTGACTCCAGGGGTGTTGGGTGAGGTGCTCGTGGCCCGGAGTGTGCCGCACGTCGTGGCCCGGCTTGACCTCGGTGAACCCGTGCCGGGGCTCGGAGGAGCGCATTGGGCCGGGATCGTGTCGCTCGGCGGCGAAATGGGTGCCTACGACACGGATGAGTACCCCTACCTGACGGCAGAGATGGAGCTACTAGGGGCGGCCACCGCGGCTGCGATTCCCGTGTTGGGAATCTGCCTGGGTTCCCAACTCCTGGCGGAAGCCACGGGAGGCAGGGCATACCCGGCGCCGCGAGTTGAGGCCGCGGTCGTGCGGTTCGAACCGCGAGACGAACGTCCGGATCCGGTGATCGATCAACTCGTTGCCCCGCAGCTCAGCTTTCATCGCGACACGTTCGAGCTGCCTTCCGGTGCCGAACTGCTGTATTCCACCGTCGACTACCCCCAGGCGTATCGGATCGGTCGCAGCATCGGCGTCCAGACCCATCCGGAGATCGACTGTGACGTCGCCGCGGAGTGGTTCGGGATGTCGGTTGGTCGGGTGATGCTCGCTGAGTCGGGGGCAGACGGGGAGGCGATCCTCGAAGACCTCCGTGCAACTGCCGGCCGGTCACGCGACGCAGCCCGGCGCTTCTTCTCGGCGTGGTTGGACGAGGTGTACGCGCCTTAGAGAAGGAAACCCCGTCGGTCGTTGGCATGACGTCTACATCTTGCCGCGGTCGGCTACGCGTCGGCAGCCGCGAGGTGATCGACGATGTGCTCGGCGTCCGCCCCGACGCCGGAGAAGAGGCCGGATCCCGCGGTGTACATGCCGTGGAGGCCGATGAAGTAGAGCCCTGCCGCAGGTGTCACCCCGCGCTCCTGGTTGGGATATCCGCGATTGTCGAAGATGTCGGCCTCGATCCAGGAGAAGTCGTAGTGGTAGCCGGTGGCCCACACGACCGAGCGGATTCCGGGCGAGTCGAGGTCGAGCTCGGTGGGTGTCGACCGGGGCGCCCAGTCGATGACTTCAGTGTCCGCCGGCGGAGCCTCGATTTCGTTGTCTTCGATGTATTGATTCAGGAATCCCAGAAGCTCGTCGGCGACGGCATCGGCGGCATCCAATGTGGTTGCCACGTCGTCACTGAGTCGTATCAATGCGCCGTCTGCCTCGATGACCCGTCCGACGAGCTGGACGCCTTGCCGCCCGAACGCTCTCAGATTCAGGTCCTTTCCGCCGTCTCTTCCAGAGACCGTGAGGCTCGGCCGATCCCGCATGGCGGGGTCTGCGATGGGCATCTTCATGAAACCGGCCTGCTTCATCCAGTAGGTCGTGTCCTTCCCTCGGAATCGCCTTGGCGCCCACCCCGACCGGCCGATTGAGAACCATACGTCCCGCCCCGCGATGACGAGATCGTCAACGATCTGAGCTCCGGATTGACCGCTTCCCACCACCAGCACTCCCCCAGGGGGGAGGTCTACCGGTCTGCGGTAATCGGCGCTGTGGAGCTGATGGATGTCGCGGTGGAGTGATGCGGCCTGCGGCGGAGTCGAGGGGAAGGGGAACGTTCCGGTGGCTACGATCACCGCCGCTGCGGTCCACGTGTCTGCGTCCGTCATGATCCGCCAGCCATCCACCTCCCGGCTCAGTCGGGTGACCTCGGTAGCGTCGAGGACGGGTGCGCCGAGGAACGCCCGATATCGCTCTACGTAGTTGACGATTTCGTCGCGCGGAATGAACCCGTCCGGGTCGTTCCCGTCGTACGGGAAGCCGGGCAGGTTCAAGGTCCAGTTCGGCGTCACCAGGCAGAACGAATCCCAGCGACTCCGCCACGAGTCTGCGGTGCTGCCGCGCTCCAACAGCACATGGTCGATCCCGCGGCGTGCCAGCCAGTAGCTGCACGACAGGCCGGCCTGGCCGGCACCGACGACGGCTACGGGTATCTGGTTCATGTCGTCCACCCTAAGCAGTTGGCTCGTGTTGGACATACGTTCGCGGAGCGCCGTCGCGACGCTCTACCGGACCGGTCGACCGGTCGGGTGGTGCCAGTCACCCGCTGCTGGTGTTCTGGGAAGGCAGTTGTGGAATCAACCAGCCCAGGAATGCGTCCTGGCTCCTCGTCTGGAGGGTGAGCTTGCCGGGTCCCGTCAAATCGACCACGAGGCCTTCGCCGCTGAACAGTGTGCTCTTCCATCCTCCGACCTTGCGCACTCGGAAACCGATGTCTGAGGTGAATGTGACGAGGTGGCCGGTATCAACGGTGAATGTCTCACCGGGGCCGAGTTCGATCTCCTCGATCGCTCCGTAGGCAGCCACAATCAGGTTCCCGGTCCCGGAAACCCTGAGCATGATCAGACCTTCACTGGCGAAAAACGTCTTGGCGCCGCTCCATTTGGTCTCGACCTCCAGCGCAGGACTCGACGCGATGAACCCGCCCGACTGAACCATGATCTGCTCCCCAGCCATTTCGAGGACGAGCATGTCGCCGGGCAGCGCGGGAGCCAGCCGCACCGTCCCCCCGGACCCCGGTGCCTTGAAGGTGTTCATGAAGAAGCTCTCGCCTCCGAAAGTAGACCGGGCGATCGATTTCAGAAACCCGCCGCGAGCCTTGGTCTCGAGTTCGAAACCTTGGGTCATCGCCACCATGGCGCCACCCTCGGCGACGATCTCCTCAGCGGGATCGAGCGTCACTTTGGCGATGGCATACGACGGGCGGTCGTCGATCTGGATGTGCATGGGGACTCCTTTCCAGGCGGTCGATGTCGGCTACCTCGCGCTTCACGATAGGAGGTCGCAAGGAGCCGTCAGTCCTGCAAAGGACGGCCAGCGAGATCCATCCAGTCCTCGGGGTGGACACCGAGCGCATCTGCGATGCGATTGATGTAGTTGAAGTACGCGCAGACCTGGGTGGTGTCGTGCACCGCCCTGTCATCCCAGCCGAGTGCAAGGAGCGCATCGACGTCTCCCCTTCGCATCGCGGCGGGCGTCGCCGTCAGTTTGGTGCTGAAATCGAGCAGGCCGTGCGTCTGCGCGTCGAGCCCCGCCGTTCGCCAGTCTGCGGCAAATCTGTCTACGAGCGCCTCACCGTCTGAGTCGCTGAGCCCCAGGTCTGATGCGATCTCCGACCGGAGATCGTGTAAGTGCGCCTGGGTTCAATAGACGCACTCGTTGATCTGCGAGGTCACCACAGCAATCATCTCTCGATGGCTGCGGGTCAGCGGTGAATCGCCGAACATGATCGTGCCGTAGAAACGCATCGAATCGCGCATCGCTTCGCCGTTTGGGCTCATGATGGAGACGATGTTCCACACGCGCCCCGCCCTCCGCATTGCCTTGCCGTACTCGCGGGCTGCGACGCCCGTTGCAGCTTCGGGCGGGATTTCGTCGATGTACGGCATCGCTTCCTCCAGTCCGCATGCACCCTAGAGCCCGGGCATCCGCGACACCGCTCCGTCCGTCTTTCTAGTCTGGCGCCGTGGTCGTTCTCCAGATTCTCGTATTCCTGGTCGGCGTCGCGCTGGTCATCATGACGGTGATCGCGGCGATCAAGATGGTGATCCTTCCCCGCAGCGGTCAGTCGATGCTGTCGCGTGGGGTGTTCCGGACGGTACGTGCGGTGTTCGACCTCGTCGCTCGCGAGAGCCGCAGTTACGAGGTTCGCGACCGCACCATGGCGATGTACGCCCCGATCACGCTGGTGTTGATGGCAGCCACCTGGTTCACTCTCATTGCGATCGGATATACGCTCATGTTCCTTGCCGTCGAGCCCTGGAATCTCGCAGACGCGTATCACCTGTCGGGGTCTTCCATCACCACACTCGGTTTTGCCCCGGCAGACTCGACCCTGCAACGGACCCTGGCCTTCACCGAGGCCGGCCTGGGCCTCTTCACTCTCACGCTGATGATTACCTACCTCCCTTCTATGTATCAGGCGTTCTCGCGTCGGGAGGCAGAGGTCGCACTTCTCGAAGTGCGGGCCGGATCGCCACCATCGGCCGTCGAGTTCATCATTCGTCACTACCGCATCGGTTGGCTGGAAGACCTGGACGCCACCTGGCTCGAGTGGGAACGGTGGTTCAACGAGCTCGAAGAGAG
Source organism: uncultured Acidimicrobiaceae bacterium (assembly GCA_964397045.1). GTDB lineage: Bacteria > Actinomycetota > Acidimicrobiia > Spongiisociales > UBA5794 > CAYNHF01. The sequence continues at coordinate 56,301 of CAYNHF010000032.1, read as the reverse complement.
CCACACCAGCTACGCCGCGCTCGTGTTCTTCCGGTCACCTTCATCCGCACGGTCGTGGGTCACCGCCGCAGGTACGATCCTCGACTCGGCTTCGCTCATGGCTGCTGCGGTCGATGATCGATCGATGCAGGGCCCAAAGGGGGTCTGCATCAGGGCCGGGTACCTCGCGCTACGTTCGATCGCGGACTTCTTCGGGATCACCTACGACCCTGACCCCGACCCCTCCGATCCGATCAGCATCACCCGCGGGGAGTTCGACGCAGCGCTGGACGAGCTTGCTGAAGCGGGAGTGCCGGTACTGGCAGATCGGGACCAGGCATGGCGGGATTACTCCGGCTGGCGGGTGAACTACGACACCGTGCTCCTCGCGCTGGCGGAGATCACGATGGCGCCGTACGCCCCGTGGACTGCAGATCGGTCGGGACCGAGGCACAACCGGCCCCGCATCAGACGCTTCGGGGCAAAGTCGCGCTGATCCCGCTGCGTGGCTGCCTGCCACCGGTAGAGTTCTCTCATTGCTGAGTTGGTGAAGGAGCCCGTAGTGCCTGCTGCCGGAGAGCCATTCGCCTCCCTGCGTTCCCGTGTGCTGGGCCAGACCGGCGTTGTGATGCTCATCGGAGCTGCGGACACGGGCAAGACCACTCTCGCGAAGTTTCTGCTCGCCGACGCTATCGGCTCGGGGCTCTCGGCTGCTTTCGTCGATGCCGACGTCGGGGTGTCCACGGTCGGCCCTCCTGCGTGTGTCGGATTGAAGTGGGTGAGAGGTCCTGACGACTTTGGGGAGTTGTCCGTGGCGGACGAACTACGTTTTGTCGGGTCGACTCAACCGCAGGGTGTTGTGTTGCCCCATGTGGTGGCTGCCGCGGCGCTCGTCGATGTTGCCAGGGCGGGGGCCGACTACGTGGTACTCGACACCACCGGAGTGGTCTCCGGGGTGGTCGGGCAGACGCTCAAGTATCACCTGATGGAACTATGCGCCCCGAATCTGGTGATCGCGCTCCAGCGCGGCAGCGAGCTCGAGCCCACCATCGGCATGCTGCAACGATTCCTCGGAGCGCGAGTCGCCAAGGCAGAGATCCCTGCGGACATCCAACCCCAGGGTCCGGTAGAGCAGCGCACCAAACGGATCGAATCCTTTGCGGCTGCGCTCGTCGCGCCGATGGGGCGGTGGCGGGTGCAGCCCTCGGTGTTCGCTCCCACACTTCCCGAGGCGTTCGATCTCGCCAAGCTCGACAGCATGGTCGTGGGGATCCAGGACGGAGCCGGGCGGTGCCTCGGTCTCGGTGCCCTGGAGGTCGAAGCAGACACGCTGCGAGTCGCAACCCACCATGGCAAGGTCATGGAGGGCCTGCGTCTGGGGTCGCTGCGGATCAACCTCGACACATTCGAGACCACCCGGGTGCGGCTGCGCGACCTCATGTTCGGGGTGTGAGTCAATCGGCCGACGTCGCTCGATCCGGCGACATCACTGCGAACCCGATTTCCGTCGCGCGGACGGTCATGATCCGTCTCCCCGGCTGCACCGCGGGATGTGGATCGCCGACTTCGCGACCGAGGCTGCGCCAACGTAAGGCCACCGCCTCGAGCGACTCATCGGTGGCCAGCGCAACGCCGTAGATCACCGACTCCCGCACGGGCGACTGAATCACCTCCAGCAGCGGTCCCACCCTGAAGAACGCAGCGGGTCTTCCTCCAACGTGCATCCGGAGCCGGGGCGAGGTTCCGGCTTCCACCATGCGGTCGACTGCGGTGTCGATGTTCGGTACGAGCAAAACGACGTGGTCGAGATCCCACCCTTCGACTGCCGTCCCTTCCACGGGATTCACCGGCGGGATCGAAAACGCGGGGGCACCGCCATCCCATCCCCAGCCGATCTCGCCGGTCATCAGCACGGTGGATCGGGTCAAAAGTGGGTTCGGCAGGGAGAACTCATCCCATGGCAAGGGGAGGCGGAGGGCGGACAGCGTCGGCATGATCGAAGACGCACGTTACCGGCCGCGAGCGGCGGGTTCCGAGTGAGTGTGCCGGCGTTGCTTAGGCAAGGCCCAAGGAACCGGAGGGCCGTTCCCCGCACTTCCCCGAACGAGGTCTTGGACTCCCAGCACCTTGGGCCTTGTTCGGCCGACCATACGAAGCCGTCTGTCGGGATGCAAGGGCTCTGATTCGCTCGCAAGCAGCCCATTTCGACCATGTAATCGAGACTAACTACTGCCAATTATGTCCTCTTCACCCTCGTGTGAAGAAGGTATCCACAGATCCACAGCAATCCACAGGCGGTTGTGCACAACCCCTTGTCGACAACTTTCTCAGCCCGATTTTTCGCGCGAATCAAACCCGGCGCGGATCATGGCAGGAAAGGACAGCTCGACCAGCTCGTAGACGGCGCCGACGGCACGATCGATCGCTCCCCGATCGAGGCCGGTGAGCGGTATCCGGCTCACGATGCTGAGGTTCCCTTCTGGATCGAGCGCCGCCGTCGCCGGCCATGCCGTGAGGTTGCGGCGCAGTGCCTGCCGGTAGACCTCGGCTGCATGACGGGGTGGAGCAGGGAGGAGGTAGGCAGAGAGGCCGATGGTGAGTGCGCCGACGTCGAACCAGATCGTGGTGGCATCTCTGACATGCTGCCGGAGGCGAATCCCCCACCGTCCTTCATGCTCGCCGGCCCAAACTGCATCCGAATCGGGGTCGGCAACCCACTCCTCCGTAACCTTCTCGAGGAGAACTCGTGCTGCCTCCGGGGTCATCGTCCGCTGATGCCAGAGTACAACTCGAGAAGCCGGTTGGCTGTGGCATTCCAGGAAAACTGTTCGGCGTGCTCCACCGCACCGCTACGCAATCGGTTCGCCACCCCGGGGTCGTCGAGCACGTGTACCAGTGCATCCGCGTAGCCGGCCGGGTCGTGACCCTCGACCAGCACACCGGACACTCCTTCACTAACCACGAAGGCCAGGCCGCCTACTGCCGACGCCACTACCGGGAGCCCGCAAGCTTGAGCCTCCGCGGCCACCAGACCAAAGGATTCCGACCGTGAGGGCATCACCAAGACATCGGCTGCTCGATAGAAGGCGGCGAGATGGGCATGGGGCTGACGGTCGAGAAGCGACACTCGTTGGGAGACCCCCAGGTCGGCCGCGAGGGCCCGGATGTGATCGAGTTCGTTTTCTCCTGCCGGCCCACTGGGGCCGCCGACCACCACCAGTCGCGGCGGACCCTCCCCGGCGGCCACTCGTTCGGGAAGCTTGGCGAGAGCTCGGACCGCGATATCGAGGCCCTTCAATGGCTGAATGCGTCCGACGAAGAGCACGATGGGCTCATCACCGAGGCCAAGCCAGTCACGGGCCACCGTTTTATCCCCCGGGCTGAAGATGAGATGGGACACGCCGGGGAGTGATGTGCAGAGGCGCTCCGGACTCGCGCCGTAGTGCTGCAGCAAGTCTTCGAACTCATGGGGCGTCGAGGCGATCACACAGTTGGAGCGAGCGATCACCTCCTCTTCCGTGAGGGTCCGGGTACGACTGGAGAGGGGTTCATCATCGCGACGTGCGCGGTCCTTTACCCGCCCCAGGGTGTGGAATGAGTTCGCCAGGGGCACGTCCAGTACTTCTTTCATCAGGACGCCTGCCCAGCCGGACAGCCAGTAGTGGGAGTGGATCACGTCGAACGTCGTTTTCGATTCGTGTGTCCAGGTGATGGCCGCATCGGCGAAGGTCGCTACATAGGGGGGGAGCTCGCTGATCGGAAGTGGCCGGGGCGGGCCTGCATCGACATGGACGACCCGGTAGCCGGGTCGATACTCGACGCACTCCGGCTGGTCTGGTGTCGTGCGCCGGGTGAACACCACGACCCGGATGCCCCGATCGGCCATCGTTTGCGCCAGTTCGTGGAGGTAGACGTTCATGCCACCGGCATCTGCCGCGCCCGGCTGCAGCAGCGGGGACGTATGGAGGGAGATGAGGGCTACTGATCTGATCACAATCGATCGCCGATGGTTGCGGTCACGGCGTAGAGAGGCCTCGGCTGGGCCCCGAGCTTGTACTTGTACGGCTCGTCGCCCTTCAGGAAGTCGAATACGGTACGTCCCTCTGAGATGGCGCGAGCCACCAACTCGGTCAGCAGGACAACACCGGGCGACACTTCAGACGCGGCGGGTTCGTAGGCGGAATTGTAGAGGTAGTAGGCGCCCTCGTCCTCGAAGCCGATTCCGGCGGCCAGGGGTACCCCGTCATCCCCACTGAGTAGGTCGATACACCCGCCCACCTCATTGATGAGGGCAGCGAACCATCGCTCCATCGCATTGTCCATGAACCCGCCCTTCTCACCCGCTGCGTTGCGATGCATCGCAACAAACCCAGTCAGGTCTTCCGCAGTTCCCCTGCTGAGACGGGGTGACCCGACCGCGGCGGTGAACCGTCGGTGCTTGCGACGCACCTCGTGGCGCTGCTTCTTGTCGAGCGAGGCCAGCCACTCATCGGTGGCGGCCGGCAAAGAGAGGACAGCAGCGAGCTCGTGCTGGGCGACGGTGGTGGCAACGCCCGCCGTCCGGAGCCCTGCGGCGATCGGTTCAGCGGCTTCCGTGGGGAGGCTGTCAAGCGTGAGCTTCGTTCCGTCCGGCAGGCGCGAAGCCAGTGCTCGGAGCAGCGAGTCAACCGGGCCACCGAGTGGGCTGTGATAGTCACACAAGTCGGCTTCACCCATGAATTCGACTCGGTCATCGAAGGCGACGAGGGGCAGCAGCGCGCTTCCGCTGTCTGCGAGCATCACGCGCCCTTGGCCCCCCCGGTGTCGCCACCAGGTGTCGAGGAAACCGCGTTGCGGAAACGGGCCGGTCGCCGCGGCAATCGGCGCCCGGTCGAACGTACCGGTCGACCAATCATCGTGGATGCGCAGCGTCATGACGTTGGTGCAGCTTCGAGCGTGGGGACGGTCTCCCCAACGACACGACCGCCGCCGTATACCGGCGGACGAGCGATATCCTCCAGTTCAGCTCGAGCCGCGTCCGGGAGCATGCCCAAGAGTCGCAGCATCTCGAGCAGTGTCATGACGGCGACCGTGCGGGAGCCTTCGTGGCTCTTGACCGCCAGGCCGATGCCGTGACGCGATGCGGCAACGAGGCCCTGCGCCCCCGCCTTGAGCGGTCCACCCCACCATGCGGCTAGTCGACCATCCGGCCGGGCGGAGTCGGCGACGAGGGCGGGATAACGGCGGGTGGCGGTGGCGGCTTCGGCGTACGCGGAGTCCCGGCTCAGCCGGGCGAACCCGGTGGCGAGTCCCCGGATCGTCCCGCCGAGCACCGGCGCTCCGCAACCGTCGATCCCGACCGGCCGTGGATCGGCACCGGTCGCCTCTGCGACGATTGCGACGACCGACTGCTGCAGGGGATGGTGTCGCTCGAGGTAGGTCTCCAGCGGCCAACCCGCTGCCACACATGCTCTGAGGAACCCGGCGTGTTTGCCGGAGCAATTGTGGAAGATCCGCCGCGGCTTCCTTGCCCCGCCAGCGATGAGTCGATTCCGCGCCGAATTCGACAGTGGCCAATCTTGAGGGCACTGGAGCGCAGACTCATCGAGTGATGCCTCGTCCAACATGGCACGAACGATGGCCACGTGAACCGGCTGCCCACCGTGGCTGGCACATGCCAGTGCAAGGTGTTCGGGTACGAGTTCGGCTCCGGCACGTTGCGAGGCCGTCGCCTGGAAGGGTTTGACGGCCGACCGGTAGTAGATGGGGAAGTCCGATTCGCCCCAGGCAGCGAGGACCCGTCCTTCGTAATCAACCGCGATGGCCGAACCGTGGTGCCAGGCTTCCGCGATGTCGGCACGCATGGTGCGCGCCACCACGACGTCGATGATCAGCCTTGCTCGAGCAGCTCGTCGACGTTGGCGAGCCCCTCCCGATACCGGCGAGTCAGCTCCTCGAGGACAAGTTCGAGCGCGTCATACACGAGGCGGCGTTGGTCTGAGATATCGCGTTCGGCAACTGTCAGCGAGGCTTCGATCTCCTCGAGTTCGGAGTCGCCGAGTGTGGGGAGATGGGCGAGGAAGTCGTCGCTGAGCACCTTGTCGATCGCACGTTGCCCCTCTCCGAAGAAGTCGGGAGCTTCGATCGGAGGTGACTTGAGGGCGGTTTCTCGCATCGGCGCGTCTGAGTCCGCCAGGATCTCGGGAAGTGCCTCGATCAGCGAGCGCGTTTCGATCCCGCTGCGCCGGCGCTTCTCGAAACCGAGAAGGTCGAGCCGACCGTGCAGCAGCCTGCGGTAGAAGGACAGCTCGTTGTCGAGTTCGTCGCAGAGCTGACGCCGCTCGCGAAGTACCTCGAGCGTATCTGCGGTGAGGGTCGCAACGAATTCGGGGTCGGTCACCACGTCGATTCTGCGGCGATTCTGTTCCAGGACGGCAGCCTTTCTCTTTGTGACGGAAGGTCCGTTAGCCCCAGAGGCTAACAAGTGCGACGGACAGTGGGGTAAGGATTGACCGGGGCGCCTCCGCCCGGGTGGATCTGGAAGTGGAGGTGGGGTGAGCCACCAAGCGCGTTGCCGCTGTCGCCGACGTAGCCGACGACATCACCGATCGCCACCCGCTTGCCGGACCGCATGCTGGGGGCATAGCCGTCGAGGTGGGCGTAGTAGAAGACCATGCCGTAGTTGGAGGTCAGGTAGACCGATATCCCTCCCAGCTCCTCGGTACTCAGCCGGATGGTGCCGTCTGCCACGGCAACCAACGGGGTGCCGCGTCTGGCGAACATGTCGGTTCCCTTATGGGTACGACCCTCAGACCGGGGGTTGCCCCAGTCGTTGCTGAACGCAACGGAGCCGACGACCGGACAGACGAAGCCGGGGGTGGCGGTTGCGGAAAGGCCGCCGGCAACCCCTTGGATCCGGGCCAGTTCGGACATCCGTCGGATCCGTTCCTCTTCGAGGAAGAGTCGGTAGGCCTCACGAGCGGCCTGATCGGCCTCGGCGTACGCCAGAGCTGCCGCTTCTTGCGAGGCAACCAACCGGGAGACAACGCGACGCGCCTCGGACTCGAGTTCGGCGGCGCGGGCCTGGTCGATTTCCAACTCGGCTCGTACCCGATCCAGCTCACGACTGAGCGCATCGAGGCGATCGAGCGCGATGACATCGTGGTCCGTGGCACGTGATGCCAGCACCTGTCCGGTGAACACGTCCTGGATCGAATCGGCTTCGAGCACCACCTCCATCAATTCGATGCCGCCGTTCATGTAAGCCTCGATCACGAGGTTGCGGGCTCTGACTTCCAGGGCGGTGACGTCCGCTTCGTAGTCACGGACCTGCTCATGGAGCAGGCCGATTCTCCAGTTGAGATCGATCAGTTCTGAGTTGATTTCTTCGTAGATGACGACGGCTGCTTCGAGTTCCTGGTTGGTCGCGATCAGCCGCTCATACGCGACATCCTTCGCCTGACGAGTGCGCGTGACGTCCTCACGGGTCTGGGCTCCTGCGGTGACGGGAATCGCGGAGAGCAAGGCGACGAGCAGCAGAGGCACGGCCGCCCGGAAGCGCCGCCGCGCGTGCAGGTTCATCCCACGATCGTCAAGCCGGTGTTGTCTGTGCATAACGCGTACCTGATATCGGCTGATACTGGCATGACCCTGAGGGAAGCGAAATCCGGCACCCCAGCCCCTTGGTGGATAGGCTCCCGCCGATGTCTGAGTTTCTGATGGTCGGTCTGGGTGGGGCACTTGGCACGATGGCCCGATACGGTATCTGGAGGACGCTGCCGCCTCAAACCGGAGCCTTCACGTGGGCCATCTTCGCCGTCAACGTGGTCGGATCCTTCCTCCTGGGTCTGCTGGTGGGATTGATGATCGGCCGGCTCGAGGATCGAGTCCGCCTGTTCTTTTTCATCGGCATGCTCGGAGGATTCACCACGTTCTCCACCTTCATCGTTGACACGATCGAGCTGTACCGGGCAGGCGTAACGGGAGGCGCGGTAGCCAACGTTGTGTTGTCGGTGGGCGTCGGCCTCGTGCTGGCGACGGCCGGCCTGCTCATCGGGGAGTCGCTGAACCCAACGCTATGACGGCACACTGCGGCGGTCTCCCGACTCAGCCGAAGAGGGTGAGTGCCGCCCAGAACATGGAGGCTGCGATTGCCGGCCCATCCAGTGTCGTCAGCATTCCGGGGGATCGTTCGGTCAGTACCACCGCGCCGGAGCGGACCATCGATCCGAACGTCCGGCCTGCCACCAGGCCGGCGCCTGCGAACGCGGCCGCGATGAGCGCGGTCGGCAAATCCACCGCATCTGACCCGAGTCCGGCGATGGCACCGACGAAGAGCGCGCCCAGGAGGCCAACGAGATTGCCGTCGAGGCTGGCAAAAGTGTCGTTCGGGAGGCGAGCTACGCCCCAGGAGGCTGCCCCAGCCACCAGGACGAGTGCGATGAAGAAGGTGACCCGCTCGCTGCCGTCGAGGCGCACCAGTACCAGAGCCCCGGTCCCCAGTGAGGCGACCGTCGCCAGCAAGAGCAGGAGCGCAACCCGATCGAGGGTTCGCATGGAGGTGTCGAGCACCACCCAGATGAGGCACGCCACGGTTCCCAGTGCCATTCCGCCGGCGAAGCCGGCCTGGCCCCATCCGTAGGCGCCGTTGACGGCGAGGGCCACAGCCACCATCGCAGGGATCATCTGGAAGCGGATGCCGCGAATTGCCAGCGTATCGCGGAGGTCCCAGAGCCAGGCGATGCCGATGCCGACCATCGCGAAGGCAAACCATTGCACTGAGATCCAGTTGGCGATCGCGACCGCGGCAACCAGCGCCGGAACCGCCACGTAATCGAGGAGTTCTGTTGGGTTCTGGGTTCTGGTGGTCCCGCCAGACACAGGTGGGATCAAAGCAATTTCGTCCGCTGCAGAAACGGGGGTGTCATCGTCCGCCGGGTCGCCGTTCACCCATACCCTGGCTGTGCCTACCCCTGCGGCGAAGTCGTCTCCATAGGACTCGATGGCAACGGTCACCACCTGCCCAACGGTGTTGCCGGGCAGTTCGACGGTGGAGGTGCCTGCCGTTTCGCGCAGGTTCGCAAACAGAAGAAGGGTCGCCATCGGCGGTAAGCGTACTACCGGGTCGGGCCGGCGAAGCGGGGCGGCAACCGCGGCCGGCCCGGGGGTGTCGTCATGCGATGATCGTCCCGGAACAGGTTCCGAAGCCGATCGCGGCCGCTCCGCCGGCGCGGCAACTGCCGCGTAGCGTCACGGTGTCTCCATCTTCGAGAAAGGCGCGCGTGGATCCGTCTTCCAGGGGAATTGGTGCGGTGCCGTTCCAGGTCAGTTCGATGAGAGATCCGGCCGCTCCGGGGGTCGAGCCGGAAACGGTTCCGGAGGCGTACAGGTCGCCCGCACGGATCGCGGTTCCGTTGCTGGAGGCGTGGGTGAGTTGCTGGGCGGGCGTCCAGTACATCGAGCGGAAGCTGGTGGTGCTGATCAGCGTGGTGTTGAGCTTCACCTCGAGGTCGATTGCTAGCCCCGGCGTAGCAGCCTCTGAAAGGTACGGCAGTGGTCGAGGCTTCTGAGGAGGAGGCTCAACCCGGAACGGTGCCAGGGCCTCGCGCGTGACGACCCACGGTGACACTGTGGTCGCGAAACTCTTGCCGAGGAACGGTCCGAGTGGCACGTACTCCCATGCCTGGAGGTCACGCGCCGACCAATCGTTCACCAATGCGAATCCGAAGATGTGATCCTCAGCATCGGAGAGTGCGATCGTGGCACCGAGCTGTGGCCCTGCACAGGTGAAGAAGCCGACTTCCAGCTCGAAATCGAGCCGGGTCGATGGTCCGAACGAAGGAGCATCTGCGGTCGGGGCTTTGCGCTGGCCGTGGGGTCGCACCACCGGAGTACCGCTGACGACGACGGTCGAAGCTCGTCCGTGGTAAGCAACGGGGAGGTGCCGCCAGTTGGGCAGCAGCGGTTCGCCTTCGGGACGGAACAGCCTTCCGAGGTTGGTGGCGTGCTCGAGAGATGAGTAGAAGTCGACGTAGTCGCCGACCTCGCATGGAAGGTGCATCGCAGCTGCGGAGCCTGGCACGAGCCATCTGGTTGAGTCTGCGATGAGATCGGGGTTGTCCCTCCGCAGCAGTGTGCTGAGCCGTTCGCGCAACGCTACCCGCGTGAGGCGCGGCAGGCGCATGAGGTGGTTGAGTCGATCGGTGTGAACGTTATGCGGTTCAAGGTCGATCCCGACAAGGTGGCCTGCGTCTGCGAGCATCGCGAGGTCCAGGATGTCGTCACCGATCGCGACCCCCACCCGCGGCGAGCGATCCGCGGTGGAGAAGATGCCGTAGGGAAGGTTTTGGATCGGAAAGTCGGATCCGGCAGTCACGGAGACCCATGACTCCAAGGCCGGGTCCAGCGTCGGGTCTGCGACGTGATCGGTGGTCATTGGGCGGCGGCAACGATCTGGAGGCCAACGAGATCGGCGATCGGCTCGTCGAAATCGCAGCTCCCATAGGCGGTGAAGGCATCGCGGCGGATGCGTTTGATGACGGAAGGGCCGGCAGTGTGCCGGCGCCACTGCAGGCCCGCGACACCGAGTGCGAAGGCGTTCGCCTCCTCCTCGGCAAGGACGATTTCGAGTGTCTCCTCGCTTGCCCCGACTTCGGCCAGCGCAGTCGCGGCCAGCAGGTTCATGAAGCCGTGCCGATATCCGCCGAGGGTCGGGTCGAAGTGGCGGACGGGCCGGTGCAACCCTGCAGTGGCCTTGAAGGCAACCTCGGCCGAGACCGACGCCGAGATGAAGCGAGCCACCTGTGCGCAGCTGGGGAAATCGTCCAGTTCGAGCCCGCCGCAGCGCAGTTTGACACCGACCTCGCGATGCAGGTGGCGTCCCAGTTTCGCCACGGCCTCGATTGCCAAAGGGATGCCATCGTGCCAGGCGGCGGTAAGTGGGATCTCGATGTAGGTGGTGACGCGGGGCGAGATGGAGGTCGCCGCGAGCAGGTACGGACGCAACGCGTCTGCCGTCGTCTCCAGAGAGCGACCCTCTGCCGCCGCGTCCGGCGTCCGCAGTTCGGCCACCGTCACTCGCGCGGCGGGATCCATCGCAGCGTCGAACGCCTGGGCAGCCGCGGCAGCGGCAGCAGGCGGCAAATCGAAGATCACCCCGACGTCCCACGTCTGCTCGCCTGCGGTCATCGTCGCGGTGAGGGCGCCTCCCAATTCCTCCAGCCGTGACGTCGGACAGAGGAACCTTCCCAGTACCCAGGCGTACTGACCGTCGCGGGCGACCCGGTACGCGGCGACCGCGGCGGCGAGATCGAGGCGGGCGGGAGGGAATAGGCCGGCGTAGTCGATCAACTCGCGAAGCAAGAGGCGTTCGGCGCCGACCAACGGCGACCCCACGGCCACCTCTGCAGGCTGCGCGGGCTTGGCTGCGGAGCGAGGAGGGTGCATGACGGGATTATCGGCCATCTGGCGGTTTCGCGCACGCCCGTCTCGCTGGTCGGGCGAACTCGAACGATATGCGTGACTAGTTACGTCGCCACCCGTCAAAACAAGTATTCGCAGCATGGGTCGATCGACCTAGCCTATGACAGGGGAATAGACGGAAGAGGTTGCGGGACGGTAGGGCGGTTCTGCAGCCGAGATGGGGAAGGCCTGGTGTTACGCATGGGTGAACGGCTGCGGCTGTGCAAGGCAGCTGGGGTGGCGCAATGACGGCCCGCGTCAAGAACATGAAGAACGTCATGGTGCCGCTGTATGCCTTATTCGAGGCTATGTCGGATGGGGTGCTGATCACCGACGAGGACGGCATCAGAACCTACGCCAACACCGTCCTCAACGACTTCGTTGGTGAGGACGCTCGCGAACCCGCCAGCAGCGCCGAACCTCCACCATGGATCCCAGAGGATCAGGTGACGAGGTATCTCGGCTACATCGAGGACGCCGCCAACGGCGAACTGAGTAGCCCCACGATCGCCCTCGAGTGGTCGCTGCTCGATCGCCATGACCAGAGCGTGCCGGTGGTCGTCAAACTGCTCCCGATGCGATCGCTGCCCGGCGCTCCTGCGGCGATCCTGTGGATCATCCAGCCGAGTGGGCCGCTGACCCACGGCAGCGTGCGCGAGCAGTTGTTGGAGGACGGGTTGCGGCGTATCGGCGTCGAACTGGATCGACTCGGGCTGGGTCGCGGCCTCGCAGACGCCTCGGACGCGGTGCTGTCCTTCGACGGCATCGACCGGCTGTCGCCTCGCGAACTCGACGTGGTGAGATTGCTGCTCGAAGGACACCGCGTGGTGTCGATCGCGGCAGAACTGGGTGTGAGCGAGCACACGATCCGGAACCATCTCAAGTCGATCTTCCGCAAACTGGGAATCCACTCCCAGGCCGAACTCGTCAGGCACGCCAGAACGGACGCCATCATCTGAATCTGCACTACCCGTTTCACCCTCCGTCGGCCGCACCCGCCCGAAGGTTGGTTGGGATAGGCTCTGCTCAATCACCCCGAGTGAGGCGCCGTTGACCGCAGGTGCAACCGAAGGTTCGAGTTTTCATGACGCGGTCGAGCTCGTCGAGGTCGGCCCCCGCGACGGCCTGCAGAGCGAGCCGCGCGTGCTGGCCGTCGGCGATCGAGTCGATCTGATCCGCCGGCTCGTCGATGCCGGTGCGCACCGTATCGAGGTCGCTTCGTTCGTCAACCCGAAGGTCGTGCCCCAGATGGCAGATCCGGAATCTGTCGTTGCGGCGCTGGGACCGGCTCCGGCCGGGGTTTCGTATATCGGGCTGGTGTTGAACGAGCGCGGACTCCAGCGCTCGCTCGAGACTTCGGTCGATGAGGTCAATTTCGTCGTAGGGGCAGCAGATGGGTACAACCGGTCGAACCAGGGAACCTCCTCCGCAGAAACGCTGCGAGCGATCGAGCGCATGACGCCCGCAGCGCTCGAAGCGAGCAAGAGGGTCACGTTGACGATCAGCGTGGCCTTCGGTGACCCGTACGACGGTGTCGTGAGCGCGGACCGCTTGGTTGTCATCGCGCGGCGTGCCGCGGAAGCCGGTGTCGAGGAGATCGCGCTCGGGGACACCATCGGGGTTGCCGTGCCTCGCGATGTCGAGACCGCCGTTACGGCGCTGCGTTCAGCGGTCCCAGACGTTCCGGTGCGCTGTCACTTCCACAACACCCGCAACGCCGGCCTCGCTAACTTCTACGCAGCACTCCAGGCAGGCGTGGCTGTCTTCGACACCTCAGTCGGTGGGATCGGAGGCTCGCCGTTCGCGCCGGGCGCCGGGGGAAATGTGGCGACCGAAGATGCAGCGTTCTTTCTCGGCAGGCTTGGTATCGACCACGGCAGGGACCTCGAGGCCGTGGTTGCGATCGGCCGGTGGCTCGGCGAGCGCCTCGGCCATGCGCTGCCGGCAGCGCTGCAGAGTGTTCCGCAGTGGCCGTAGCCGCCCACAGTTGCTGTTGAACAACTTGCGTGCCGCCGGGGTCTCACCGAAACTCGCCGGGTGACTGTGCCCATCTCCTTCCTTTCCGACTTCGGAACCCGCGACGAGTTTGTCGGCGTGGTACACGGCGTCATCGCTCGTATTGCACCGGACGTGCGGGTGCTCGACATCACACACGGCATCGCACCAGGTGACGTCAGGGCAGGGGCGCTCGCCTTGTTGCGATCCGTCCAATACGTTCCCGAAGGGGTTGCCTTGGCGGTGGTGGACCCCGGCGTGGGCACCGGCCGCCGAGCGATCGCGGCCCGCACCGGGTGGGGCTACTTCGTGGGGCCGGACAACGGTCTGCTGGCACCCGCGGTGGCAATGGTTGGTGGTGCCGACCGCATCGTGTCGATCGAGAACCCGGAGCTGCGGCTGCCTGCTGGTGGAACCTCATTCGACGGGCGCGACCTCTTCGGCCCTGTTGCTGCCGTGCTGGCGGACGGCCAAGCCGGACTGGACGATCTCGGCCCTGTGGTCGATCCGGGGACGGTGGCCCCGCTGATGTTGCCCCTTGCCGAGCACGATTCCGGGTCGGTTCGTGGTGAGGTGCTGTGGGTGGACCATTTCGGCAACGCCCAGACCAACGTGACGCCTGAGGATCTGCAGCAATTGGGCGTGCTTCCCGGTGAGGAATTGGTGGTGACGATCGGGACGGTGGAGTACCCGCTGAGCTGGACGACCTCCTACGGAGACGTCGAGCCCGGGGAAGGGCTCCTGCATGCCGACTCGTACGGCCAGATTGCGGTCGCCGTGCGCGACGGAAGGGCAGACGAGGCCTATTCGATTGCCGAACGAGTCTCGATCTCCCTCCGTCCGGTCGCGATCACGCCGGTGCAGATCGATCCCACAGTTGCGAAGGCCCGCGAAGCAATTGAGCCGGCGTGACCCGGCAAGCGCTCGGAAGCGTGGCCGGAGGGCCTTCCTAGAGGGCACCGGCAACGTATAGCTGCCAGAGGAAGGCGCCCACAATGAGCAGGAGGAGACCAATGATGACGGCGGCGGTGACTGGTCGCATGAGCGGCGCCACCCTAGTGAGCCCTGCCGGCCTCGCTGCTGAGCCGTCCGGCGGCGGTGTCCTCCGCCGATGAGCCGCCGCCCACCTCGGATCACGTTCGTCACTCGCGCCGATTGTTCACTGTGCGACCACGCCTACGCGCGTGTGTTGCCCATCGCGACCCGACTCGGGGTCGACGTCGAGGTGGTCGATGTCGACGCAGACGCAGAATTCCTCGGAAGATTTGGGACCGATGTGCCTGTGGTGCTTTCGGAGCGAGGCGCGGTGCTGGCGGCGGGCAAGGTGGACTCTCTGCACGCGTGGTTTGCGGTGTGGCGGGCGCGACTCGGCCGCGCTGGATGAATGGTTCTCGAACCGGATTATTCTTTACGCCGTGAAGCAATCAGTACCTGCCGCCACCGTCTCCCGCCTGCCGATCTATCTCCGTTGCCTGCGGGAGCTTTCAGCAACCCAAGAAACCTGCTCATCGGATCAGCTGGCCGGCATCGCGGGGGTGAACTCGGCCCAAGTGCGCAAAGACCTTTCCTACCTGGGTTCGCAGGGAACGCGCGGGGTCGGCTACGACGTGACGGAACTGAGACGCCAGCTTCGCGAGGCGCTCGGGCTCACTACGGACTACGCCGTCGCCATCGTCGGCGCCGGCAATCTCGGTTCGGCGCTGAGCAACTATGACGGTTTCGACGCTTGGGGATTCGAGGTGGTGGCAGTGTTCGACGTCGCCGCGAACAAGGTCGGTGGTGAGGTCGCGGGCCACGAGGTGCTGCCGCTGGAAGACCTGGAACGAGTGGTCGCGGACCGCGAGGTCGCCATCGGGATCATTGCCACTCCGGCCGGTGCCGCGCAAGAGGTGGCAGACCGCCTGGTCGCGGCTGGCCTGCGTTCCATCCTCAACTTCGCGCCGACGGTCCTCCAGGTGGATCAAGGGATTGAGGTGCGCAGGGTCGACTTGTCTACGGAACTGCAGATTCTCACGTTCCATCTCCATCAGCAGCCGGTCGGCTGACGGTCAGAGTTCGGCGTCGTCTTCCTTCTCGTAGCGATCGAGCGCGATCACGAACATGACGAAGAGGATCATTGCTCCGAGCGTCATCGCGATGGCAGGAATCCGGATCTGAAAGGCGTTGAGTCCCTCGACGGTCCGGGGACGGAGGCCGCGGGGGGCGTAGGTGACGAACAGCGTCCCTCCGATCAGCAACCAGCCAAAGAGCCCTGCTCCTGCCACCAGGAACGCGAGGCGGGCACCCAGGTTGGTGTAGAGCAGCAGGTATGCAGACCCGATGAAGGCCAGGAACGCGGTGACCGTGATGAGGACGCCACGGGCCGCGATGGAGAACTGGCTGATCTCTCCCGTGGTTTCGTCTACCCGCTTGAAGATGGCGTCGTAGGCGTCGCCGATGATGCCGCGAGCAGCAGGGATGAAAGCGATGATGGTGATGATGACGGCCACGATGCCAAGCCATTCGAGCGTGCTGAGACCGCGTTCATCTTGCCTGGTGCGCTCGCGCAGTTCGGAGAACGGAGTGCCGCGGCTCATAGGGTCCGCTCGTACTTCACGATGAGCATGATGTCTGCCAGCGTCAGCGACGCGCCGAACCCCGGCATCCTGCCGGTGCCGAGCCCGTTCACCCCGTACGTCTGGTTGGAATCGCTGCCGGAGATGACAAAGTCGACCTGGTCTTGTTCGACGGGGAACTGCACGACTGATCTGTGATCCACGAGCGAAGGCGCCCAGGCGCCGGTCCCCGGCTTCAATTCGAACGCGGCGCCCGCGCTGTAACCGGCCGTGTGGCAGCGAGCACAGAAGGAGTTGAAGAGACCAACGGCACGCGCCGCGTCCGCTTCGCCAACTCCCATGTCTGCTGCCACTCCGGAGAAGTCGAGCCCGGCGTCCGTTACCTCGACGCCGTTCGGGATCCACCCCTCGTTGGCTGCCGAGGTCCGCAGGAAGTCGAGACCTTGCCGGGCGTTGGTCAGGAACACGTCGTTGCGTTCGGCGAGCACGCTGTAGGTGAGGTGGGCCGTGTCGAGTGAGCGCAGCCAGGCATCCACGCGACCCAGATCCTCCATTGGATTTCCCGTCGGATCGGTCTGGGAAAACCGGTTGTCCGGGTCGAGCACGAGGTTGTACAGCATGGGGTCGTCCGGGTCCTGTACCTGCTCGACTACGAAGATGGTCTCTTCTTCCACGGTTTCGGAGGACACGATCCTGACCAGCACGGTGCTGTCGACCACTCCGGCAAATGCTGGTCCGGATAGGGTGATCTCGGCGATGTCGGTCAGACCGTCACGATCGGTGTCCGTTCCTCTCAGGTTGCAGAAGGTTCCGATGAGACGGGCTGAAGCATCGGTGCAGGTGCCGTCACCGGACAGCAGCGCCCGCACTTCGGTGGGCATGGTGGCGATTGCCGCAAAGACCTCCGGAGCGCCGGTGATGTCGACGATTTCAGCCTCCTGGGCAACGATCAGGCCCTCGACCACGGTCGCCCCGCTCTCGATCCGTTGCAGAGCCGCGGTCACCGCCGGCTCGACCTTGGAGAGCACCTCTTCCTGGGGAATCTGGAGGGAACGAACGTATGCCATCACCTGGTCAATCTCCTGGCCGGTCATGGCGCCGCCGCCGTCCAAGCCATTCCCCGGCATGGGGGTCCCCTGCCTGCCGAAGATCTCGACGTGTTCGACCTCATCGAACTCGTAGCGGTAGAACACGTCGTCGAGGGAAGGCACCGACCAGTTGCTGGTCAGCCCGCTGCGCTCCTCGATGTATTCGGCGCTGCCCCCGCCCCCGGCGGGGCCGTGGCAGTCGACGCATACGAACACGGTGTACCAGTGTTCTCCCTCGTGGATGTCGAGCTCGACGAACTTCTCTGCGGCGGTTGCCTGCCGCTTCGATTCGTTGATGTAGTAGACGGGCAAGATGATGGCGAGGATCGCAGCGACCACGACCGCCCAGCCGAGCACCCGTGTCAGCCGTTTGTTCTCCAACTCGTCGTCCGAGATGTACGGCTGCAAGTTGACCGGGGTTTCCTCTGCCTTGCGCCGCCTGCGGGCGCCGAAGATGAGGTAGCCGGCCCAGATCAGGATGGCGCTCGCCGCCAGGACGAGCGCAATGGCTCCGATTCCGAGCACGTCGCCGGGCTCTCCAGTGGTCTCGGTTTCCGCGGCGACCCCGACGAGCGAGCTGAGTGCGATCACAGGCATGCCGGTCACAGGCAGGATGGTCCTTGCGGATAGGCGAGCGTCTTGTTCTTGGCGCGCGGGGTTTCGAAGATCGTCCCCGTCAGCACGATCAACTCTCCAGCTGCGTTCACCTCGACGCCAAAGCGATCGAGGTTGCGTGGCGCAGGTCCATCTTCGTACTCGCCGTGGAAGTTGTACTTCGATCCGTGGCACGGACACTCGAAACCCTGGGAGGAGTTACAGCTGGGGACCCGGCACCCGAGGTGCACACAACGCTGCCACAGCGCCATGAGGCCGAGGTCACCACCTTCGCTGGCAACTACCGGTAGGCCATCGAAAGAGCTACCAGGTTGATCGACCTGGTTGAAGGGCACGATCCAGCTCTGCGCCGCGGCGACGAACACCGGCTGCAGGCTCCCGTCCGGCTGGATGATCTCGGTGACCAGGTCGTTGAAGTTGCCTGCGCTGATCGGAGTGCCGAACCCACCCTTGAGTTTCGGCCACAGGAACGCGAGGAAACTGATCGTCAGACCGCCGAGAAAAGCAACGCCGAACAACCCCAGGATGGCCCGGTTGAAGAACTTGCGGCGGGTGACACCGTATTCCTCAGCGGTGACTACCTGCCGGTCGATCACGGGCGCTTCGTAGGCCGCGGTGTCGGTGGCGGCCGACGCGATGTCTGTGGCGGACTCGGGCTCCGAGGTTGGCTCGGTCTCGGTTGCATCGGTGTCGCGATCCACCACGGCGACTGCCGTCGCCGCCTGAACCTGGCGGGCGTCGCCGGCGGCACGGTCGGCCTTCTTGGCTCGTTTGTCGAGGGTGCCTGTGAGCGCCTCCGGGCTGCCCGCCGGGGTCGGGGTCCGGCGGAACGCCACCGCGAACACTCCGGCGATCAGAAGGAGTACCGCCAGCACTACGAAGATCACGAAGAGGGTGGTCGTATCCATCAGAAATCGAAGAAGATCCCGTCGACCCACGGGAACGAGAAGTTGAAGCCTGGTCCACGGAAGAACGAGCCGAATATCGTCAGAATGGCGGATGCCATCACGAAGAACGTGAAGATCATGATGGCGAGTTTACGGTCGGACGGCCGCACCGAAGGGTTGCGGTCCACGTAGGGGATGAAGGCCAACCCGACCAGCCCGAAGCCCGGCAGCAACACCCCGGCGACCTGTGGGTCGAAGTAGGAGAGCAGCTCCTGGAGGCCGAGGAAGTACCACGGCGCTTTCGACGGGTTGGGCTGCTCGTTGAAATTGGCGAACTCGAGGAGCGGTGCGTCTACGAAGGCCGAGAACACGAAGAGGAACGCGGTGACCGCCATCAGCGCCACCAACTCGATGGCGAGCAGATGCGGCCAGACATTGACCTTGTCCTGTGGTTCCCGTTTGACCTGCTGGATCGCCCCCGCCTTGACGACGGTGAGGAGTCGCTGGGTGCGCACCCCCTCAGGGATGGCTGGGGCCGCCGCCGGTGCTGCCGCCGCCGCTACCCCGGGTGTCGCGGTCGCCGCTGCGGGGGCTGTCGCCGGTGCCGTCGGGGCAGCGCCAACTGCCGGGGCGGTGGTGCCGTCGTGACGTGCCCTGGCGTACATCGCCCGCTCGAGGAGCGGGGCAGGAACCCCGTACTCCGCCGCCTCGGCCTCGAGATCCCGCGAGGCTCCGGCGGGAGCCGCAACCACCGCAGCGGCGACGGCCGTAGCGGCCTCGGGCTCTGCAGTCGGTTGCTCGGCGATGGGTTCTGGTTCGGCTGCGACCGGCGCGGCGGGCGGTGTTGTGGTGCCCACCGCGGGAAACCCGGTGCCGTCCGCACTTGCTCTCGCCTGCATGGACCGCTCGAGAAGATGGCTCGGCACGCCGTACTGTTCGGACTCTGCCTCGATATCGCGGGCGCCCCCGGCGGCCGCCGCAGGAACGGGAGCGGCCTCAGCGGTTGGAGCGGCCGCGGGTTGCGGAGTCGCGCCCGCGTCTGGTGCAGGCGGTGCGGCTGAGGCTGGTGGTGCCTCGCCCGTCATTTCTGCGTAGACCTCGTCAGGGTCGCGCCCCTCCGCCGCGGCCCTTGCCTCGGCGGATCTGCGCAGTATGTGTTCAGGGATCTCTGCCAAAGCCGCTCCTAGAGGGGTCCCGAGATTCCGCCGTCCTTGCGGACTCGCCAGAAGTGGACGGCCATGAACACGACGATGATGAACGGCAGGAAGAGGACGTGGAGGACGTACCAGCGCAGGAGCGTGTCCGGCGTGATCTGCACGCCCCCGACCAACGCAAACGACACTTGGTCCCCGAAGACGGGGGTATACGCAGCCATGTTGGAGCCGACCGTGAACGCCCACAGAGCCAGCTGATCCCACGGCAGCAGATAACCACTGAACGACAGGAGCAGGGTGAGCAGCAGGAGGATCACTCCTACCACCCAGTTGAACTCGCGAGGCGGCTTGTAGGCACCGTGGTAGAAGACCCTGGCCATGTGGAGAAACACGGTGAGGACCATGAGGTGAGCGCCCCACCGGTGCATGTTGCGCACCAGTTGACCGAATGCGACGTCCGTGGACAGCGCCGCGATATCGACGTAGGCCTGTGGCGAAGTTGGCCGGTAGTAGAACATGAGGAAGATGCCCGTGATCGTCAGGAGGATGAACAGGAAGAAGCTCAGCCCGCCCAGGCAAAGCGTGTATGACAGGCGCACCCCGTGGCGCTTCACCTTCACGGGGTGAAGGTGATAGAGCACGTTGTTCATGATCACATATGAACGGTTGCGAGGGCTGTCGTTGTAGCCGGCGCGAAACGGCGATCCAGGCCGGAAGATGCTCGACCAGGCCTGGCTCGAGCGGATGTGGTCGGCGGCATCACCCAGGCGATCTTTCAGCCCGACCTTGCCGTCTCCATTCCCGTTTGCCACCAGACCTCCTCCTCCGTTCCTTCCCTTCGATTCCCTCTCGCCGGAGCGGTAGTTTCACCGGCGGTAGCCCCTCGGCAAAATCCTCTGTTACCAGCGCATACCGTAGGCGTATCCGTTCTTGAAATCCCGCTCTCCGGTGTCGTACTCCCAGGGCTTGGTTCCGACCTCTTCTGCCTGGTCAGCGAGCGAACCCGAGAATTTGCCCAGTGAGATCACACCGGTCGGGCAGCGGTCGACGCAGAGTGCACAGCGCGTGCACTCGTCTTCGTCGACGATGAAGAACCCCCGGTTGGTTGCATCCTCGCCCGGGTCGTCGACGTTGACGCCTTCCGCGATGGCATCGACGGAGAGGTAGTGGATGCATTTCCACGGGCAGATGTCGACGCATCCCTCGCACAGGATGCACTCCGCCTGGTTGATGTGCAGGAACTGCTTTGGCTTGACCGCGGCAGCCAGGTAGGAGCCTTCGACAGCCGCCAGCTGGTAGTCGTCGCGGATCGGTGGTGTCTCGAACCAGACGTCGCCTTTGGCCACCCTCAGCTCTCCTTCTTCACGAGCGGCCTGCCGTATACGGACACAGGTTCGGGAGGTGGCGGACCGTCCGCCTTCTTCTTGGCGCGGTCCTGCCATTGCACCATGACGATCGCGGTGCCGATCAGGGCGAAGAGGACGTAGCCCTGCAGGATCATGTCCTTGACGGCAGCATATGAGACGGAGATTTCGGTGCCGAGGGTCAGGGCGGTGGGCAGGGTGATGAGGATTCGCTGTGAGCTCCACTCCAGTTCTGCCTGCGTGAGGGTGAGCCACTGGTTCGGGATGACGCCGAACAGGACCATCATGAGTCCGGTGAACAATCCGGCGCCCACTGCGGCGCGCGCCCAGGTGATCGGGCGGTCGTAGAGCACGGCGACGGCGAGTCCCGCCATCATCAGCAGCACGCCGCCCAACGCGACGACATGGCCGCCGGTGGTCCATTGCCAGCCGCGCGGAATGTAGGAATACGTCTCGCGGCCGAGTTCATCCAGGGCTTCGATCGCAGTGAAGTGAGCGATGGCCACACCGATGACCAACGTGACCGCACCGATCACGATCAGCCCGACGCCAATAGCCACGTACCTTCGGTTGCTCAGGGCAGCCTCCTGTGCCTGGGTGCGGGGGCACCTTACCCGCCGGGGTACCCGTCGGGCGCCGCCATTCTATGCACAGCGGCGTTGCTGGTGAAGTGGGAACACGCGGTGGTCGAATGCGGTTCCGCCGCGGCGCTTCCAGCCTCCGATCGGAGGAGGCAGCGGGCCGTTTTGTGGCCGGAAGGATTGGCGCCACGCCAGTCTGCGGAGACGGCAGGGTCCGCGCCTCGAACCCGGGTCGCAGGTCGTCGGAAGGATTTCGGCCGGCGAGCGCCGAAGCTAGGCTGCGCCCCGCCGTCAGGGACGGTATGGGTCGGTCAGTGAGGACGGGCTGTGCAACGGCACATCGAAGACGGAGGAAGCGGGACACGGTGACTTCGGTAGCGACGCCAGACGCGCCCGAGACTGACGAGGTTGCCGTCGTCGAGGCGGCAGACGACTCCAGCGCTGCGGTGGCCGGGCTCCACATTCGCCTTGCCCTCATCTTCCTGCTCCTGGCCGCTCTGGTGGTATCGCTTGCGGCCCTTGGACCTGTATTCCCAGACCTGTTCAGCGGAGTGGAGGTTCTCTCCTACGGCAGACTGGTTCCCGTTGCGACGAACCTCTTCTTCTACGGCTGGCTCACTCTGGGCTTCCTCGGAGCCATCTACTACGTGCTTCCCAAGACCACGGGGGTGGCGCTGCGGTACCGCATCCTCACCGAGATCTCTGCCGTGTTGCTCGCAGTCGGTGTGATTGCGGGGGCCGCCGGGGTGGGGCTGGCCGGCCAGAACCAGGGACTCCAGTACCTGGAGATGCCGCTGTGGGCAGATGTCATCATTGCCGCTGGGCTCTTCCTGGCCTTCCTCTCGATTACGTCCACGCTCACGAGAAGCAAGCTGGCAGATCTGGGACCGGTCCAGTGGTTCATGGGTGCGGCGCCGATCTGGCTGCTCCTCTCGTACGTGGTGGGCAACGTGCCCGGAGTCCCCGGCGTGACTTCCACGATTCAGGAGTCCTTCTATCGGGCCTCGCTGTTCGGCCTGTGGTTTGCCGCGGCGGGACTCGGCATCGTGTACTACCTGCTTCCTGCTCTGACCGGACGCGACACCCCGTGGCGCAGCAGACTCTCGGTGCTCGGATTCTGGTCGGTCGCGTTCGTCTGGGCCGTCACCGGGCCTGCCCAACTCACCTACTCCGCGGCCCCCGACTGGCTGGAAACGATCGGTGTGGTGTTCACGATCGGGCTGATCCTGCCGGTGGCCATCATCTTCACGGACATTCTCGGGGCGATGCGAGGCCGCTGGGGCCTCGTGGCAGACCGACGCACCTTGCGGTTCGTCATCTTCGGGGCCGCGTTGTTCGCGCTGGTGCCGGTGCTGTCACTCGTGCAGGCGCTGCGGTCATCTGCGGCCATTGTCGGCTTCACCGGCTGGGCCTCTGCTGTCGAGTGGGTCGCAGTATTCGGAGCCTTCACTTTCTGGCTGTTCGCCCTGATCTACCACTCGGCTTCCGACATCCTGGGCGGCGCTGCTCCCAAGACGGCTGTCGACTGGCACTACGCCCTCTCTGTCGTGGGTCTGGTCTTCGTCACAGGCGCCCTACTTTCCGGGGGTCTCATCAGTGGTTTGGCCTGGGTCGGCATCGTCAACGGAGGTGAGGCGGCCGTCGGCGAGCAGTTCGCAGTTGTCGTCGACGCCCTCGAGCCGGTGTATTGGGTGCAGTTCGCCGGTGTTGCGATCTATGCGCTGGGGCAACTCGTGTTCGCAGGAGGGGTGCTGTTCGGCCGCGGCGATCCCGTAACGCCCTTGACCAGCGAGGTTGTCGAAGACAATGAACCCATAGACGAGGCGCAGCCGATTTCAGTCAACCGCCTGCGGTGGGGCGCGGTCGGCCTGTTTGCCGCTGCCGTGCTGCTTGCCCTCGTGCTCCCTGCAGTCCAGACCGACATGCGGCAGGGCTCGCGTCTCGGAGACGACTTCCGTTCCTACGACGGCAGTGACGTCCAGTTCAGCTTCGATCTCGTAGACGCCCTCGGAGGAGACGTGACCATCGGGGTGACCCTCAGCGGAGAGGCTGTGGGTGCCGGCAGGCGGGTGTATTTGGCCGAAGGCTGCTTCTACTGCCACACCCAGGAAGTCCGCAACATCGTTACCGACGTCGGGCTGGGTTCGGTGAGCCTTGCCGGCGACTACGCCAACGAGGTGCCTTCATCACGCGGGGTCGAGCGGCTAGGACCGGACCTCATGCACTTTGGCGCTCGCACGTTCGAGGCACTGTTGGTGCCCGCCGAGGCGGCGGACCCGGTCGGGCAGATCAACCGCCTTGCAGAGCGGCTCAGTTCTCCCCGGACGGATGTCGCCTGGTCGACGATGCCCGACTACAGCTATCTCACAGTCCAGGAGCGTCAAGCGCTCGCCACTTACCTGTTGAGTCTGCAATGAGCCACCTTCCGTCGATCACCACCGGGACAGGATGATGGACGAACTGCTCGACCAAGTCTCGACCGAGAGCAACGTGCCCGCCGCACTGCTGGAACGCGCCGCGGCGGCAAGGGCCGCCGCGTCCGGGGTTTCCGCCGAAGATGTCGTGAGGCAATGGGCAGGGGTAGCGGGCGACGCACCGGCGACCGCGGCCGCACCGGCTGCCGAGCCCACACCTGCACCTGCCGAAGCGGCGCCTCCACCGGCGCCAGAAGCCTCCGCTGAGCCGGAGGCCTCGGAGACGGTGGAGGTGCTGGAGCCGACGGCTCCGCCTCCCGCCCCTGAGGACGTCGCGTCTGAGGTGAAGGAAGAACCGGGCGAGGCGCTGGGTGGGGTGCCGGGATGGATGGCTGCGGCATTCGCCTTGATTCCTTTGATTGCAGTCATGTACGCCCTCTCGGTTCCCAACGGGCCGGATTGCGGAAGCTCTGGCCAGCTCACCGTTGATCCGGTTACCGGCAATGCTGTGAACTGCGACGGCAGTGAGTACGGCTCTACCGAAGGGGACCTCATTGCGACAGGTGAGGCGATCTACGCCAGCAGTTGCACCGCCTGTCACGGTGCCGGTGGCGGTGGTGGTGCCGGGCCTGCCCTGAACGGCGGCTCGGTGCTCACCACGTTCTCGTCGTGCGCCGATCACGTGGCCTGGGTCGCGCTGGGGACTGCGGGGTGGCCGGACGCCACCTACGGGGACAATGAGAAGGTGGTAGGTGGCTTTGGTGTGATGCCCGGCTTCGGCACGTCGCTGGGAGAACAAGATCTCGTGGCAGTAGCCGCGTACGAGCGCGTCGCCTTCGGCGGGGAGACGCGCGAAGACACCCTCGCCATGTGCGCGGTCGAATCGATCGCGGAGGCAATGGGCACCGGCGGCTGACCGCCCGGAGTCCCCGCCTCAGTCGCTGCAATGTCGGTTGGCGACGCCGCCACTCCTAACCTCACCGCCATGGCAAACCTCGACACTGCTTCGCCCCAGGTGGTCGTTGTGGGCGGCGGTCCCGGTGGCGCCGCCACCGGCTTCTGGCTCGCTCGCAACGGTGTGTCGGTACTCGTGGCCGAAAAGAAGGCGTATCCGAGGGAAAAGACGTGTGGCGACGGACTTACTCCTCGCGCCGTGAAACAGCTGCTAGATATGGGATTCGACTTCGACCTGCCCGACGTCCATCGCATCGAAGGGCTGCGGGCGTATGCCGGCAACCTGAAGATCGAGATGCCGTGGCCGGATCACACGATCTACCCGAACTGGGGAGCAGTGCTACGCCGCGCCGACCTCGACCAGGAGGTGGCGGCGATGGCGGAGCGTCAAGGCGCCCGGGTCATGCCGCGCACCGAAGCCGTGCCGGTGGTCGAGGATGGCAGGCTGGTGGCCGTCGAACTCAAGACCACCACGGCGGAAGGCACGGTCGAGGTGACCCGGGTGTCGCCGAGGGTGGTGGTGGTGGCAGATGGGTCGCTCTCACGATTCGGCAGAGCCCTCGGTACCTCGCGTCGTCGCGACTACCCCTACGGACAGGCGGTACGCGCCTACTACGCGAGCGTCAACTCGCAGGACGCGATGCTGGAGAGCCAGTTGAACATCCTGGACAAGCAGGGACGCGAGCTTCCCGGCTACGGATGGATCTTCCCGCTCGGGGACGGCACGATCAACGTGGGCGCGGGTGCGGTGTCGACGTCGAAGGGGTGGAAGGACTTCAACGCTGCGGTACTGCTCGAAGCCTACGTGGCCGGCCTTCCCGACTACTGGGAGGTCACCGAGCAGTCGCGCCTCACTCGGCCCGTCGGCGGGAAGCTGCCGATGGCGTTCTCGGTGGGGCCCAAGGTGGGGCCGAACTGGGTCGCCGTCGGTGACTCGGCAGGCGCAGTCAACCCGTTCAATGGTGAGGGCATCGACTACGCCTACGAGACCGGCCGGATGGCCGCAGGGTTCATCGCCGAAGCGCTCGCCACCAACGATCTCTCGCGACTCCATGCGTACGGGCAGGCACTCGAGGACGAGTACGGCGACTACCACCGCGTAGCGCGCACCTTTGTGAAGGTGATCGGCAACCCCATCGTGATGCGGTCCCTCACGAAGATCGGAATCCGCTCCCGACCCCTGATGGAGTGGACGTTGAAGGTGATGGCGAATCTGCTGGAACCGGAGGAACGGGGAATGTCCGAGCGCGTGTACTACGCCATCGAGCAGGCGGTGCAGACCGCGCCAGAGCCTGCGACGTACACCTGAGGCCTCGGAGCAGACGCGGAGCGAAGCTGGTCGCACGCCTCCGGGCCAGGAACTTCCTACAGATGGGCAGGCGTGATCCCAATCCGGTAGAGCAGCCACTCGTCTTCGAAGCCCTTCAGGTGGTGGGTGCCTGCGGGTTCGAAGCTGTGGGAAGATCCGATCAGCATGTCTCTGATGGTTGCGGTGGTGTAGATGAAGCCCTCCGGAGCAGCTTGCTCGACCCGGGCGGCGAGGTTCACGACCGCGCCCGCGATGTCGTCACCGCGCACTTCCACTTCTCCGGCGTGGATACCGGCGCGAATTCGGATGCCGGATTCGGCGAGTTCGTCCCGCAAGTCGATGGACGTGTCTACCGCGCGAGATGGTGCGTCGAATGTGGCGAGGATTCCATCGCCGGTTTGTTTGACCAGAGAGCCATCGTGATGGGTGACTACTCGCCTCGAAATGCGATCGTGTGCGTCGAGGCGAAGACGCCATTCGTCGTCACCTGCTGCCAGGGAGGTGCTGGTCGACTCGACGATATTGGTGAACAGGACGACCGCAAAGCGGCGCTCGACCGGTGCGCTCACCACTGAGTCGGTGAGAAAGTTGATGTGAGCGTCCGTGATTTCGCGCCAGTCGTCTGCGAGCCAGAACATGTGGTCTTCACCCGCGACCTCCAACAGCGTTGCATCCGGGATCAGTTCGGCCAGCAGCCTGGCGTATCCGACGTGAAATCGCCGGTCTCCGAGCGTATGAGTCACCAGGGTCGGGGTGGCTACCAGGGGGGCAATATCTGTGACATCGACATCGGTGACGCTTTCGATCTGGCGGCGATGGACGTCGCGGGAACCGACCAGCCGTTCGAACCGCGGCATCAGACGCACATCTTCTGGGTACTTGGCAACACTCGGCGAGAAGTGGGTGAATGCCTCGTCGACCTCGATGCCAACCATGTTGAGGGTTCGCTCGACTTCGGAACCCGTCGGGGGACCGGGTTGCTCTGCTTCCGGGTAGAGGGCATCTGCCCGTGACCTGGCCGAGGGGCCGATACGCGCATTGGCGAGAACCAGACGCTCGACGCGCTCCGGGTAGCGGGCTGCGAAGCCAATCGCTACCTGGGCACCGAAGGCGAAGCCGAACAGGTTCGCCCGATCGATTCCGACCGCGTCCATCACCGCCTTGACGTCGAGCGCTCGGTCTTCGAGGGACGGTGGCTCGGTGAAGCCATCCGACATCCCGTTGCCACGGTGGTCGAACGTGAGAATCCGGAGGTTGGCCGCCATCCGCTCGTAGAGACGTCGTAGGGTCCCGAACTCCCAATAACCCTCGAGATGTCCAAGTGCAGTCTGCACGAGGACGGTCGGCGGGCCACTTCCGTAGTCCTGATAGGCGACCCGGACATCATCATCCGCGATCACATAGTGGACCTCGGGAACCTCCACGCGCCAACCTACCTCCCGTCGCGCGACGGATCGCGCAGCTGATTCCAATTCCACCGCGCCAGTGCGACACCGCCGCCGAATGCGACCGCACCGATCACGATCCAGACTCGGTTGCCGGTCATGAAACTCTGCGGGACGACCCGGGAGTTGAGTCCTTGAAGCACCCAAACAGCTCCGACTAGAGCGAGGGTGACGCCTCCGACGAACCCTGCGATCCGCATGCACGAATCGTAGTCACCAGGGTCCATTGGTACCGGGAGGCCGAGGGCCGTCGACTGAAGGGTGGCCAGGGTTCCGCCCGCCTCACGGAGGGGCTGGTCCGAGCGCCACAGAAGGCCCGAAGCAGGGCTCGCATCTCAATGAACAGAAGCCTCGAGGGGAGAGGTCGGCACCTTGTGGCGAGTAGGTTCATCACCGAGGCAACCTGTTCCGGGAGGGTGGCGGAGCTAACGTGGAGGCGTGAGCATCGCCGACGGGATCCCGGACGAATCGTCACACGCGCTCGGCGATCTCGTCGACCGCATCGCAGACAGCCCGGACGCTGCTCCGACGCTACGCGGGTTTGCCCAGGCGTACGTGCGACGCCTCTCAGCGGACTACATCGCCGATCACAGCACGGACGAGCTGGTGTCTCATGTACGCGGCCTGCACGACTTCGCGTTCGCCGCCGATCCTCACGAGGTCTCGATCCGGGTCTTCCATCCTTCCGTGGCCACAGACGGCTACAAGACCGAAGGCGCCGTCATCGAGGTCGCAACGCGGGACATGGCGTTCCTGGTCGACTCGGTGACCAACGAGATTCAGGCCCACGGCGCGCTGGTGCATCACGTGTTCCACCCGGTCGTTGGTCTGGCGCTCGACGCTGAAGGGAGAGTCGAGAACGTGCTGCCGGTGCGCGGCGCCGAGCTCCTCCAATCCATCGAGCACTACGAACTCGACCGTCCTCTCAGTCCGGTTGAGGCCGAGCAGATCGAGGCGGATCTCCTCGGTGTGCTGGCAGACGTTGACAAGGCGGTGTCGGCGTTTGGGCACATGCAGGCTGCCGTCTCGCGCATGATCGACCTGGCCCGAGCGGGTAGCGCCCGCTACAGCACGGCCGAGATCGAGGAGGCGACTGCCTTCCTGACGTGGCTGCTCGACCTGAACTTCGTGTTCCTCGGATACCGCGAGTACAAGATCGAGGCCCTTCCGGAGGGGCGCTGCGTAAGTGTGGAGCCGGGTTCCGGCCTTGGCATCCTCGCCAACGAGACTACGTCCGGCTACGCGGAACCGGTGTTGATGGAGCAGCTGGAGCCGGCGTTGCGCGCTCGCTACGAGTCGGGGTTCCTCGTCGTGATCACAAAAACCAACTCACTGTCGCGGGTGCACCGGCGAGCGAAGATGGACTACATCGGGGTCAGGATCGTCGATGACTCCGGGACGGTGGTCGGCGAGGGGCGGCTGCTCGGATTGTTCACGTCGAAGGCATACATGGCTGCAGCCGGCACGATCCCCATTCTGGAGGGAAAGCTGGAGCAGATCCTGACCACGGATGATGTGGTTCCCGGCTCCCACTATCACAAACAAATCGTCCAGCTCTTCAACAGCTTTCCGAAGGACGAGCTGTTTTCGACCCCGGTCGAGGACATCCATCGCAGCATTCTGGCGCTGGTCGAATTGCAGGAGCGCGAGCAGGTTCGCCTCATCGTGCGGCGCGATCTGCTGAGCCGCAACGTGTCGTTGCTGGTGGTGATGCCACGCGATCGCTTCGACGCCGATCTCCGTAAGCGACTCCAGGAGTTCTTCCGGAAGCGGTTCGGCGGGGCCGCCATCGACTACCAGCTTTCGCTCGGCGAAACCGACACCGCCCGGATTCACTTCACCGTGTGGATCGAGCATGGAGACGTACCCGAGGTGTCATTCCAGGGCCTGGAGGAAGAAGTGGTCGCGATGACCCGCACCTGGGAGGAGCACGTGGTCGACCTCCTCGTGGAGCAGCATGGTCGCGAGGGCGGCCATGAGCTCGGGCGGAAGTGGGCGTGGCGCTTCCCCGACTACTTCCGCACCTCGGTCTCGCTGCCGATGGCAGCAGAAGCCATCGCCAGGGTCGACGAACTCGCGCGGTCTGGCGGACCGGTGGTAGGCCTCGTCAACGACGACGCCGATGGTGAGCCGATGACCCGGCTCGTCGTCTATCTGGCAGGTGGCAGGCTCGAGCTTTCGGAGCTGATGCCGACGCTGGAGGACTTCGGGCTGCGGGTCGTCGAGGAGGTGCCCACCCGTTTGCTCGGCGAGGACGACTTCTTCCTGCATGACTTCGGGGTACTGGATCGCGACGAACAGCCGCTTGACCTGGCAGGTAGCGCCGACCGGATCGCGGAGACGGTGTGCGCGGTGCTCCAGGGTGAGGCGTCTTCGGACTCGCTCAATCGACTGATCATCTCGGCCGGTCTCGACCACCACGAGGTGCAGATTCTGCGGGCGTATCGGGTCTACTGGCGGCGGGTGAGCCCTGCCTTCACCGACGGCTACATCAACGATGCGTTTGCCGCGCATCCCGCTTTGGCCGAGGAACTCGTCCGGTTCTTCTCGGCTCGCTTCGACCCCAACTCGGATGCGGATGCAGCCGCATCGGCTGATGCCATCCGGGCTGCGCTGGACGGCGTGGCATCGCTCGACGAGGACCGGATCTTGCGCGGCTTCCTCACCCTCATGTTTGCCACGGTGCGGACCAACGTGTATCGCCCGGATCGAGGCGCGCTGGCATTCAAGTTCCTTTCGACGGCCGCCCCCGACATGCCAGAGCCGGCACCGCTCTACGAGATCTTCGTGTTCTCCCGAGAGGTAGAGGGGATACATCTCCGCGGCGGCCGGGTGGCCCGCGGTGGGATCCGCTGGTCGACCCGCCGCGAGGACTACCGCACCGAGGTCCTGGGCCTGATGAAGGCCCAGATGACGAAGAACGCAGTGATTGTTCCTACCGGTTCGAAGGGTGGGTTCGTCATGCGGGAGAACTTCGCGGCCTCAGGTGACATGGGCGCAGACGTCAAGCGCGCCTACACCGTCTTCATTCGCGGCTTGCTCGACCTGACAGACAACCTGGTTGGTGGCGAGGTGGTGCATCCGCGGGGCGTCGCCGTGTACGACGAGGACGACCCGTATCTCGTGGTGGCGGCAGACAAAGGCACGGCGCAGCTTTCGGACACAGCCAACGAGCTCGCAGCCGAGTACGGATTCTGGTTGGGGGACGCGTTCGCTTCGGGCGGTTCGGCTGGGTACGACCACAAGGTGCTCGGTATCACAGCTCGCGGCGCATGGGAGTCGGTGAAGTGGCACTTCCGCGAGCTGGGGGTCGACGTCCAGGAGGACGTGATCCGGGTGGTGGGGGTGGGCGACATGTCGGGAGATGTGTTCGGGAACGGGGTGTTGTTGTCCGAGAAGCTCCAGGTCGTCGCGGCCTTCGATCACCGCAACGTCTTCATCGATCCGAACCCGGACCCGGCGGTGTCATTTGCCGAACGCCAGCGTCTTTTCGACCTGCCACGCTCGTCGTGGGAGGACTACGACCCGGATCTCATTTCGCCGGGGGGTGGTGTCTACTCGCGCCGGGCCAAGCGGATCGACCTGTCTGCCGAAGCGCGCGAGGCGCTCGGGACCACCGAAAGCGGGCTCACGCCGAATGAGGTCATCCGCGCCATCTTGCGGGCACCGGTGGATCTGCTGTGGAACGGTGGCATCGGTACTTACATCAAGGCTTCCGGTGAATCGGAAGAAGACGCGGGAGATCGTTCCAACGACGCGGTGCGGGTGGACGCCAACACGCTGCGGGTGAGGGTGATCGGGGAGGGAGGCAATCTGGGCCTGACCCAGGTCGGTCGGATTCAGTACGCACGGCTCGGAGGACGGGTCAACACCGACTTCTTCGACAATTCCGGCGGCGTCCATTGCTCCGACCGCGAGGTCAATCTCAAGGTGTTGCTTGGCCTTGCTGAAGAGTCAGGCGAGCTGGGCCGCGCGGGTCGGAACGAGCTGGTTGCCGCGGTGGCTTTCGACGTGGTGGACCGCATCCTCTACGACAATTTCCTCCAGGCCCAGATCCTTTCGCAGGAAACCGCAGTCTCCTCTCGCCGGCTCGAGGCGTACGAGGATCTGATGGTGATGCTCGAGGGCGAAGGGCTGCTCGACCGCGAGATCGAGCAGCTGCCCACGACGGACGAGCTGAACGAAAGGGCGCGCGCCGGTGGGGGGCTGGAGAGTCCGGAACTGGCGGTGCTCCTCGCCTACGCCAAACGCAGTCTCGGACAGTGGCTACTCAACTCGGCTCTGCCGGACGACCCGGCTTTCGAAATCGATCTGATGGAGTACTTCCCCGGCGCGGTGGTCAAACGGTTCGGCGCCCTGGTGGACCACCATCCACTGCGGCGTGATCTGGTGGCGACCATCGTTGCCAACGAGGTGGTGAACTCCGAGGGCATCACCTTCGTGTCGCGTCTCATGGAGGAGACGGGGGCGGCAGCGGAAGACGTCGTGCGGGCGTATCGGATCGCTCGCGCCACGGCGGGTGCCTCAGAGCGCTGGCAGGCTGTGGAAGGCTTGGTGGGCATGGTGTCACCCGAGGTCGAGCGTGAGCTGCTGTCCGACATCGACGCGCTCGTCGAGTCGATCGCCCGGTGGCATCTCGCTCACCCTTCGCCCCGATCCATGGGCGACGTGATCGGAGCATTTCGGCCCGGGTTCGAAAGCCTCGCTTCCGTGATATCCGAAGTGGGTCCGCCTCAGTGGCGAGCCGATCGAATCACCGCGGTGGAGCGCTGGGTCGGGCTAGGGGTTCCTGAGGAGGTCGCGCGGCGCCACGTCTATCAGGAAGATCTGGTACACGGCCCCGACATTATTGACGTTGCGCTGAACACCGGCAGGTCGGTGGAGGACGTCGCCAGGGTGTTCTTCCTGGCCGGTTCGGCTTTCGAAATCGACTGGCTCGAAGAGCAGGTAGATGGCTTGCCTGGCGCCACCAGATGGCATCGCCGGGCGATTCAGACAGTGTCGGACGATCTCGTACTGCTGCGAAGACAACTCGCGGAGCAGATTCTCGAAGACGCCCCGGACGCCGACCCCGCGCACGCCCTCGACACGTATCTCATCAGCCGGACCCATGAGATCGGAAGACTCACCCGCTTCATGCGGAGCCTGGCCGTGGACGGAGTCGACGACGTAGCGGCAGTCATCGTGGCGATCCGCCGGATTCGTACGCTGGCCGGCCGGTAGTGCCGACTTTGGCCTTGATGGCCGCATCCCTAATCTCCAGGCCGGAGGAAACAACCAGATGATGCTCTCCGACTATCTCCCCATCCTGTTGATGGGCCTGCTGGGCGTCGCCTTCGCGGGCGTGACCATGTGGCTCTCGTGGAAACTCGCCCCCAACAGCCCGACTCCCGAGAAGCTGGCCCCTTACGAGTGCGGAATCGTCCCGCTTCAGGAACCGGTCGAACGATTCCCCGTGAAGTTCTATCTGGTGGCGATGCTTTTCGTGATCTTCGACGTCGAGATCGTCTTCCTGTTCGCGTGGGCTGTGCGCTTCGACTACTTCGGATGGGCCGGGATCGCCTCCGTCGGCATCTTTGTTGCTTTCCTCGGTGAAACCCTGTTCTACGTCTGGAAGCGAGGAGCGCTCGACTGGAACGTGGCAAGGCGCGAACGCTACCGCCGGGTCGTGGCCGAGACCCCCATTACGGTCGAGGAGGCCGCCTAGTGGCGGGAGCCGCCGAACCGTCCGGCTTTCTCCTCACGAGCCTCGAGAAAGGGGTCAACTGGGCTCGCACTCAGTCGATGTGGCCTGCCACCTTCGGCCTGGCGTGTTGTGCCATCGAGATGATGGCGGCCGGTGCCGCCCACAATGACCTGGCACGCTTCGGGATGGAGGTGTTCCGGGCATCACCTCGCCAGGCCGATCTCATGATCGTTGCCGGTCGGGTATCTCAGAAAATGGCCCCAGTCTTGCGCCAGGTGTATGACCAGATGGCAGAACCGAAGTGGGTCATCTCGATGGGGGCGTGTGCTTCCACCGGCGGGATGTTCAACAACTACGCACTCGTTCAGGGGGTCGACGAGGTCGTCCCCGTCGACATGTACGTTCCGGGGTGCCCGCCTGGCCCGCAATCGCTCATGCACGGCATCTTGAGCCTGCAGGCGCAGATCACTTCTGGCGAGATCAAGCGACCGGTGGTGCAGCTGTGACGGCGAAAGGCGGGGAGGTCCCTCCCGAGGCCCAGGCACCTCCGGAGTTGCCGAATCATCCGCTGCTGA
This sequence comes from uncultured Acidimicrobiaceae bacterium, assembly GCA_964397045.1. Taxonomy (GTDB): domain Bacteria; phylum Actinomycetota; class Acidimicrobiia; order Spongiisociales; family UBA5794; genus CAYNHF01. The sequence goes on along the minus strand of CAYNHF010000032.1, from coordinate 22,261 downwards.
GCGAGCTTGCCGCATCCTTCGAAGAGGTTTCGTTCTCACAGGTGCCCCGGGTGGAAGCCGGACCTCAAGACACCGCGCTCGTGCCGCGAGAGCAGATCGTCGCCTTCATGGAGGCTGCATTCGACCTCGGTTACCGCATGTTCGTCGATCTCTGTGCGGTGGACTATTTCCGTCGGGACCCGCGGTTCGAGGTGGTCGTGAATGTACTCGCCCTCGACCCGCCGCATCGTCTCATCGTCCGCGTGGGGGTGCCCGCAGACGATCCCACGATGCCATCGATCACGGGGGTGTACCCCGGGGCCAACTTCTACGAGCGCGAAGCGTTCGATCTGTTCGGAATCCAGTTCGCGGGTCATCCGGACCTGACCCGGATCCTGCTGCCGGACGATTGGGAAGGTCATCCGCTCCGCAAGGACTACGAGGTGGGCTCGGTCCCGGTGCAGTTCAAGGGAGCGCACAGGGCCGAATGAGCGATACACCGAACTTCGCCACGGGAGATGTGGAGGCGCCGACGATCGAGGCGCCAGACGCGGTTGGAGCAGAGGCGCCGCCGGAAGACGCTGCCGAGCGGCGCGAGTTGCACGATATCTGGGTGGCGGGCACCGAGGAGCCGGAGTGGGTGTCACAGGCCACGGACGAAGGTGCGCAGGAGCTCCTTCCGGACGCCGAGGAGCCGGCGTTGGCAGTCCAGCGGGGCACCCTGGTCGACGACGACTACGTCGCGGATGACACGGTGGCTGCGGACGAACGTCAGATCATCAATCTCGGGCCGCAGCACCCCTCAACTCACGGTGTGCTGCGCCTCCAGCTCGAACTCGAAGGGGAGACGATCAGGCGGGTGAAACCGATCATCGGATACCTCCACACCGGCATGGAGAAGACCGCTGAGACACTGACCTTTCTGCAGGGCCCGACGAACGTCACCCGGATGGATTATCTATCTCCTTTCCACAACGAACTGTGTTTCTCCCTGGCGGTGGAGCATCTGCTCGAGCTTCCGATGCCGCCGCGGGCCAAGGCGATACGGGTGCTCATGACCGAACTCAACCGCATCGCGAGCCACCTGCTGTGGCTGGCGACTCAGGGAATGGACATCGGGGCCCTCTCGATGATGCTCTACGGGTGGCGCGAGCGGGAGCGTCTGCTGGAGTTCTTCGAGAAGACGACCGGCTTGCGCATGAATCACAACTACATCCGTCCGGGAGGCGTCGCGGCTGATCTGCCGGATGGCTGGGAAGAAGACATCGAAGACATTCTCAAAGGGGTTCCCGCCTCAGTCGCCGAGTACGAGGAGTTGCTCAACGAGAACCCCATCTTCCTCGACCGTACCCAGGGTGTCGGGATCATCACTCCCGAAGAGGCCATGGCGTACGGCGTGTCCGGCCCGATCGCCAGAGCGGCGGGCATCCAGCTGGATCTGCGCAGGGTGGCGCCCTATTCCGGCATCGAGCAGTACGACTTCGAGATTCCGGTAGGCAAACACGGTGATGTGTACGACCGCTACACCGTGCGAGTCGCCGAGATTCGCGAGTCACTCAAGATCGTATCCCAGGTGCTCGAGACGATGCCGGCCGGCGACTACCGAGCCGAGGACCGCAAAGTCACCCCGCCACCGCGCAAGCGGATCGATGAGTCGATGGAAGCGCTGATCCATCACTTCAAGATCTTCACCGAAGGCTTCAAAGTGCCCGCCGGCGCGATCTGGCAGTCCGTGGAATCACCCCGCGGGGAACTGGGGATGTACCTGGTGTCCGCCGGCGGCCCCCGCCCTTGGCGGCTCCACGTGAGAGGCCCATCATTCGCCGCAGTCCAGGCGCTCCCTGTGATGCTCACCGACAGCTTGATTGCAGACATGATCTCGACGCTGGCCTCGTCGGATCCGGTCCTCGGAGACGTCGACCGATGAGCCCTCCCGCCGATTGGAGCCCGGAGAATCGGGAACGCGCCGCCAGGCTGATCGCCGCGTATCCCGAGCGGCGGTCGGCTGTGATGCCGCTGCTCTATATCGCAGCCATGGAGCACGGATACGTCAGCACTGAAGCGATGGCTGAGGTTGCTGCGTTGACGGGGTTGACCGCGGCCCAGGTGCAGTCGGTGGCGACGTTCTACACGATGTACAAACGTCGGGAGGTGGGCAAGTACCTGCTCTCGGTTTGTACCTCCATCTCGTGCTTCCTGCTCGGAGGAGACGACGTGCTGGCAGCGGTCGAATCCGAGACGGACACTCCGGACGGGGAAACCTCTGCAGACGAGCTGTATTCGGTCGAACACGTCGAGTGCATCGGAGCCTGTGGCGGTGCACCCGCCATGCAGGTCAACTACGAACTGGTCGAGGGAGTGGTGCCGGACAAGGCGAAGCAACTCTGCCGCTGGTTGCGCGACGCCAGTCCCGATCCCGTGCTCGGCGACGAGATGCAGGCACTCTTCGGTGGGCAGCGTTCCTTCGAGTGGGGCCCGAAAGAGACTGAAGGCGCCACGGTGCCGGTGCCGGCGTTCGATCCGCTCGGATCAGCGAGCGAGGGCAGATGAGCGACGTCATCCTCACTTCCCGGATGGACGCCTTTCCCGCGGACAGCAACACGCTCGAGCGTTACCGCGAGAGCGGTGGGTATCTGGCGCTGGCGAACGCATTGCGCGACATGGCCCCCGAGGCGGTGGCAGCCGAGGTGAAGGCGTCGAACATCCGGGGTCGCGGTGGCGCCAACTTCCCGGCGGGGGTGAAGTGGGGGTTCCTCGCCCCAGCGGAGCCGCATTATCTGGTGGTGAACGCTGACGAGTCCGAGCCGGGGACCTTCAAGGATCGGCAGCTACTGGAACGGGATCCCCACCAACTCGTCGAGGGAGTCGCGCTCGCGGCCTACGCCCTCGGTGTCCCGCATGCCTTCATCTACGTGAGGGGTGAGTACCCGAAACCTGCCCGCCGTGTCCAGCACGCGGTCGAAGAGGCCTACGCGGCAGGGTTGCTCGGAGACGACATCCTCGGATCCGGCTTCTCGCTCGACGTCACGGTGCACCTGGGCGCAGGGGCGTACATCTGCGGGGAGGAAACCGCGCTGCTCAATTCGCTCGAAGGCCATCGCGGCGAACCGCGGATCAAGCCTCCCTTTCCTGCGGTGGAGGGTCTGTACGCCAGCCCGACCATCGTCAACAACGTCGAGACGATCTCCAACATCCCCTGGATCGTGGCGAACGGCGGCGCCGCCTACGCCGCGATCGGCCCGGAGACGTCTGCGGGGACCAGATTGTTCTCGCTCTCCGGGCACGTCCAGCAGCCCGGCAATTACGAAATCGTGATGGGGATGAGCTGGAGGGAGTTCATCTACGAGGTTGGGGGCGGCATCCGTGACGACCGCGAACTCAAGTGCTGGATTCCCGGCGGCGCATCCGCGCCATGGTTCATGCCGGACCAGCTCGACACCCCCGTCACGATCGACGACGTGGCAGGGAATGGTTCGATGCTCGGTTCCGGAGCCGTCGTCGTCATGGACGACACGACCAATGTCGTGGCCGCCGCCCATCGCATCGTCAAATTCTTTGCACACGAGTCGTGCGGGCAGTGCACTCCGTGCCGGGAGGGAACTACCTGGCTCGAAGCCATGTTGTGGCGTATCCTCACCGGGGCCGGCCGTCCGATGGATCTCGAGATGCTGCTCGATGTTTCGGACAACATCTCGCCGGGGCTGCGCTGGCCTCCTCTCCAAACCACGATCTGCCCGCTGGGGCCTTCCGCGGTATCGCCGATCCGGTCGATCATGACTCACTTCCGTGGCGAGGTGGAGGCGATGATCCCTTCCCAGGAGGAGGCGCCAGTTGGCTGACAGCGAGCCGCACGCCGAAGTGTCGATCACGATCGACGGGGTCGCTCACCAGGTGCCCGCGGGCGAGCTGCTCATTCAGGCCGCCGAGGACGTCGGTACCTACATCCCTCGCTTCTGCTGGCATCCGCGTATGAAGCCGGTGGGCATGTGCCGCATGTGCCTGGTGGAGGTGGAGACGCCGCGCGGCATGATGCTCACCACCTCTTGCACAATGCCGGTTGCGGATGGGATGGCGGTCGACACCGAATCCGCCGTTGTGACAAAAGCCCAGGAGGGGATCCTCGAATTCCTGTTGATCAACCACCCGCTCGACTGCCCTGTATGCGACCGGGGTGGCGAATGCCCGCTCCAGGACCAGACGATGGCCTACGGGCCTGGCGAGAGCCGCTTCGTCGAGGAGAAGCGACACTTCAAGAAGCCAATCGACATTTCCGAACTCGTGCTGCTGGATCGGGAGCGCTGCATCCTGTGCGCCCGCTGCACAAGGTTCTCGGACGAAATCTCGGGTGATCCCCTCATCGAGTTCAAGGAGCGGGGCAACTTGACGCAAGTGCTCACGTTCCCGGACGAACCCTTCGCCTCGTACTTCTCGGGCAACACCGTTCAGATCTGTCCTGTGGGGGCCCTCACTGCCCGCCCCTACCGGTTCCGCGCCAGACCCTGGGACCTGGAGGCGGTCGAGAGCGTGTCGCTGGTGGACTCGGTTCATTCCAAGATCTCGGTCCAGTCTTCGCAGAACGAGCTGGTCCGCATCAACGGCATCGACAACGACCCAACCAACCAGGGCTGGCTGTCTGACAAGGATCGTTTCGTGTTCCAGGCGGTCAACTCGCCTGCCCGGATCTCGACACCGCTCATAAAGGAGCCGGGCGGCTATCGCGAGTCAACCTGGGGAGAGGCCCTTGACCTGGTGGCAGAGCGGCTGCAGGCATTGGAAGGGGATCAGGTGGCGGGTCTCGGTGGCGCGCGGAGCACCAACGAGGAGGCATTTGCCTTCAGCAAGTTCATGCGATGTGTCATCGGCAGCCCTCATCTCGACGCGCAGCTCGATGACGCGCTTGCCTCCCAGCTCCTCGTAGGCATGAATCCGAGGGCACAGATCGATGACCTCGAGAAGGCCAAGACCATCCTGCTGTGGGCGGGAGATCTGAAAGAGGAACTGCCGGTGCTCTACCTCCGCGTGCGTCGCGCAGCCACCACGCTCGGAGCGAACCTGATCGTGGTCCATCCCCGCCGCACCGGGCTCGACGACGTTGCCACCGTCAAGCTCACCTACCGGCCGGGCACGGGTTCGGAGGTACTCGCCGGTCTCCGGGCAGCAGGGGAAGACGGGAGCGAAGAGCTGGCGGCAGCCGCGGAGCTGCTCGCTGCCGGCCCCGTGGTTGCCATCCTCGGCCGAACCGGGTTGACCGAAGATCCGCGGCTCGCCGAATCGGTCGCGGCCTTCGCCTCCGAACTCGAAGATGCGGTGGTGCTGCCTGTCGCGCGGCGAGCCAACGTCTACGGCGCCCTCGACATGGGAGTGGCTCCCGATCTGCTGCCGGGTCGTGTCGCGATCGATGACGCAGCGGGCCACGCCGCGCTCGCCGAAGCCTGGGGCCATCTGCCGGAGGAGAACGGCCGCGGGGCGACGGCGATCCTGGAGGGCCTCGAGTCGGGAGACCTCATGGCAGCCTTGCTCCTCGGCACCGACCCGATCCGCGACCATCCAGACCCATACCTGGCGAGCAGGGCGCTGGCGGCCGCCGACTTCACCGTGGCGTTCGAGCTGTTCATGTCGGACACCGCCCAGTACGCAGATGTGATTTTGCCGGTGGAAGGTTCTGGTGAGACGGAAGGCACGGTCACCAACTTGGAAGGGCGCGTGCAGAAGGTAAACCGCAAGCTGACCGGACCCGGCCAATCCCGTCCTGCTTGGGCAGTCCTGGAAGACCTGGCGACCCGCCTCGGACGCAGCCTGGGGGCGACGTCTGCTGAAACGTTGATGAAGGAGATCGCCGAAGTGGCGCCTGCGTACTCCGGCGTGACGTGGGATCGGTTGGATTGGGACGAGGGCCGCGAGGGCTTCGTGCTTCCGCTCCCCGGCGGCGAACAGCCGCTCGAGTTCGTCCCGAGCCACCACGAGCTGCGCCCGACTCCCGGCGGACGCCTCACTCTCCATCTGGCCCGGGTGCTGTTCGACGACGGAGTGCTGACCAGGATGAGTCCGGCGCTCGCGGCGCTCATGCCCGCCGCGGTGGTGCATGTTCATCCCCGGGATGCGGGTGCCCTGGGCCTCGTTGAGGGTGATGAGGTGGAGGTACGCGGCGACGTAGGAGCGATCGACCTTCCGGTTGCGTTGGATGCCACGCTGGCGCCCGGCTCGGTGTACGTGGCAGCCAACCTGCCAGAGACGGCAGATCTGGAGGCGGCGACCGCAGTCACGCTCGAACCTACCTCGCGGCGGGGTGCGGGATGAGCGGCTGGGAACTCTTCCTGGAAGCCGCGGTCAAGGTCGTAGCCGCGTTCGTCCTGCTGATGCTGAACACGTTGTTCCTGGTGTGGTTCGAGCGCAAGGTCGTTGCCGATATGCAGAATCGAGTCGGCCCCAATCGCGCCGGTCCCTTTGGCGTGCTGCAGACGCTTGCCGACGGAATGAAGCTCTTCTTCAAGGAGTCGATGACACCGGCGAAGGTGGAGTTCATCCCCTACATCCTGGCTCCGGTAGCCGCGCTGCTGCCTTCACTGCTCATCTTCCTGGTGATTCCGATCGGCGAACCGTTCATGATCGGAGATCGTGAGATCACCCTGCAGGTGACGGACCTCAACGTCGGTCTGCTCTATTTCCTGGCCCTCTCGTCTGTTGCGGTGTATGCGGTGGTGCTGGCCGGCTGGTCTTCTGGATCAAAATATCCGCTGCTGGGATCGGTGCGTGCCTCGGCCCAGATGATCTCTTATGAGGCCGCAATGGGACTCGCCCTGGTGCCGGTGGTGCTGCTGGCCGGCACCACCTCGCTGGCAGGCATCGTGGACGTCCAATCTGGAACCTTTGGGAGCTTCCTTCCCTCCTGGAATATCGTGCTGCTTCCTTCGTTCGTCATCTTCTTCATTGCGGGTGTCGCCGAAACCAACCGGGCTCCCTTCGACCTCGTCGAAGCTGAGCAGGAAATCGTCGGCGGCTACCACACCGAATACTCGGGCATCCGCTTCGCGCTGTTCTTCCTTGCTGAATACATCAACATGTTCAATATCTCAGCGCTCACGGTGGTGATCTTCCTCGGGGGCTGGCACGGTCCGGTGTTCGGCCCCGACTGGTTCTCGTGGATCCTCCCGATCTTCTGGTTCCTCCTCAAGACGTACCTTCTCCTGTTCGTCTTTGTCTGGCTGCGGGCAACGTTGCCGCGGATGCGGTACGACCAGTTGATGAGCTTCGGTTGGAAGCGACTCATCCCGATTTCGCTGCTCTGGATCGTGCTGGCGACCGTCGCCCTCGGGGTCCGCCGCTTCGGGCTTCCGTGGGAAGGACTGTAGAGATGGGCCGTATCGCGCATGTAGGAGGTGAGCGATGACCGACCGGGAACCCGGAAGCGACCCCGCCAACCCCCCTTCAAGTCAGGGGTTCTGGGCCACGTTGCTGGGCCCCATGCAGGGTTTTGCGGTGACCTTCCGGCAGATGTTTCGGCCGCGGGTGACGGTCAAGTACCCGGAGCAGATGCGTCCGAAGCCACAGCGTTTCCACGGCCGTCATGTCCTCAACCGTTACGAGGACGGGATGGAGAAATGCATCGGCTGTGAACTCTGCGCCGGCGTGTGCCCCGCCCGCTGCATCTACGTACGCGGCGAGGACAACCCGCCCGAGGCGCCGGTGAGCCCCGGGGAGCGATTCGGGTTTGTCTACGAGATCAACATGCTGCGCTGCATCTTCTGCGGACTTTGCGTCGAGGCGTGCCCCACCGAGGCGATCACGATGACCCAACTCTTCGAGATGTCGGTGACGGATCGCTCCGACGCCATCTACACCAAGGATGAGCTGCTGGTAGAGCCCGACGGCACTCCGAACCACCCACAACCGGCCGGACCGCTCATCGACCTCGCCGAGTTGAAGATCGGCGACGGCTGGATGCGGGCCACCGCCCCCTCGGGCCGCGCGGCATACGAGGGAGTGGTGTCGTGGACCGGTTCGGCGACCGGAGGCCTGCGGCCACCCGAGGCAGGGCAGTCCGGCGGATCGCAGGTGGAGGGTTCCGATATCCAGGGGGCCACCGACCCGGCAACGGCCACCGGAGAGTCATCCGAAGACAGGGCAACCTGGGACGAACCGCCGCCCGGCGCCGCGGAGAGCGCGGCAGAAGGCGAAGAGGCAGGGGACGAGGCAGATGACGGTTGAGGTGATCGTCTTTGTGGTGTTCGCGGTGGCAGCGCTGGGTGGCGCGGTGGTCACGGTGGGGGCCCGCAACCCGGTGCACTCGGCGCTTGGCTTGGTCACCACCATGTTTTCGATCGCGGTGTTCTACGTGATGAATGGGGCGCACTTCGTTGCCGCCATCCAGGTGCTGATCTACGCCGGTGCCGTGATGACTCTCTTCCTGTTCGTGATCATGCTCATCGGGGTGGACAGGGCGATCGACCGCAGCGAGTCCATCCCGCTGCAGCGGCCGTTGGCAATCGTGCTCGGCGTCGGATTGCTGGCACTGGTGTACGTAGCAGCCCGCGCCGCTTGGGTGACCGGGGTGGGCACCGGCCCTGATGTGCCGGGCACCATCGAAAACGTCTCGGAGCAGCTCTTTGATGCCTGGTTGATCCCGTTCGAGGCAACGATTCTGCTGCTGACGATCGCCGCCGTCGGCACCGTCGCAATGGCTCAGTTCCTGGCCACCCCGGTCCTGGCATCCACATCGGGAGACGAGCCGGAAGCGGAAACCGGCGAGCCGGCTGAGGCGGGGGAGAAGGCCTGATGGGTCTCGAAGTCACCGCCACCTGGTACCTCACATTGGCCGCTGCGTTGTTCGCCATCGGTGCCGTCGGACTGTTGCTGCGGCGCAACGCACTTGTCATGTTCATGTCGATCGAACTGATGCTCAACGCCGTCAACCTCACCTTTGTGGCGGCGAGCAACGAACTCAATGTGCTCGAGGGCCAGCTGGCTGCGCTGTTTGTGATGGTTGTGGCCGCGGCTGAGGTCACGGTCGGGCTGGCGATCATCGTCGCCGTGTTCCGCAAGCGGTCGACGGCGAACGTCGACGAACTCTCAGGACTGAAGGGATAGCGATGGAGAGCGCGCTGTGGCTCACAATCGCCCTCCCGATAGCCGGTGCGGTGCTGCTGTTGTTCTTCGGCAAACGGATCGGCGAGCCCTTCGCCGGGTATCTCGCCTCTGCCATGGTGCTGGTCGGCTTCGTCATCGCCGCGATCGCTTCGGTCGATTTCGTCACCGGGGACGAGACCCACATCACCGTCTTCCTGTATGAGTGGATTCCGGCGCTCGGGGTGGACGCGGCGCTCCTGTGGGATCCGATCTCGGTAATGATGACGCTGGTGGTGACCGGGGTGGGCTTCCTCATCCACGTCTACAGCATCGGCTACATGCACGGCGACCCCCGGTATGGACGATTCTTCTCCTACCTGAATCTGTTCATCGCTTCCATGCTCATCCTGGTCCTGGCCAACAACTACGGTCTCCTGTTCGTCGGCTGGGAACTCGTTGGCCTCAGCTCCTACTTACTCATTTCCTTCTGGTTCGAGAAGCCGTCTGCGGCGGCGGCAGGTAACAAGGCGTTCATCGTCAACCGGATCGGTGACGTCGGGTTTCTCATCGCCCTCATGCTGATCTTCGCCTCGTTTGGCACCCTCGACTACGGCATCGTCTTCGAGAAGGCTCCCGATGTGCTCGGCTTCGATACCGGAATCGCCACCGCGATCACGCTGCTGTTGCTCGTCGGGGCGATCGGTAAGTCTGCCCAGATTCCGCTGTACGTGTGGTTGCCGGATGCGATGGAGGGGCCGACTCCGGTATCTGCGCTGATTCACGCCGCGACCATGGTGACCGCAGGCGTCTACATGATCGTGCGGTCGGGGCTGTTGTACGACCTGGCACCCATCTCAGCCGCGATCGTTGCGATCATCGGAGCGGTCACCCTGCTGTGGGCTGCAGTACTGGCCGTCGGCCAGAGCGACATCAAGCGAGTACTGGCGTATTCGACGATCAGCCACCTCGGCTACATGTTCATGGCCGCAGGGGTGGGCGCCTACAGCGCCGCGATGTTCCACCTCACCACCCACGCGTTCTTCAAGGCACTGCTCTTCCTCGGGGCAGGGTCCGTGATCCACGCCATGAAGGGCGAGCAGGACGTGTGGAAGATGGGTGGTCTGCGCAAGTACCTGCCGATCACCTTCATCACCATGGTCGTGGCTTGGCTGGCGATCAGCGGCATGCCACCGTTCGCCGGTTTCTGGTCGAAGGACGAGATCCTCGCCCTCACTTTCGCCAAAGAGGGTTGGTGGCTGGTGCTGTGGCTGATCGGGCTTTCCGGGGCAGTGCTGACCGGCTTCTACATGAGCCGGCTCATGTTCCTCACCTTCTGGACGAAGCCGCGGTACCCCAAGACCTTCATCCCTCACGAATCGCCGCCGATCATGACCGCACCGCTCGTGATCCTTGCTGCACTGGCCTTCGGGTTCGGACTGTTGGGGACGCCCTGGCGCAATGGATTCGAGCACTTCCTGGAGCCGAGCCTCGAGCTGGTGAGCCACGTGGAGCTTCCGCCGGCGACAACCGCCTGGATCCTGGCGTTCGTGTCGATCGCGGCGGGCGTACTCGGCATCTTCCTCGCGTACTGGCGCTACCAGCGCCCGAGCGAGGTGCCGGACGAGTCTGGTGCCGTCTGGCAAGCGGCCGAGACCGGCTTCTATGTGGATGCCGCCTACAACACCGTGATCGTGCAGCCGGACAAGGCAGTAGCGACGGCGACTGCCCGGTTCGACAACAAGATCGTCGACGGAGCGGTCAACGGGGTCGGTTACGCCGTGCGCTGGTCCAGCAACGCGCTGCGACCGCTGCAGTCGGGATTCGTGCGCAACTACGGCCTCGGGATTCTCGCCGGTGCGGTTGGCCTGCTGATCTGGTTCGTCAGCCGCTCGGGAGGTCTGTGATGGACGTCCCCGTGATCTCGCTTCTCGTGCTCCTGCCGGTATTCGGTGCGATCATCGTGAGCCTCATCCCGTCGCGACGTAGCGAGTTGCTGCTTCCGGTGGCTTTCGGCCTTTCGATTCTGCCGCTGGGGGTGGCCCTCTTCATGCTGTGGGAGTTCGAGACCGGGGTGGCGGGCTTCCAGTTCACTGAGAACGCGCTCGACTTCGAGGCGTGGGGGGTGTCGTGGAACGTAGGCGTGGACGGCATCTCGATTCTGCTCATCGTCCTGACAACGCTGCTGTTCCCGATCTCGCTGCTGGCTTCGACGTCGATCACCACCCGTCCCAAGGCCTACTTGGTGTCGCTGCTCATTCTCGAAGCCGGTCTACTCGGCGTGTTCGTCACGCTGGATCTGGTGATGTTCTTCGTCTTCTTCGAGGTCACGTTGGTGCCGATGTACATGATCATCGGCATCTGGGGAAGCGGAAACCGGGTGTACGCCGCGATGAAGTTCGTGCTGTATACCGCGCTGGGGTCTGCCTTCTTGCTGGCGGGAATCATCTTCCTCGGCGTCACGGCGAGCAACCAGTTCGGGTTCCTCACGTTCGATTACGCAGCACTGCTCGATCTGCAGCTGTCCCGGGATACCCAGATGTGGTTGTTCCTGGCGTTTGCCGCGGCCTTTGCGATCAAGGTTCCGCTGTTCCCGCTGCACACCTGGCTGCCGGACGCGCACACCGAGGCTCCGACCGCAGGATCCGTGCTACTCGCCGGCGTGCTCCTGAAGCTCGGCACCTACGGATTCCTCCGCTTCAACCTCACGCTGTTCCCGGATGCCACGGTGCGGGCTGCTCCGTGGATCGCGACGCTGGCGGTGATCGGCATCATCTACGGGGCGGTGGTGGCGATCGTCCAACCGGACGTGAAACGCCTGGTGGCGTATTCGTCGGTGAGCCACCTCGGATTCATCGTTCTCGGCACCTTTGCGCTCACCACCCAGGGCTTGCAGGGGGGCGTGATCCAGATGGTGAACCACGGGCTCACCACCGGAGCGCTGTTCCTCCTCATCGGGATGATCTACGAACGGCGCCATACGCGGCTCATATCCGACTACGGCGGGTTGGCTCGGGTGATGCCGATCTTTGCCGGCTTCTTCCTGTTCACCGCGTTCGCGTCGATCGGTCTGCCAGGCCTGAACGGCTTCATCGGGGAATTCGAGGTACTCCTCGGCAGCTATCTCACGCTGCCCGGTTGGGCGATCGTGGCCGCCTTCGGTGTGGTGCTGGCTGCGATCTACCTGCTGTGGGCCTACCAGCGGATGTTCACCGGCCCCGTCACCAACCCGGAGAACGAGAAGCTGCTCGACTTGAGCTGGCGGGAGCGGGCCATCCTCATTCCGCTGGCAGTGCTCATCATCTTCCTCGGGGTCTATCCCAAGCCGGCGCTGGACCGGATCGAACCTTCGGTTGATCTGATCCTCGATCGCATCGAGGCGACCACAACCTACGAGGTGCCCGAATACGGGCGCGCCGCAGACGTACAGGTCGCCGAAGGGGCGGAGGAGTAGCCATGGGGAACATGGACCTGCTCGCGATCGCCCCGGAAATCACCTTGCTGCTCGGTGCCGTGGCGGTGTTGATGGTGGCGGTGGGCAGCGACATAGGCTCCAGAGCATGGGCCTGGATCGCAGGGCTGAGCTTGCTGCTGGCGTGGTTGTTCTCGGTGTGGCAGTGGCGGTGGGTGGACAGCGAAGGGCCGCAGCTGAGCTTCGGGCTCGACGTTCCGCAGATCGATCGATTGCCGATGATCGTCACCGATCACTTCTCTGCTTTCGCCGGCGTGGCCATCTTCCTGGTGGCAGGCATCGCCCTGGCCGGAGGCTGGAAACTGGTGGACGGCCTGGGCAGGCGGGGCGCTGAATTCGTAGCCCTTGCCCTGCTCGCAGTGGCAGGGATGCACCTCATGACGAACTCGGCGAATCTAATCCTGTTGTTCATGGCGCTCGAGACGGCATCGATCGCGCTGTATGTCATCGCCGGCTTCACTCGCAAGGAGCGGAATTCGGACGAGGCCGCGATGAAGTACTTCTTGTTGGGCTCCTTTGCCTCAGCAATCTTCATCTACGGGGTCGCGTTGATGTTTGCTGCGACGGGGTCGACGTCGCTGTACGGGACGGGAGGAATCGAAGCGTTCTTCGGTTCGGTGGTGCTCATTGAAGATGGGGTGCTGATGGCGGCGATGGCGCTGCTCATCGTCGGTCTCGGGTTCAAAGTCTCGGCAGCTCCGTTCCATCAGTGGGCCCCAGACGTGTATCAGGGCGCGGCCGGAGGTGCAGTAGCACTCATGGCGGCCGGAGTGAAGATCGCCGGGTTCGCGGCACTGGCGCGGATCCTGGTGGGTGCTCTCAACGTGCAGTTCGAGGCCTGGGCTCCGGCGCTGGCCATGATTGCGGCGCTTTCCGTGATCGTCGGAACCGGGTTTGCGATCGCTCAGGATGACCTGAAGCGCATGCTCGCCTATTCGGGTGTTGCTCACGCCGGCTTCATCATGACGGCCCTGGTCAACGGCGAAGGCGGCGTACCTGCGATGTGGTTCTACGTCGTCACCTATGCAGTCGAATTGGTGGGTGTGTTCACGATCATCGCGGTGATCGGGGGCTACCGAACGGGCGCCTTCAAGATCGAATCGCTGGCAGGCCTGTCCGAGCGATCGCCCTCGCTGGCGCTGGCGATGAGTGTGCTGATGCTGGCACTGGCCGGGATCCCGCTGACGGCAGGGTTTGCCTCGAAGTTCGTCGTGTTTGCGGCAGCCATCGAGGCCGGTTACACCTGGCTGGTGGTGGTCGGGCTGGTGACTGCAGTCGGCGGTTTGTACTTCTATTTGCGGACCATCGCCGTGATGTATTTCAAGAGCCCGGTTCCTGCCGATGTGCCCGGTGCGGCTCGCGGCCGGATCCTGGTGGGAACCGCTTCGGGAATCGTGATCTGGGTTGCTGTGGCAGCCACTGTGTTCCTGGGGATCGACCCGTGGGCGTTGCTCGAACTGGCCCGCCACGCCCTGCCGCTGTAGTCGCGGGGCCCCAATTCCCCAGCATGCTGGCGGTGCCCCGGTGAGCATTTCGATAGGCCGTGCCGATCGACCAGCTGCGTCTCGTGCCATCGCAGCTAGCCTCGCCGGGCAATGACCAAACGCCTGCAGCACCTCATGTTCGGAGTCGCGGTGTTCGGCGTCGTGCTGCTGCCGGCGCCACTGGTATTCGATGTCATCGACACCAGCCTCTACCTCCTCAACGAGGACATGACCCAGGACGAGGATCTGTACCTGGCTACGGAGCGGGCGCAGATCGACGGCGTCCTCGACGGGGACCTGGTAGCTGCAACAGGGTCGTTGACGATCACCGGGACGGTTACCGGCGACGTGTTTGTGATCTCGCAGGGCCGGGTGCTGGTGACGGGGGAGGTACAGGGATCGCTGCGGGGTGCGGCGCGCGACGTGGTGGTCGAAGGCGCGGTTGGCAACGACGTCGCCGTCACCGCGCTGTCCACCAACATCTCGGGCATGGTCGAGCGAGATGTGCTGGTCGTTGCCGGCTCGTTCAAGCTGGAGGGCGAGATCGGCCGGGATCTACGCGGCCGTTTCATCTCGGGGACTTTGGGCGGGACCATCGGCGGCGACGTTGATGTGACTGTGCAGAACCTCACCGTCGAAGGCAACTTCGAGATCGGCGGGGACCTGATCTATCGCTCAACGCGCGATGCCACGATCGCGGACGGTGCAATCGTCTCAGGACAGCTCATCCGGCTGCCATCCGAAGGCACTTTCGTCCTGGAGTTGTGGCTGACGATCGCACGGGCCATGAGCATCCTGGCCTTCGTGGTTTCCGGCATCATCCTGCTGTGGCTCTTCCGGCACACCGGTGCCAGGGCCGCAGGCCTGGTGCGCACCAGACCCTGGCGCACGCTGCTCGTGGGGGTTGGTGTGTTGTTCCTCGTGCCGATCGTGATCGTCCTCCTGGTAGCCACCATTGTCGGGGTCCCGGTGGCGATCCTGCTGATAGTGCTCTACGTGTTGGGGCTGCTGATGAGCCCCGTCCCTGCGGTCACCGCGTTCGGGAACCGCGTGCTCGGGGGTCGCGGTGGTCTGTTCGGCGCCTTCGTGCTCGGTGCCCTCGTGTGGCGCCTGGGGATCGAGGTCATCCCGCTGGTGGGGGTGGCTCTCTACCTGGCTGCACTCACCTGGGGGACCGGGGGCTGGGCCCTTGCTGCTTGGGAGGAGCGGAAACGAGCCCCGGCGCCGGAGCCCCTCCTGCCGCAGTCGATGATGGTGTCGGACGCCGAAGCCGACCCCTTGCAGGGCTGGGAGCCGCCCCTGCCGCCTTCACCAGGCGGGACCGCGAGCACCACCACAGAAGCCGCGGCGCTTCCCGGGTCTGAGAGTGTTGCCGACGAGATTCCCGCAGAAGACGAGTAGATCAATTCGGTGCGGCCGAAACGACGGCGAGCTCCTGGTCTGCCTCGACCTGGTCTCCGATGATCACTTCGATCGCGGTGACGACCCCTGCGGCCGGAGCCCGGACCGTGTGCTCCATCTTCATCGCCTCGATCACCACTACGGGATCGCCCGGTGCCACGTTCGACCCGACTTCGGCCGTCAGTGCCACCACCTTGCCCGGCATTGGAGCCCGTAGCGAACCCGGGACCGCGGTGACCTCCGGGTCGCGGAATCGGCTGATCTGCACGAAAGCCGTGTGACCCAGCGGGCTGCTCACCCACACGTGACGCCGCACCCGATGCACCCGATAGGAGCGGCGGATGCCGTCGAGGCTCAGGTCGACGAGGTCGGGTGTGCAGGCGTGAAGGGCGGCGTCCATCGGCGAGCCGTCGATCTCGACCAGCAGGCCATCGCGGGTGAACCGGTAGCCGATGGTGAGGGAAACGCCGGGTGCCGCCCACTCCTGGAGCTGGAACTGGCTCGGTGCGTTCCGCCAGCCGGAGGGTATCGTTTGCAGGGACCGAGCTGCGCTGCGGCGGCCCGCCTGCCCGGCAAGGGTCGCTGCCACAGCATGGAGGCGATGGTCTCCGATCAGTGGTGCGGCAAGGGCGGCGAGGTCCATCCGGTCCAACAACGTGGTGTCGGTTGCGCCAGAACGGAACTCGGTACTGTCGAGAACCCGGACCAACAGCTCCCGGTTCGTCACCAGCCCGTAGATCTCGGCGTCCGCCAGAGCCGTGGAGAGGGCGGTTGCGGCGTCATCCCGGGTGGCCCCGTGCGCGATGACTTTGGCCAGCAGCGGGTCGTAGAACACCGAGACCCGGCTGCCGTCTGCAACCCCGGTGTCCACCCGCACGTAGTGATCGACGCGGAACCGCTCCAGCACGCCGGTAACCGGCAGGAAATCGCGAGCGGGGTCCTCTGCGTAGAGCCGAGCCTCGATGGCGTGGCCGGTGATGGTCGCGGTGCGCACCTGTGGCGACAGTGGTTCGCGAGAGGCGATATGGATCTGTTCGCGGACCAGGTCGAGTCCGGTGATGGCTTCCGTCACCGGATGCTCCACCTGCAGCCTGGTGTTCATCTCGAGGAACGAGAACTCGTCCCCGGAAAGCAGGAACTCGACCGTGCCGGCACCCACATAGCCAACCGCGCGAGCCGCGGCCACGGCTGCCTCGCCCATCCGGCTTCGGAGCGCCTCGTCGACCGCGGGTGAAGGCGCCTCCTCGATGATCTTCTGATAACGGCGCTGGATGGAGCACTCCCGTTCGAAGAGAGAAATCGTGTCGCCCGAGGAGTCGGCCAGGATCTGGATTTCGATGTGGCGAGCTGCCGGGAGGTAGCGCTCGAGAAACACGCTGCCATCGCCAAAGGCCGCCTCGCTCTGGCGGCGTGCTCCGGTTACGGCCTCGGCAAGGTCCGCAGGGCCGGATACGATCCGCATTCCCTTGCCGCCACCCCCGGAGACCGCTTTCACCAGGAGTGGGTATCCGACGTCTTCTCCTGCCGCACCGAGTTCGTCCGTCGCGAGATCGGAGGCATCGAGGCTGCGCAACGTCGGCACTCCTGCCTCTTCCATCAATCGCTTGGCCTCGAGCTTGGAGCCCATTGCCTTGATCGCGTCTGGAGGAGGCCCGATGAAGGTGAGTCCGGCTGCGGCGACGGCTGCCGCGAATTCGGCGTTCTCCGCGAGGAAGCCGTAGCCGGGGTGGATGGCTGTGGCCCCGGTCCGCTCCGCGGCGGCAATGATGAGGTCGCCGCGCAGGTAGGTGTCCACGGCGGTTTCGCCTGGGAGGTGGACCGCTTCGTCTGCAGTCGTGGCGTGGAGCGCGTGTTCGTCTGCGTCGCTGAATACGGCCACCGTGGCGATACCCATCATGCGGCAGGTCGCCATGACGCGAATGGCGATCTCGCCTCGGTTGGCGATGAGGATTTTGTGCGGGGTCATGGGGTCATGCCGATCACATCCGGAAGACGCCCCACTCGGTGGTCCCGGCAACCTCGTTGGAGTGCACCGCAGACAGGCTGATGCCGAGCACGGTACGGGTGTCTCGCGGGTCGATGATTCCGTCGTCTCGATTGCGTGCGGTCATGAAGACCGCTTGTTCTTCGGCGTGGATCTGGTCTTCGATCCCGCGCCGGATCGCCTCGTCCTGTGCGGCGTCGAGCGGTTTGCCCCTGGCGTCTGCGGCGGCGCGATTGACGATCGACATGACGCCTGCGAGCTGCTCTGCCCCCATCACCGAAACCTTGGCGGAGGGCCACATGAACAGGAAGCGGGGGCTGAACGCCTGGCCGGACATCCCGTAGTTGCCTGCACCGTAGGAGGCGCCGGCGATGATCCCGATGTGGGGGACGGTGGAGTTGGCGATGGCGTTGACCATCTTGGCCCCGTCCTTGATGATCCCGCCCTGTTCGTATTCGGCACCCACCATGTAGCCGGTCACATTGTGGAAGAACACCAGTGGCTGGTTGTAGACGTTGCAGAGCTGGATGAACTCGGTGGCTTTGTTGGCTTCCTCCGAGAAGAGCACACCCTGCTGGTTGGCCAGAATGCCCACCTGGTAGCCGTGGATCGATCCCCAACCGGTGATGAGCGAACGACCGTATTCGCGTTTGTACTCGTCGAACATGGAGTCGTCGACTACCCGGGCGAGGACCTCTCGCATGTCCATTGCCTTCTTGAGATCCTGGGGAATCACAGAAAGGATGTCTGCGGGGTCGTATCGCGGATCGAGGGGGGGTTCGGTGGGTCCGTAGCCGAGCTTGTGCCAGTTGAGGTGGCGTACGATCTGGCGGCCGATGCGGATTGCGTCGTACTCATCGACGGCGAGGTAGTCCGACAAGCCGGAGACTCGACTGTGCATCTCGGCGCCACCGAGCTCCTCGTCTGTTGATTCCTCGCCCGTTGCCATCTTCACCAAAGGGGGTCCGCCGAGGAACACTTTGGCGCGGTCCTTCACCATGACCGCGTAGTCGGCCATGCCCGGCACGTACGCCCCGCCCGCGGTGGAGTTGCCGAAAACCAGCGCGATCGTCGGAATCCGCAGTTTGGAGAGCTGCGTCAGGTTGCGGAACCACTTCCCTCCAGGGACGAACACCTGGTGCTGGTTGGGCAGGTCGGCTCCTCCGGACTCCACCAGGTTGATCAGCGGCAGCCGATTCTCTCTCGCCAGGTCCTGGGCTCGCAGCGACTTGCCGAGGGTGTACGGGTTGGAAGAGCCGCCCCGCACCGTCGGGTCGTGCCCCGTGATGACACACTCCACGCCGCTGACGACGCCGATGCCGTGGACTCCGGACGCGCCGGTGTGGAATTCGGTCTCTGCCGCGGCCAGCATGGAAAGCTCGAGAAACGGCGCGTCACGGTCGAGGAGGAGTTCGAGGCGTTCCCGGACCAGCAACTTGCCACGGTCCCGATGGCGATCGACGTACTTCGGGCCGCCACCCGCGAGGGCTTCAGCCTGCAGCATCTCGACTGCCGCGATCTTGTCGAGCATCGACGTACGGTTCGTGGTGCTGTCCTCGGAGGTGGTGTCGAGGTTGCTGGTCAGCGGCGGCATGACGCGAGATTAGTCAGCGGGCCGACCCTGCTCTCTTTTTGGCGGGTCCGGTCGAAGCCGGGGCCGCACGGGCGGGATGGGCTCAGATGTCCTCGACCGCGGGGCCGGGCGCGTCGTGGGGGAACACGACCACCTCGTCGATGGCGACGTCGACCTTGTCATCTGGTGCGAACAAAGGGCTGGGGCCGACCCTGGCCTGGAGATGGAGCCCATCCGGGAACACCACGGTCACGAGCTGGTCGTGTCCGTAGAACTCCGCTTCCAGCACCGTGGCGACGGCAGTGGGCACCTTGGAGAGGTGGACCCACTCGGGACGGATAAGCACCTGCACCGGACCCCGCAGCGATCCGAACTGGGGGAAGGTTCCGAGCGAGGTCTCCACCTGGCCCACCTCCGCCACCCCGCTCACAAAACCGCTCTCGCCGATGAAGGCGGCCACCCAGGGATCTTCGGGACTGCGGTAGAGCATCTGAGGGGTGCCTACTTGCACCACCTTGCCTTCACGCATCACAGCCACCAGGTCTGCCATCGCCAGCGCCTCTTCGCGGTCGTGGGTGACGAAGACCGCGGTAGCTCCCGCATCCTTCAGGATGGTGCGGACTTCACGCCGCATGTGGTCGCGCAGCGTTGCGTCGAGGTTGGAGAAGGGCTCGTCGAGGAGGATGACGGCGGGGCCGGGAGCCAGAGCTCGTGCCAGTGCCACCCGCTGCTGCTCGCCGCCGGAGAGTTCGTGGGGCATGCGGTCATCCATGCCGGTGAGTCCGACCATGTCGATGACGTCCGCAACCCGCTGGGGCTGGCCGGGTCCGCTCAGCCCGTAGGCGATGTTGACGGCCACGGTCATATGCGGAAACAGTGCGAAATCCTGGAACACCATGCCGACCCGCCGCTTGTCCGGGGCGAGCATGACCCCCTCGCCGACCACCGTGGCGTCTCCGATGGTGACGGTGCCGGACTCGGGACTGTCGAATCCGGCGATCACGCGGAGCGCAGTCGTCTTGCCGCAGCCGGATGGGCCCAGCAGGCTGAGGATCTGGCCGCGGCCGATTTCCAGCTCGAAACCGTCGAGCGCAATCACGTCGCCGAAATGTTTGGTGAGCCGGTGGCAGTGGATGGCGGACGTGGGAGCGAGCTGCGAGGTCATCTCGCCTGCTCCTGGAGTCGGGTCACGACCAGGTACATCGGCAGGGCCGAGACGATGAGCAGGATGAGGGCTGACACGGCGGCCCGAGCGTACAGCAGCTCGTTTGCGGACGACCAGATGCGCACGGCCAGGGTGGTGAAGCCGGTGGGGCGCAACAGCAAGGTCGCCGGCAGCTCCTTCATAGTGGTGAGCCACACCAGGAGCCCCCCGGCGAGCAGCCCTCGCCACATCAGCGGCAGGGTGATGTGCCGGATGGTGGCCTCGGTGCTCTTGCCGAGACCACGGGAGGCTTCCTCGAGGTGAGGGTTCACCTGCAACAGCGCCGTGCCTCCCGGGCCGGTGGCCTGGGCCAGGAACAGCACTGCGTAGACGATCACCAGAATCGCGAAGCTCTGATAGAGCGGGCCGAGGTAGGTGGCGCCGAAGAAGACGATGGCGAGGGCCACGGTGATGTGGGGGAGCGAGAACACCACGTAGACGCTGCGATCGAGCCACGCAGACATTCGGCTGCGGTAGCGCACGGTGAGGATGATGACCGGGAGCGCGGCCAGCATCGCGAGCAACGCGGCAGCCGTCGAGCCGGACAGCGACCCGGCAACGGCCCCCCACGGGACGTCCAGGCCTGTGCCGCGGGACAGGCCGCGCGCCAGCCATGCCACCAATACGAAGACGGGCAGGATCAGCCCTGCGACCACGAGCCCCCCCAGAAACCCGTAGACGATGACCGATTGGGCCTTTGTGGGCGCCACAAGATCTGGGTCCCGGCTGGGGTGCCGGGTGAAGTAGACGCCGCGGCCGCGACTTCGTCCCTCGAAGTAGAGGATCACCAGCACCAGGAGGATCAACACCACCGAGAGCACTGCGGCCGGGGTGCGGTCGATCCGCCCCTGGTACTGGGCGTAGATCACCCGGGTGAAGGTGTCGAAGCGCATCAATGACACGGCGCCAAAGTCGGACAGGGTGTAGAGGGCCACCAGCAGCCCTCCGGCGCCGATGGCGGGCCGCAGCTGGGGAAGCGTGATCGTCCGCCAGGTTCGCCAGCCCGAAGCGCCCAGGCCTCGAGCTGCTTCCTCCAGACCGGGGTCGATGCGGCGCAGCGTGGCGCGGGCGATGATGAAGACGTAGGGGTAGGTCGACAGCGTCAACGCCAGCCAGGCTCCCCAGAAGCCAGAAACCGTGGGTAGGGGCGTGCCGGTGAGATCGGCAAAGAGCCCGCGCGGACCATTGAAGGAGATGATGGTGAGGGCAATCACGTAGGAGGGAATCACCAGGGGGAGCGCGATCAGCACCGTCCACACCGCCCCCGCTCGCAGCTCCACCCGCACGGTGAGCCACGCCGCGGCCACGCCGATGGTCACCGCGCTGACGGTGACCGCGGTGGTGAAGACCACAGAACGGATCAGCAGTTCGAGCGTGCGGAGGTCGAACAAGACTTCGCGGGCTGCCTCTGTAGCGCCGATGACGTCCGCCAAGAGGAACGCCAGCGGCACCGCCACGGGCACGAGCACCAACAACGCAGCGATCCACAACCATGCTGGGGCTCGAGCGGCGCGAGATGATGGCGCGGGTCGCGCTTCGGTGGTTTGCCGGTCCCCGGCGTCTTCGAGGACCGGAACGGTCACAGCAGTCCGGCCTCTGCCACCAGGTCCGTGGCACGGTCGAGCATCGTGGCAAGTTCGCTGAGGTTGATGGCGGGCGGATTGAGGCTGCTCAGCGGAGCCAGACCGGGGCTGGCTGCCACACCGTCGATGATCGGATACTCGAAGGTCTCGGTGGCGAAGTACTCCTGGGCTCGGGTGGTGAGCAGGAACGAGATGAATTCCAGGGCTGCGTCCGGGTTGGCAGAAGACGCCAGGATTCCGACACCTGCCGGCATCACGAGCGAACCTGCTCCCCCACCCGGAAGGGAATAGTTCGCTGCCACCACGTTCGCCTCACCCTCCTCTGCAATGCGGCGGTACAGGTAGTAGTGGTTGACGAGACCGGTCGCTACCTCGCCGTTGTCGACGGCGGCGACGATCACCGAGTTCTTTGGGTAGGTGGGCGCCGAATTGGCTTTCATTCCTTCGAGCCACTCGAGGGTGGCCGCCTCACCGTCGAGCAGGATCTTGGCGGCGACGAAGGCGAGGAAGGATCCATTGGT
>CAYNHF010000031.1:0-2006 GCA_964397045.1 uncultured Acidimicrobiaceae bacterium | reverse complement strand
TGAGGTCGGAATGCACCACCCCGACCCGTTCGCTGATGATGCGGTGTTGTTCACGATCACCGCCGATAACATGGCGGAGCACGCGGACAAACTCACAGCCGGGTACAAGGCTCTGCTCGAGACCTACCCGAGCTTCAAGATGAACGTCTACCCGACGCACCGCAGCGCTTCCTTCCCGCAGCGGATTTACGACATGACCAAGGAGGTCGCCGGTACCGCCACGCTGATTGAAAACGGCCACGGGGTGACCGGAGCGATCAACGGGATCCCCTTTCCGATCCCGAAGGAGGGCGTGGAGGTGATCTGGAACCACCTGCTCAGGTACCGGGGCGAAATCGCCTCGCGGACCATTGCCCAGGCGGCTCCGACCCGCGGTGGTAAGTACACGCTGGTGCAGTTTAACGATGAGTTCTTCTTGATCTACAGCATCGAGGGCATGACCGAGGCGGATCTCGACAACAAGATCCTCCTCTTCAAGCAGAGGGTCACCGCGCCGGCAAGGCTCGCCGGCGGCATCCTTCTGGTCCACGAGACCCTGAACCAGGTCAAGGAGCACCGCAGCGCCTGGCTCTACAACCCGGGCCAGCGCCGGGTCCGTCGTGCCCCGAACGTCGCCTACGACAACCCAGGGACCGCCTCCGACAGCATGCGCACGTCGGATCAGTTCGACATGTTCAACGGTGCGGTCGACCGCTACAACTGGGAGCTAGTGGGCAAGAAGGAGATGTACGTGCCGTACAACTCCTACAAGCTGCACAGCGACAAGGTGAAGGTCAAGGAGATCCTCACGCCGCTGCACACCAATCCTGATCTGGCACGGTACGAGCTGCATCGAGTCTGGGTGGTGGACGCCACGCTCCGGGAGGGTGCACGGCACATCTACAAGCGACGCACCTTCTACGTGGACGAGGACAGTTGGCAGATCGTGGCCATGGACCAGTACGACAATCGGGACCAGCTGTGGCGGGTCTCCGAGGGGCACGTCATCAACTACTACGACCGGCTGACGCTGTGGACCACGCTCGAGGTCCACATCGACCTGCAGGCAGGCCGATACCTGGCCATCGGCATGGACAACGAGAATCCGATGTACGTATTCGGCATCAACCGCACCAGGGAGGACTACACGCCGGCGGCACTAAGGCGTGCGGGTGTGCGTTAGCGCTAGACCCTCGGGGCGACAGTGTGGGCCCGGTGCGGCCCGCACCGTCGCCCTGCTTCATAGATGGGAGAACCGCAGATGGCATGGAATCCAATGAGTTGCACGCAGGCGCAGACTGTCTCGCCTGCCGCTACTGGCCTCTGGCATTACCTCGCCATCGCCCTGCTTGCTTCAGGGTTCGCCACCGCGGCGGCTTCGGCCCAGGAGGAGATTCTGCCCAACCCGGCAGCCCGGGCACCGCTGGCGGGTAGGTCCCTGCTGCTCGATGCCTCCGCAGCAGATGGCAACTTCGTCGTCGTTGGCGGTCGTGGCCACATCCTGACCTCCACCGACAACGGCAACTCGTGGCAGCAAAGCGAAGTGCCGAGCCGGGGAGCCCTGACCGGCGTCTATTTCCACGATCGCGATCTCGGCTGGGCGGTGGGCCACGACTCGGCGATTCTGCGCACCTCGGATGGCGGTACGACCTGGAAGCTCGTCAACTGGGCACCCGAGGAGGAGAACCCGCTGCTCGATGTCTGGTTCTCGGACGCCGACAACGGTTTCGCCATCGGCGCCTACGGCAGCTTCTACCGGACCTCGGATGGCGGCGAGACCTGGAGCCTCGAGCCGATCAGCGAGTGGGACTTTCACCTGAATCACATCGCGAGATCGGCCGATGGGCGCCTCTACATGGCGGCCGAAGCGGGGATGATCTATCGCTCCGACGACGGGGGCGAGACCTGGACGGAGCTGCCTTCGCCCTACGAGGGATCGTTCTTTGCCACCCTTCCCCTGGACGGGGACGCGGTCCTCGTATTTGGACTTCAGGGACACTTGTTTCGCTCCGAGGATGCCGGTGAGA
>CAYNHF010000030.1:0-22159 GCA_964397045.1 uncultured Acidimicrobiaceae bacterium | reverse complement strand
GAGTCGCCACCTCACGAGCCAAGTCGATCGAGTAACCCTCGTTCTCGCCCGTGTCCACATTGATCAACGTAAACGGCGGGAAGTTCCCCGTCGTCACCACAATCAACTTCCCATCCTCAACCAAACCAGGCACGTCGGCGGGACCGGCGCTGACGTCACCACTCGTGGTTCCGCACTCGCCGCCGGGGAGGGTGGTGTATGGCTCGACCTGGTTGATGTCGTCTGGGACCGGGATACAGCGCCCGAACCACTTCTGCTGGATGGTTGCGATGGTTCCGTCGGCCAGCATCGCGTTGATGGCGACGTCGATAGCGTCACGCTTGGCTTCGTTCCCGTTCTGGTATGTGAACGACAACGGATGCGCCAAAACCGTCGGACCCGCTACCGCCAGGTCATCGTTCTGGACCGCCACAAAACCGGCCACCAAAGAGTCCTGGACCAACAAGTCAACCCGACCCTGTCGCAAACCGGTCAACGCCTCAGCAGCACCAGCAAACCCGAGATACTCCGCGTACCCCAACTCCGCCTCACCATCGAGCACGAACTTCTCCTGGCTGGACCCCTGGATCCCGCCAATCGTGAGACCCGTCACATTGGCGAACCCAGCCGAACCCTCATCCTCAGCCCGCACCTGGGCAATAATCCCAGTCGACGTCATCGGACGAGAGAACACAAAACCCGCCTCCTGACGAGCCTCATTCGGCCAAATCCCCGAATCGGCAATGTCATACAAACCCGAAGCCAGGCCCTCCAACTCAGCCACAAAGTCAACCGTCGGCAACTCCAACTCCAGGCCCAATCGAGTCGCCACCTCACGAGCCAAGTCGATCGAGTAACCCTCGTTCTCGCCCGTGTCCACATTGATCAACGTAAACGGCGGGAAGTTCCCCGTCGTCACCACAATCAACTTCCCATCCTCAACCAAACCAGACACCGACTCCGGTGGCGCCGCGGTCGCTGTGGTTGTGGTGGCGGCTGCATCACCGCCGGTGGTGGTGGTTGCAGCGTCGTCATCATCTCCGCAAGCGGCGGCGACGAGCGCAAACGCGAGCAGAAACGCGGCAAGCCTCCAGCTGGTCTTCGTCATCGGTTCTCCCTCCAGATGCCGTTCGCCGTAGCGATCGGATGCCATGGGCGACGACAGCCTTGTCACCTGTTCGCCCTCAGATAGAACCAGCGTAGTGATCACCTCCAGTCGGTGCCCGCAAACACCCAAACCTTGACACTGCCGTAGAGCTGCGGGGGATGGACGACCATCAGGGAATTGCCGTGCGCTGCCCGGCGTCGAGCAGCAATGTCCCCCCGGCCAACGCCCGGGCCTGTGGGGCGAGCAACATCTCGACGGCCCAGGCCACATCGTCGACCTCGACGAGATTGCGTAGCGGCGAGCGCGACCTGAGGTCTTCGACGACTTCCTCCTCCGGGACCCCACGCGACGCCGCCGCGTCGCGCAGCAACATCTGAAGTCGTTCGGTCCAGACAGGCCCGGGCGCAACGACGTGGCAGGTGACCCCGGTAGGGCCGAGCGCCCTGCTGAGTTGACGCACGAGGTTCGCCAACGCCGCATTTGCTACGCCGGCAGTTGCCGCTTCGGGAATCGGGTCATACGCCAGGTTGCCTCCAAGCACCACCACCCGTGAGTCCGGCTCGAGACGGCGCTCGACCGCTCGCACCAGTCGGAGGGTGCCGTTGACCTTCACCTCAAACGCCGCGACGAGGGCGCCAGGTGTTACATCCAGGACGGCACCGCCCATCGGCGCCGCGGCTGCGTTGACCGCCATCCGCACCGGACCAGCGAGCGAGTCCCGAATAGCAGCAATGGAGTCGTCGCCCGCGATGTCCGCCGTGCAGATGACCATGTCAGGCATCGTCTCAGCTGCCTGGCGCAGCGGCTGCTCGGAGCGACCGACGAGGACGACCCCGAGTCCGGCTCCAGACAACCGTTCGACGATCCGGCTGCCGATCGCTCCCCCGGCGCCTACTACGACGGCCCATTCTCTCGCTGATTGGTCTTGGTCGGCCATGCATCCTCCTCGGTAGCCATGCGCCGGGTTGGTCTCGACTATGTCGTCGCGTCTCGGACATCAAGCTCAATCCGGGGGTCGCTTCGCTGCACGGATCGGCAACGACTCCGCGATATCGTTCCAGACTTCGTGACGGGTGATCAAGCCCGAGTGAATCTCAAACCGGTCCACGAACCTCACTCCGTCAAAGGGCAAACCGCTGAGGTCTTCGCCCTCCAATGTCCCCCTGACGTACACGATCGTGCTGTCGCCGGCGTCGAGCACGTCGAAGTCTTCGAACGCCTTCTGGACGCGCCGGAATCGCATCTGCGACGCCGCAACCTGATCTTGCAGCCTCTCGAATCGCCCACCTCCCGGGAAGACAATGACCACTCCGGGCGCGAGGAGGATCGTTGCCTTGTCGAGCGCGCGCTGCTCGACGAGTCTCAGGTAGCTCGAGACAAGTTCGATGGCAGCGTTGCGGGTCACGGCGGCAGCGTACCGTCGGGAGCGCGACAGCGGCAGCTTCAGCCGTGGCCGATTTCGTGAGCTGCCGCAGCCTCCAGCATTGTGCGAATCATGGCCGGTTTCGGGCTGAGTGGGCGCGGATGGGCCCGCCGACTCTGAGCAAGACCAAGCGACATCATGGCTTCGACCAGCTTGTAGGACACAGGACCGGGGTTGATCACCGGAACCGGAAGCACCTCCGCGAGGTACCCGTGTGCCTGATGCATCGTGGTCGATCCGAGAACGATGACGTCAGACCCAGCTCCAATCAGCCGCCAACATGCCTCTTCCATCCTCGGAAGGATCTCTTCTTCCTTCCCTGCGATCAAGGCGGCGAAGTCAGGTGGTGTGCCAAAGTGCCCCACCGCGGCGCAGTGGTCGGTCAATCCCCACTCCGGGATCACCTTGCGGTACCTCGCCAGCGCTGGCTCCCATTGTGCGAGGATGCCGAAGCGACTGCCGAGGGTGAGCGCAAAGAGCAACGACGCCCGGCCCGGCCCAACAACCGGGATATCGAGCATCGAGCGGAGTTCGTCGACGCCCGAATCACTCACCGTATCGATCACGACCGCGTCAAAGCCGTCCTCTTCGGCGTTCAGACCGGCTTCGAAGATTCCCAATGCGAGCAATATCCAGTCGTGCGGGCTGACGAAACTGGTCGGCCCTGCCCGCACCGCCTGAAACTCGAAGCTCACATCCGGTCTCAGGAGCACTTCTGCCGTCTGGGCGCTTCGATTGGCGATCCCTTCGTCATCGAGCGGGAATGGCACGAGCACCAGGACGCGCTTCACGATGGGCGATCCTGTTCCGCTTCAGCTCGCACGGCAGCGCCGAGCATCTCTACGAGCATGCTCTCTTTCGAAACGAGCGGCCGCGGGTAGCTCGCGCGGCTGTGGGTGAGGTCGAGCGCGGTAAGGGCCTCGGCGACGAGGTACGACAGCGGTCCGGGGTTGATCACAGGAACCGGGAGCCTTTCCTGCAGGTATCCGTGGGCTTCGTGCATCGTGGTGGATCCGAGACAGATGACGTCGGCGCCGTCCTCTTCGATCAGCTCGATGCCCGCCTCGAGCAAGCGGGGCAAGACCTCATCCTCCTTGCCGCCGAGAAGGTTGCGGTTGTCGGGATGGACATCTATCGCCCTCATCCCGGCACACTGCGCCCCCAAGCCGACTTCGCGCAAGGAACGTTCGTAAAGGCCGAACCATCGCGTCCACATGGAAAGGATCCCGAACGTCCGTCCAAGCATGAGAGCCACGGCGTACATACTCTTGCCCGCTGCGACAACGGGGATGTCGAGCATTGAACGAAGCGCCGCAGTTCCCGAGTCACTCACGGTGTCGACGCACACTGCGTCGTAACCGTCGTCCTGGGCATTGAGCCCTGCCTCCAGGATCGAGACGTCCGCCAGCACGTAGTCGTGCTGGGACACGTACCCCGATGGTGCCGCCCTAACGGACCGGTAGTCGAGCTCGATGCCCGGCGGAAGACCAGCCTCTGTTGCCTGAGCGGCTCGAAGCGCAATCTGATCCGAAGTCATAGGAAACGGAACGAGCACCAGCACTCGGCGGGGTTCGCCAGTCATGGCGGCAACCTACCCGATACGATGAGGCCATGCCCGATTTCGAGACGGACGTAGTTGTCGCCGGCGCGGGGGCTGCGGGCCTCGCTGCCGCCATTGCGGCAGCCGACCGGAGTGCCCGCGTCGCGCTCCTTGAAGCCAAAGAGACGTTTCGGGCCGGAAGCAACACTTCGATGAGCACCGCCATGATCCCGGCCGGTGGAAGCAGATGGCAGCAGGTAGCGGGCATCGAAGACTCCGCGGACCTGCTCTACGCCGACACCATGGCCAAGACCAAAGGCACTGCCGCCCAAGACGTTGCTCGCGCGCTGGCCGACGTCTCGGTCGAACTCGTCCACTGGATGGCCGATCACTGCGGTGTTCCGCTCGAACTGGCAGACGTGAGGTTCCCCGGCCATACCCGTATCCGACATCACACGGTTGCCGACCGTTCCGGAAGAACGCTTCATCGCCATCTCCTCGAGGCAGCAGCCAGCCGGGACGGAATCATCCTCGCCAATCCGTTGCGCCTCACGGCTGTCTCGGAAATCGATGACGGGCTCCGCGTCACCGCTACTACACCCGACCACGAGCCTGAGATGATTACGTGTCGAGCGGTGGTCCTGGCCACCAACGGGTTCGGAGCAAACCAGGACCTCGTGCGCAAACACATACCAGAGATCCAGGATGGCCTCTACTTCGGGGGCGATGGCAGCACCGGAGATGCCCTGGCGATAGGCGAGAAGTTGGGCGCCGACACAGCATTCCTCGACGCGTATCAGGGCCACGGGTCGGTGGCGACACCCCATGGTGTTCTATTGACGTGGACCACGGTGATGAACGGCGCCATCGTCGTCAACACAAACGGCGAGCGTTTCGGCAACGAGTCCACTGGATACTCCGAGTACGCCGTACCGGTCCTCGAACAGCCCGGTGGCGTGGCGTGGGTCGTGTTCGACGAAACGATCCACAACAAGGCGGTCCCCTTCGCTGACTATCAGGACTTGCTCGCAATGGATGGCGTGCGATGGGTGGATTCGGTCGATGACCTCGCACAACTGATCGGGGCCCACCCCACAACACTCGGGACCACGCTCGAGCAAGCGGCGAACTGTGCTCGCGGCCTTACGGTTGACTCGTTCGGGAGGACGCTGTGGCCCCGCGTCCTCGCACCTCCATATGCAGCGGTCAAGACCACGGGAGCGCTCTTCCACACCCAGGGAGGTCTCCGCATCGACGCTTCGGCACGCGTGTTGCGCAACGGCGCACCCATCCCCCACCTCTTCGCAGCCGGCGGAGCCGCAGCAGGTATCTCGGGACATGGCGCAGCCGGGTACATGTCTGGAAATGGGCTGCTCAGCGCTTTGGGACTGGGATACGTCGCCGCCAACGCTATGGATTTGGGTTGAGCCTCACAGCACCGCCGGCGCGAGCGCCTGAAGCGACTCCCGCTCCGTCGTTTCGTCGCTGGGCACGACCTGAATGCATACATGGTCCGCTCCAGCATCGAAGTGCTGCTCGAGCCTCCGGGCAATGGCCGTCTCGTCACCGATGGCGTACAGCGCATCCACCAACCGATTACTGCCGCCGGCGTCGAGATCCTCCTCGCTGAAACCCATCCGTTCGATGTGTCTCCGATAACTCACCCAGCCCAGGAAACGACTCAGGTTCGCCCGGGCGACAGCTCTGGCCTCGGTCATATCGCGGCCCAACACGATTGCCTGCTCCACGGCTAGCAACTGGTCACCGGCCAGAGCCTGGCGAGATCGATATGTGTGTGTCGGTGTGGAGAGGAACGGAAGAATGCCGTCGGTGAGATCAGCTGCCAGCTTGACCATACGGGGGCCCAGGGCGCCAAGGACTCGCGGCGGAGCCGGAGCCATGACCTCCCCGTCATAGGGGGCCGCATCCATTTCTTCCAGGTAGTTGCGCATCGAGGCGAGTGGCCGCTGATAGCTGTGGCCCCTCATCTCGGCCGTGCTGCGATGGCTGATCCCCAGACCAAGGATGAATCGGCCGGCATGAGCATCCTCCAGCGTTCGGGACGCGTTCATCATGGCCACCGGATCGCGAGCCCAGATGATGGCGATGCCGGTAGCGATGGGAATCCGAACGGTACCCCCGAGCAGGACTGCGGCGAAGGTCAGCACGTCTTTGCCGGCCGGCGACTCCGGAATCCACAATGCTCCGTAACCGAGGCGTTCGTAGTGGGTTGCATCCGCGAGAGCTTCTTGAGTCGGCACCCGCTTGAGGCGACCGCTCCAGACTCCCACCCTCCCAAGATTCGAGATTCGCACCAACGCTCGCTTCCTCTTGACAATGCCCTGTGGCGACCTGTCCGCGGAAGGGTAACGAGCGGATGTGGGCCACGTTGGTGCATACTTGGCAGCCAACTGGGCGAGAGGAGCCTATGCCCACGAGGAGGTCCTGTGTCAACTAGCGCCGAGCGTCCGCTAGACGGCGTCGTCGTTGCCGACTTCTCCCGCATTCTGGCCGGACCGCTGGCGACGATGATCCTCGGCGATCTTGGAGCGAACGTGATCAAGGTAGAGCGACCGCGTATCGGCGACGAGACGCGCCGGTGGGGCCCACCATGGAGCGCGGGCACCAGCACCTACTACCAGGGTCTCAACCGCAACAAGCGCAGCATCGCACTGGAGCTAGACGACCCGGACGACGCCGAGACGGCAATGCGCCTGGCTCGAACCGCAGACGTGCTCGTCGAGAACTTTCGCCCCGGCACGATGGCTCGGTGGGGTCTGAGCTACGGTGACGTTTCAGCCCGCAACCCTACGCTGGTCTACTGCTCGATCTCAGGTTTCGGCTCCGACGAATCCGGTGCCTCCCTCCCCGGATACGACCTTCTGGCGCAAGCGATGGGTGGGATGATGAGCATTACTGGCCCCACTGGCGGGCCGCCGAGCAAAGCAGGCGTTGCGCTGATCGACAAGATCACCGGGCTGTACGCCGCCACCGGCATACTGGCGGCACTCCACCACGCTTCTACCACGGGCGAGGGCCAGCACATCGAGGTCGCCCTGATCGATACCGCGCTCGCGGCGTTGCTCAATGTTGGTTCAGGGTTCCTGAATGCTGGTGTCGACGGTGGCCTGCACGGGAACCGTCATCCGTCGATCGCCCCGTACCAAACGTACCGGGCCTCGGACCGTGACTTCGTACTTGCCGTCGGATCCGACCGACAGTGGCAGATGGCTTGTGCCCTCATTGACCGCCCCGATCTTTCTGCCGACCCTGGATTCGCAACGAACACCAACCGCGTCGCCAACATCGATCGTTTGGAGGAGGAGCTTGAGAAGACGCTCACGACTCGCCCAGCGTCGGAATGGGTAGCGATGTTCCGCGGTGCCGGCATACCGGCCGGGCCGGTGAATGCCGTCTCTGATGCGTTCGCCTTCGCGGCAGAGATCGGGAGGGAGGCTGTTGTCGAGACCCCGTCAGCTTCGTACATGTTTCGATCGACGCGATCGCCCATCCGAATGTCCGATACGCCGCCGGCTGTGCGGATGGCACCACCGGCGTTGGGCGAGCACACTGCTGAGATTCTCGCCTGGCTCAACAAGGACGCTCCCGACGACACGGGACAGGGCTAGAGGTCGCCGTGGAACGTGAGGGCCCAAAAAGGTCTAGGGCGAATAGCCACGGCGCGGAAGGTGGCTGCCGATCGACGGAACAACGAGTAAGCGCGACCTAGGTCCCGCTCGGACATCGGGCCTTCGGCCCTGGCCCCACTCGTCTGCGGCTCTGACATTCGGGTTCGGGACGCTATCCGCGACCTCGGAAACGGTACTCGGAGGATGTGGTGATGTTGGCCGCCTACGTTCGTGGTCGGGTTCTGTTGGCAGTCGAGGTACGTAACCTCGTAGCTAAGCGGGGTATCTTCGAGACGTCTGATCGGGCCACCGAGTCAAGACCACTGACAGGTCGCCGTCGCGTACTGCGGCTTTCCCGAGGTCTGAGTTAGCCTGCCGCACTGACCCCGCCAGGAAAGCCCGTGAAAGTTCTACTCGTCGGAGATTCCCCTGGGGCGTTGGCTGCGGTTCGCGAGCTGGGACGAGCTGGCTGGACGCCGGGCGTCGCTTCCCCATCTCGCCTGGGGTATGCCGCGACGTCTCGTTGGAACCGCCGCTGGCACTACGTCCCACCCCTCGTCCAGAACCCGGGCCACTTCGTCACCGCCGTCGAGGAGATCGTTGGACGTTTCGGTTACGAGCTTGCCTTCGGTGTTGGTGACGCCGAGGTCTTGCAGCTCTCTGCCAACAGACGCCGTCTGGGCGCGATTGTTCCCTACGTCCCACATCAGCAGGTCAGGCGCGCTTTCGACAAGTTGGAGCTGACCGACGTCGCACGCGCGGCTGGGCTGTCGACGCCGGACACGCAAATCGCGAACCTTCAATCTGTGTCGAACTTCGATCTCCCCGTGGTCGTCAAGGCGCGCCTGCATTGGGATCCGGAGGTGCCGCGCCAAGCGGATCGAGTCCGAGCGGTGGTGGCTCACAGCAAGCAGGATGCGCTCGACGCGGCAGACCGGATGCGGGCGATAGGTGCAGAGCCCGTCTTCCAGGAGTACAGCCACGGTCGGGTCCTGCATGTCGTGGTCGTGACAGACAGGGAGCACCAGATTCTGACTGCGGCCGCCCACCTGACTACGCGGCTGGGGAGTTCCGAAACCGGACAGTCCGCCCGAGCGGTTACGGTTCCCCTCGCCTCGGAACTGAGAGGCGGAGTCCAAGCCTTTCTCAGAGCAATCGGCTGGTTTGGCCTCGCCGATCTCCAGTTTTGGCTGTCGGACGACAACGAAGCGCGTCTTACGGACTTCAACGGCAGGATCTACGGCGGTCTCGCGCTGCCCTATGCCAGCGGCATGCGGCCGATTGACACGTGGGCGCGACTTGCAACTGGGAGAGACGTCGAGGTGGTATCCCCGCGCATCGGCGTCTGCTACCAGGCGATGGAAGGTGACCTCAGGAGCGCACTCCAGCAGTCCGGTCTTCGGAGCACCATGATGGTGGCTGATGCCTTCTACCACTCGTTCTTCTCGGTGCACCCCATCTGGAGCTGGTCCGACCCGCGTCCAGGACTCACCTACCTGGCCCGGCTACCGTCTCGAGTCCGGGGACGGGTGTAGGAGGTTGTACCTAGATTTCGTGACCGCCTCCGTGCAATGCGGTGGCGAACGGGCACGCATGGCTGAGTAGCTTCCTGGTCGGCGGCTCGCGCATATCTCAACTTCGGCTCCACCTGACTGAGCCCGAAACTCGGCTCCGGAGGGCGAGAGACGACCGCCTCCACGGTGCCCGTCAGCAACGCAATCCTCAACAGCGTTCGGCGAGATCCGGAGGAGCATTCCTCGAATCGGGGTGAACTCGCTTGGCCGGATCGCGTTGCTCAAGCAACTCCTACAGGCAGGTGAGCACCATCACTCGAGAACGAGGTATCGGTGCCGACCTTGCCTGCAACTGGGGCACGACGGCGGTGCCTCGACGAAGGCGACGGGCCGTCGGAGAAGGGCCCGCGGTGGTGGCGGCTGCGACGCGAGACTCACGATCACGTCAAGTCAGCGACCGGTATGTCCGTCACTTCGCGGCTGGGTCGACTGACCGAGGGTTCTGAAGAATCGGACAAGGCATCGGGCAGTTCAAGGTCAACCTGGCGCACCCGCGGGTTCAACAGCGTGACCAGGGCGGCCAGCGTTATGCCCAATCCAGCCAGGATGAAGATCAGCCCGATGCCCCGCCCGGCCCCGACATCGATCACCACCCCCGCGCTGTTTGCCAGCGCACCGCCTTCAACCAGCAGGGGTTCGAAGAAGCCGTCGGCGAGGGGTCCGGCCAGCAGATAGCCGACCGGTAACGCCGCATACATCACGGCTTGCTGCAGGGCGAAGACACGCCCCTGCACTTCCGGGGCGACCTTGGCCTGCGTCAGTGCCTGGTAGAGACCGTCGAAGAACGGCCTGGCGAAGAAGGCCACGAACCCGGCCGCAGCCATCAACGGCACGAGCGGCCGCAGGCCGAACCCGGCTAGCGCCAGACCGGCCACAGCCGCGGAGCCGAGAATCCCGAACACCCGCCTTTGGGGCCCGCCCCACACGCTCAGGACAATGCTTCCGACGAGCATCCCCACGCCGGCGATCGAGAGCACGAGTCCCAGCGTGCCGACGCTCGCGAAGCTGAGGACGAGTGGCGTGAAGAGCACCTGGATCACGCCGACCAGCAGGTTGAACACTGTGAAGAAGATCAGGAGGCCCATCAGCCCTGATCGCCGGGCGATGTAGGTGAACCCCGCAGTGAGTTCACGGACGGTTGAGGTGTGCTCGTCGGTTTTGGCTCTCGGCATTGGGATCTTGATGGCCAGCAGAGTCGCCAGGGCGACCAGGAAGGAAGCGAGGTCGATCAGCAGCACACCCTGCAACCCCGCCGATACAAGGGCGAAACCAGCGACTAGAGGTGCAACGATGGCAGGCCCGGCCCGGCCCAGCTGGGTGAGACCGCTGACGCGGTTCAGCATGTCCTTGGGGACGAGCGTCGAAACTGCGGAGAGATACGCGGGCGTTTGGAAGGCACCGAGCGCTGCACTCAGCGCGGTCAACACGTAGACGTGCCAAACCTGCAGGTCACCTGTCGACACCACCAGCAGAACGACCAGCGTGCTCAGTGCCGCGCCGGCGTCGCTGACGAGCATCACAGACCTGCGGTTCCACCGGTCGGCCAACGCGCCGGCAGGCACCGAGATCAGGACGTTCGGCAGCATCGTTGCCAGGTAGACGATGCTCAGCTGAGTGGCAGAACCAGTCTCCTGAAAGACCCATACCCCGAGGGCAAAACCGGTCACCTGTGAGCCGGTGAGAGACACCAGCTGGCCCGCCCACAGAATCAGATAACGTCGCAACTCGTCTCAGCTCTCTTCTTACCGGTCGTTTACGAGCCCGACTCCGCGATCCCAGTCGGGTTGGTGCAGCCCTCGGCCGACCCGATCCAGCTACCTCACCGATCAACGCCCCGACCACACCCTCGGATTCCATCCGGCATCGATCTTGAACGTGGGACGCCAGCCTTCGAAAGAGGCGGCTCGCCACAATCGTCGTCCACAAAGCCGACCCCGTCAGAGGCAGGGCGGTCGTCCTTGGTGCCGCGAATGCCTCGTCGATGTCGGCTACGAAGACGACAAGTATCGCGAAGCGCCACTGCCAACTTGCGCTCCGAGCTCGTCGCTCAACGAAAGTGGCCGCACCGTTGCAGTTCATATTGACCATCGTCTATGGATCGAGGTGACAACTCCATCCATGGGGTATGCCCCTTCCATGGGGTCGCGACCCGCCCCATGGCTCTACCCTCATCATGGGTGTGTCACCCCTCGATGTGGCACAACCCGGAGTGGACTCTCTCCCACAACTTCGCCCATTCGAAGGGCCGCCTTCGCGGCACCTCGACCACCGGTGCAGGGTTCGCGTCACGCGGGGTGACCGGGTCTGTCATCCACAATCGGCGAGCATGGAATCGCTGCTGCTGGTGCATAGCCCGCTGCTGGGTCCGTCTTCCTGGACACGCGTCGCCGACTTGGCGATCGACCGCGGATTCAACGTCCTTGTCCCAGATCTGACGCGGATTACACCACTCAACGACTCCTGATCCGAATCATTCGTAGCAGCGGCCTGCGGCTGCCTGGCCGATCAGGACGGTCTGGTGACGGTCGTGGGACACTCAGGTGCCGGGGTCTTCCTCCCTGCGATCGGCAACGCAATCGACTAAGACCTTCGCGGCCTTGTGTTCGTGGATGCGGTAGTCCCGCCGACATCCGGGGTGCATACGACAGGGCCCGCAATGAAGGAACCGCTGGACTCGGTGACGCTCGACGGCATGCTGGCCCCCTGGCTGGCGTGGTGGCCTCCGGAGGTGGTGGAAGAGCTCCTCCCGGACGCAACGAGCCGATCGTTGCTCGAATCCGACATGCCCCGGGTCCCCCGCGCTTTCTACGAAGAAGACGTGCCCGTGCCGGACGGCTGGGCAGCGGGTCCGTGCGCCTACGTGAAGCTGAGCAACGCATATGCGGACGAATACCAGCTTGCCGCGGAACGCCACTGGTCCTGCTCCACGATCGAAGGCCATCACCTGAGCATCGTCACCGATGCCGCGGTCGTGACGGCTGCCATCACCAACACCGCGGGCTCGTGGACCAGCCGCACACTGCGCCGCCGACCCGACGCAGCAGGCGACACGGCCCCTGCTGAGCCCCACCTGTAGGCTCGCCGCCATGGAACAACGCGGCTTCATCGTCATCGCCGACATCACGGGATACACGACGTACCTGAACGAGTCGGAACTCGAGCACGCCCAGGGGACCCTCACCGACCTCCTCACGCTGCTGATCGACCACACCCAACGCCCGCTGATCATCTCCCGCCTCGAGGGAGACGCCGTCATCAGCTACGGCCTCGAAACCGGCTTCGTGACAGGGCAGACGTTCCTGGAAACCATCGAGAAGACCTACATCGACTTCCGCAACGCCATCGAGTTGATGGTCCTCAACAACACCTGCCAGTGCAACGCATGCGCCAACGTCTCTGCACTCGACCTCAAGTTCTTCGTTCACTTCGGATCGTTCGTGCTTCAGACGATCGGCGACCACGACGAACTGCTCGGCACCGACGTCAACCTCATCCACCGCCTGCTCAAGAACACCGTGACGGCGGACACCGGGATCCGCGCCTACCTGCTGTGCACAGATGCCGCACTCGAAGCGCTCGGCCTCGACGCCTCCGAAGCCATGGTCCGCCACACGGAAGCAGTGCCGGACCTCGGGGAAGCCTCCATGTGGATCATGGACATGGCACCCGTCTACGCAACAGGCGCAGATGACCGCATCGTCTTCACGCCCGATGAGCTGATCGGAGCCTTCGCAGTCGACGTCTCGCTGCCTCAGCATGTCGTCTGGGACTACATGAGCGACCTCGAGTTCCGCAAGGTGCTGCTCGGGTCCGACCGCCAGGAGGTAACCGACCTCAAGTCCGGCAGGGTCGCGCCCGGCACCAGCTACCAGTGCTTCCACGGCAACAAGAGCTATTCGCAGGTCGTACTCGAGTGGAGACCGTTTGAGCGTGTGGTCGTCGAACAGACCCTGGAGCTTCCCGGCGGACCGGCGACGATGGTGCTGGATTACCAGCTGACACAGATCGACCGAGGGACCCGGCTGACCGCAACCGCAGCTCGTTTGAGCGGGAGCGGGCTGCGCCGCGTGTTGTGGAGATCCATGGTCAAAACGGTCGGCAGACGATGGCAGCAACAGCTCGAGCTGTTTCGGGACCACATCGAGGCAGACGCCGAACGACGCCAGCGTGCGGGGCCCGCTCCGACCATCGAGATCGGATCGATCGCCCGGTCTGCCGCCGGCGGGGTGGCAGAATGGAATGCCGGAACACCGGGAATCGGCGATTCACCGCCCACCGGCGACCTCTAATCGGCTGCGTTGCGGCACTTCATCCTTGAGGGTGACCCACTTCGGGATCCCGGTCGCACGGAGGTGCGCAGACTCAAACGGGAGCGAGCCGGCTGTGTACCGCGACCTCGCCGTGGAGCGTCTTGTGGACCGGGCAACGATCGGCAATCTCGAGGAGCCGCTCACGTTGCTCGACGCTGAGCGGCCCCACCAGCTCGATTTCACGATCGACGGTGTCGACCACGCCGATCGCCGATTCGCATTCAGCACAGTCCCTGGCGTGCACCTTGCGGTGGGTCAATCGCACCGTCACCGACTCGAGCGGCCACTCCTTCCGATCGGCATACATCCGCAGCGTCATCGACGTACAGGCGCCTAGGGCCGTCAGCAGATAGTCGTACGGAGTCGGCCCCGTGTTGGTGCCCCCAACCGAGGTGGGCTCGTCTGCGACGAGCGCGAACCCGTTGGACACAACATCGGTCCGGAAGCCCCGCTCGGTGCGGACCACCGTCGTACTCTTCGGTGCATCAACGATGAAGTCGGGCTGTGCCTGCGCCGCCAGATCCCCACTCGTGTAGCGGTTGGCCCAGGCGGCGACCACCTCGGCGACATACCGGGCGTCACCGTCCTCGGAAATGAGATGGTTGGCACCATCGAGCGACAGGAAGCTTTTCGGGTGTCGGGCCGCGGCGAGGATCTCGGTGGCGTTGTTGATACCGACGATGGTGTCTGTCGGTGAGTGGATCACCAACAGCGGTCGACCCAGTTCGGCAATCGCTTGATCGAGCCGGATGCTCTCGATGTCGGCGAGGAGCTGTTGGCGGATCACGAAAGGGCGGCCCGCCAGCATCACCTCAGCCTCACCAGCCGCTTCGATCTCATCGAGATCGTCGACGATGTGGCGTTCGATGTGCCGCGGCGTAGCCGGAGCCGCGATCGTCACCACAGCCCGCACCGATTCAATCTCCGCCGCAGCCGCCAGAGCTACGGCGCCACCTAGCGAGTGGCCGATCAGCAGCTCAGGTGATTCGTAGCGCTCGGCGAGGAACCGTGCCGCACGGACGAAGTCGACCACACTCGACGTGAAGTTGGTCGCGGAGAAGTCGCCCTCGCTCTCGCCCAGCCCGGTGAAGTCGAACCGCAGCGTGGCAATGCCGTGATGCGCCAGCGTGGTGGCGATGCGGCCGATCGCCCGCAGGTTCTTGTTGCAGGTGAAGCAGTGGGCGTAGAGGGCGTACGCCAGCGGCTCGCCGCCCAGCGGGAAATCGATCCGGCCGGCCAACGCCTCACCCTGCGCGTTCGGAAACGTGACCTTCTCGTACTGCACGCGGCGCAGCCTCCCATCCTTCCGCTCCCCCGGGTTTGCCGGCGGACCTCTGCACTCTTGCCTACTGGAGGGCCTCACCTTCCCGATGATTCCGCGGGTGGAGGGATGAGCGCTCAGGCGGCGATCGACACTCCGGGGTCGACCGACAGGATCGCCGCGGCCCGGCGACGGCCGAACAACAGGTAGGCCACAGCACCCGGCGGCACCATCGCCACGATGCGCCACACGGTCAGCGAGCCCTTGATGAGCTCCGGCGAGCGCCTCCGCAGATCTCGCTGTGCGAAGAACACGATGATCAA
Source organism: uncultured Acidimicrobiaceae bacterium (assembly GCA_964397045.1). Lineage (GTDB taxonomy): Bacteria > Actinomycetota > Acidimicrobiia > Spongiisociales > UBA5794 > CAYNHF01. The sequence goes on along the minus strand of CAYNHF010000030.1, from coordinate 7,012 downwards.
GCCGATGATGAATCCGAAGAACTTCCGGGCCTGTTCCATTTCCTTCTGACGTTTCTCGTCCGCTTCCATGCGCACTCCCCTCGGCGATCTCCCTCAGGCTGGTCGGTCTGGCGCCCCCCGGCTAGGGCCGACGGTCACACCAGCATCCCGACCGGCCGCGGATACCTCATCTCGTCTCGATCAGCTGAAGAACGCCACGATGGCCGCAGTGTCGTCCGAAAACGCCCACCGTTGGGTCACCTGCCCGTCTGCGTTGACGTGCATGATCTCTGCCGTGCGGTATTCGAAGGTCTCGTCTCCCTTTCTCGCGGTGACTCCCAGCAGCGCGATCAGGTGGTCGTCGTTGGCTACGACATCGTGGAGCACGGGCGTGATCTCGTAGTCGCCCCAGCTCTGCATCGTCTCCATCATCGCCTGCTTACCGCGCACCGGCTCGGTAGAACCGATCTCGTACCATTCGATGTCGTCGGCGAGTGCGTCTGCGAAACCCTCCATCTCTCCCGTCTGCATCGCTGCGGTCATCTCGCGATAACGAGCAGCATTGGGATGATCTGACATTGCGCGTACCTCCTCTGAGCCTGAGACGGCCCGTTGCATCTGTGCATCCGACCCTACTCACCGCACGTCTCCGGTGAGCAGGGTTCGGGTCCCAACCACACGGCTCACTGCCCGTGAGAACAACCCCGTAACCTGCAACTGGCTTTCGGCCCTGGCAAGGGCCCGCCATGAAAGGCACCGTCACCAGCACGACACGCGAACTCGGGGAGCCACGAATGTCAGACAAAACTGCCGATCTCTCAGGACCCGGCATCTCCACCTACGAAGAGGTAGCCAGGGCCCTGCCCACCGACTACCGGTCGCCGTTGACGCCGATGGAGACGATGGACGCACTCTTCGCAGCCAAGTCGGTCATCGAGACCGGGCTGTGCAGAGAGCTGAATCTCAAGATGGTCCAGGTGCCGCTCATCGTGTCCAAGGAAAGCGGCGTCAACGACATGCTCGACCGCGACGGATCCCGCACGCCGGTCGAGTTCCCGGCAGGCCTCGGCCTCGACGAACCCATCACCACGCAGGTCGTCCAGGCCGCGACCAAATGGAAGCGGGTCGCCCTTGCCCAGTTCGGCTGCGGCATCGGTGAGGGCATCTGCACCGACATGAAGGCCGTCCGCAAGGACTACTTCCTCGACCACGACCACAGCGCCTACGTCGACCAGTGGGACTGGGAGCAGCGGATCAGCGAGGCCGATCGCACTCTCGCCTACCTGCAAGACACCGTCCGCCACATCTGGAGCGTGCTGGTCGAAGCAGCCGAGACGGTCACCGACCTCTACCCGGTACTGGCGGACGGCTACCCGCCGATTCGGCCCGAACTCGAGTTCATCCACGCCGAAGACCTGCTTGCCATGTATCCGGATCTCCCCCGCAAGGAACGCGAGACGCGGGTGCTGCAGGAACATCCCGCCGTGTTCATCATCGGCGTCGGCTGGCCACTCGCAGACGGCTATCCACATGAGCTGCGGGCAGCCGACTACGACGACTGGATCACCGCAACCACCACCGCGGACGGCCGTCACATGCACGGCCTCAACGGCGACATCCTGGTGTGGAACCCGGTGACCAAGCGACGCCACGAACTCACTTCGATGGGCGTCCGGGTCACCAAGAACAGCCTCGTGGCACAAATGGAGATGGCGGGGCTGACAGACGACCTCGCCCTCCCCTACCACCAGGCGATCCTCAACGACGAGATTCCGCTCAGCATCGGCGGGGGCATCGGCCAGTCTCGCACCTACATGTACCTACTGCGTAAGGCCCACATCGGCGAGGTCAGCGTGACGGTGTGGCCCGAGGAGCTCACCACGATCTGCGAGGAGCGCAACATCTACGTCCTGCGCTGAGGAGGCACCGCGGTCGGGCGATCGAGGCCGTTCGGCACTAGCCGCGACCCGCCGCACGCATCCGCAGACCCTATCGAGTCAGATTCCATCAACTTGGGGTCGCGGTCCGGCCGTGCCATCGTCAATGACAACCACACGTACCCCGCGTGCCAATGGGGAGGCGAAAGCGTTGGGAGCCAGGCAGCTCGACCCGGGCGTGAGCCGATTCCTCAAATGGCTCCCCACCCTGGTGGTCTTTCTCATTGCGTTCGCATGGCTCATCCCGGCGATAGGGCTCCTTGTCGCTTCGCTCCGCAACTGGGGGGAACGCCAACAGGCCGGCTGGTGGACCGACGTCTTCACGCTCGAAGGCTGGACGCTTGGCGCCTACCGGGCCGCCCTCAACGCATCGCTCAACAACTCGTTCCTGGAAGGTATGTTCAACTCGTTCGCCATCGCCATCCCGGCGACCCTGATCCCGTTGCTGATCGCAGCCTGGGCCGCGTACGCCATCATCTGGATGCCGTTTCGGGGACGCACCTTCGTCTTCTTCTCGCTCGTAGCGTTGCTAGCCATCCCGGCGCAGGTCGTGTTGATCCCGCTGCTCCAGGGATATGCGACGGGAGTGCACCTCATGTTGCCGCTCGTCGACAAGACGATGACGCTCTTCCCCGATATCGGCCTCGCCGGTACGTTGCCCGCGGTGTGGCTCACCCATATCGGCCTGGCCATTCCGTTCGCGGTATTCCTACTGGCGATCTCGATGCTCCGGCTCCCGCAGTCCCTGGTCGACTCGGCTCGCGTCGATGGTGCCAGCCACTCCCAGATCTTCTGGCGAATCGTGCTGCCGCTGTCTGCGCCGGCGCTCGCGGCCCTCGGGGTACTGCTCTTCCTTTGGAGCTGGAACGACTTCCTGATCGCGCTGACGATGATCGGCGGCAGCAACCCCGCAGCCCTCCCCGCAACCGTGAAACTGGGCTCGATCGGTGTCGCCGCGGATGGCCCCGCGATCGCAGCCGGAGCCTTCATCCACTCATCCGTTGCGATCGCCGTCTTCCTGGTGCTGGAGCGCTACTTCGTCAAGGGAATCCTCATCAGCGCAGACTGACCGGAGCCTCACCACCCGGCGAAGGAGTCTGCCGCAGTCGCGTCGGGACTCACACGCGCGAACGCGGCTCCCGGTGCCGCCTGCACGCGATCAACTAACGTCGCAAGGTGTGGTGCTGCGAGGCCATCTGTGGCTCGCAGCCACGCACATGTCGGTCGTTGTCCAGGCGAGGCGGAGACCATGGCAAGTCTGGTTCCCCGGTACCTGAGCCCGGCGCCTTCCCAGCAGCGCAGGGTGGCGGTTGCGGTGGTCGCAATGCTCGCCGCCTCAGGCATCGCCATCGTCGCCGCCCCTTCTCTGATGCCCGAGTCGTATTCATGGGTGCGCCAGGTGGTCAGCGACACCGCGTCTCAGGGAACAGACGGGGCGTGGCTCACGAGAGTTGCCTTCGTCCTGTCCGGCGCGTCTGTGGTGCTACTCGCCACCGTTGCCGGCGCGGCCTGGGGGACGTGGGGCCGCGCCGCTCATGCGTTCTACGGAGCGCTCGTGTTGAGCCTCGCGGTGTTCTCTCGCAGAGCGTGGACTGGTGGCTCGTTCGATGCGTTCGAGGACCTCGTGCACTCAGGAGTGGCGATCGTGGCGGGCGCGATCTTCACGGTCGGCGTCCTGCTGGTCGCGGTGCGTCGGCGGCAGCAGCCGGGAATGACCCGCTTCACAGACTGGACCACTATCTGCGTGATGCTGGTATTTCCCCTGGTGATGCTCACTGCACTCGAGGTCGCCGGGTTCGCACAACGAGTGATGGTGGCCTTCGGGCTGCTGTGGTACGTCACCGAAGCCATCGCGCTGGCGCGGTTCAACCGACCCGAGAGTAGATCGGGCTGAGGCCGGCCGGCGCCAAGGAGAATCCGCGCGTCTACTCGTCATCGGATGGTTGCGCCTCCTCGAGCAACGCCGCGATTGCATCCACGAGTTCTTCGCCGGCCGTCAACGCATAGTCGTTGTGATCGGCGCCATCGATCACCACGAGTCGCTTCGGCCCGGGTACCGCCGCGAACAGCTCTCGGCTCTGCTCTACCGGCACGATGCCGTCTGCTGAGCCGGCAACGATCAGGGTTGGGATGTCGATGCTCGCAATGGTTTCCAGGTTGGGGTACTCGTCCCACAGCAGAAGCGACATGGGCAGCAGCGGGTAGTGAGTCGATGCCGCGTCGGCCAGCGAGGTGAAGGGTGAGCGCAGCACGAGGGCTGAAGGCGGCTGGTGCGCGGCGAGCGAGAGCGCAACCGCCGCGCCGAGCGACTCCCCGAAATAGGCCACCCGGCGCGGGTCGACATCGGGACGGCTGCCCAGGTATGCGAGCGCGCCCCGGGCGTCTGCTGCAAGCCCCGACTCGGAGGGACTGCCGGGATTGCCGCCGTAGCCCCGGTAGTCCACGAGCAATACGGCGATGCCCCGGCCGACGAGGGCTTCAGCCAGCGCGGTGCGGTCCGCCCGGTTGCCGGCATTGCCGTGGAAGACCACGATGGTCCAGCCGGTGTCGGTTGCTCGCGCCGGCACGAACCACGCCGCCAGCGACAGCCCGTCCTCCGTCGGAAAGGTCACGTGCTCGATGCCGGGAAGCTGGCCTGATCCGGCTGCCGGGCCGCCGGTGGGCAGGTAGATGAGGCGTCGTTGCATCACCCACCCCAGGCCGATCGTCACAACGACGACCACCACCACGATCGCACCGACTTTCACCACGAATCGCAAGCTTCCTGCTCCCCGGACAGCACCGCTCCACCCGTCGTCGCCTGCACTCCTCATTCGAATCGTACGACACAATCCGCAGCCGCGGTCCGGGAGGTGGTTCCGACAGGAAAGTGCAAGCAACGCGTTGCACCGATTCCCGCAAACGCCGGAGATCCCGAGTCGCCCAGGTGTCGGCGCCGCAGCGTCAGCCCCGGTCAGGTGGCGTGGGCGTGCTCCAGGACGCGGTCGAAGCGGGCGATCCCCGCCAGCACCGCGTCTGTCGGTTCACTGGCGTAGCACAGCCGCATGAACCCGGGCTCGCCAATGTGACACGCCGCCCCAGGCGTCAGGTTCACGTTCGCCTGCTCGAGCAGCGCCCGCCACAGCGCTTCCTCTGCCTCCCAGCTCACCTCACCCATGAAGGGGCGCATGTCACAGACGACGAAGAAACCTGCCTCTGCTTGGTAGTACGGCACCCCGAGCGCATCGAGCGCAGCAGCCACCCTGGCGTAGGCGTCGGCGAGCCGACGCCCGTTCTCTGCAACGAACGCGTCCACCCACTCGTCGTCTGCGATCATCTGCCGCAGCAACTGCTGAGTGTCCCCGGAGCAGCAGGCCCAGTACGCCAGGCTATCGACGACACCCAGGACCGATTCGTTCTCGGTCAGCAGCACACCGGCTCGCAGGCCGCTCATCGCAAAGTCCTTGCTGAAGGCCCACACGATGTGCGTCATCTCGCCAAGCGAGGGACGAAGCGACGCGGCGCTCACAAACGGCGAGCCGCCGAATACGGACAGGGCGTAGATCTCATCGAACACAACGTGGATGCCTCGTGGTTCCGACCATTGCAGAATGTCCTCGATCTCTTCAGACGAGTACACCCACCCCAGCGGGTTGTTGGGCGAGGTGAACAGCAGCGCCTTCACAGGTCGATCCGCCTCTGCCAACGCCGCGTCCAGACGTTGCGGCGTCAACCGGAATCCGTCATCGCTGGTGCAGTCGACCGGCAGGATGCGGAGCTCGTCCCTCGTCTCGAGGTCGGCCCAGAACCCTGCGTAGCTCGGTGTCGGCACCAGCACGCCGTCACCTGGGTCACAGAGTGCGTAGAAGAGCAGCTCCAGCACCGAGCCTCCGCCACCGAGCACGGCGAGTTGCTCCGGTGCGATCGGTCTGCCGATGAAACTCCGCTCCATGAAGCGAGCAAGCTCCTCCCGAAACGACAGGGAGCCAATCATCGCGTCGTAGCCAAGTGCGTCCGGCCCGATCATCCGACAAGCTTCCATCCTCGGTTCCAGCAGATCGAAAACGAGCTTGTTCTCCGCAATACACATGGACACGTACCCGTCGGGGTTGGACTCCGGGTCCCACGGCTCGTCGGCACGCGCGAAGTGCTCGTCGATGTACTCCGGCATCGGAGGGCTGGCCAGCAGCCTGGCGCCGCGCGCCGACACGTCCTCGGTCATGTGAGGTGCTCCTTTCGGGACCGAGCGTAGAGCACCTGATCGAGCCGATCGGCTACCGGGCACCATCGACAGAGATTGTTTTCGCGCACCTCATCCCATTCACATGGATTCGACACCAGGAACGCGATGAAGCCGGCCCAACAAGGCCGACTTCATCGCTTGGTTGGTGCGATCTTCTCGGTCGCACCCGGTTGGGTTACGGCGTTGGGCTACCCGGTCCCAGCAAAGGACACAGGAAGAACATGTCGCCGTCGTTCTGCCTGCCGTCTTCGTTGACATCGACCCACCAGCGGCCACCGAGATAGCCCGGCGTGCCCGGTCCGAACTCGGTCTGCAGACCTGTCATCGTCGGCACCAGCTCCTGGAACCTGCCCCTCTGCGGCAGCTCGGTCACCACGATCGAGTCGTAGTACAGCCCCTGGCTCGTCACGTACACCTGCACGTCCGTGCCGGGACGACCATTCGAGTCGCCGCTCTTGCCGCCGCCGGCCGATGCCGGGAGTGCGGTCAAAGCCAGGAACAGGCCGACGACCAGGCCGACCAAAAGAACCTTGCGCATTCGTCTCTCCTCTGATCCGACGCATCGCCCTTCGCGATCCGTCCATCACAGAGTGACCTACCGAGATAACACCACTAGAAACTGGAGCGAAACGATCACGAAACGTCGTGGCGTACCCGGGCTGCGCGACACGCAGCTTCAACCGGATGGAGTCGAGCAGACGCGCGGTGCCGCCCAGCCTCCTCAGCCGGCGCTGTTGGGGGTGACGGTGGGGTCGGTGTCTCCGCCCCACCCCCACACATTCCCGGTCTCGTCAAGCAACGTGTTGGCCACCGGATCCAGCACCACATCACCACCCACCAGGTGAGCAGCCACCACCCCATCAACCCGATACTC
>CAYNHF010000029.1:0-19128 GCA_964397045.1 uncultured Acidimicrobiaceae bacterium | reverse complement strand
TATCAGATGGTGAAGGACCTGCGCACCGATCTCGAGATCGGCAATGTCAACGGAGTGCTCGACGGCGACCTCGATCCACTCATCGATTCATACTTGCAGTGGCGTCGTTCCACCCTCGTGGAGTGAGCGGGAATCCTACGGAATGGCTCATTCCAGGTGGGTTCATGCCCGATACACCACTAGCCGACGCCTGCTGAGGGCCATTGGTCCAAGTACTGCAGAAGGTGAAGGTGACTGGTCTATCCCGGGGCGCTGGTACCATGCCGGCGTTGGCGGGAGGGGCTGGGAATCCCGGCATGACCGGTTGAGTGCGCGACCGCTTTCGAGGTATCACTTCAAGCCATGATTCGTCTTGAGAATGTCACCAAGGTCTATGACGGCGGCATCGAAGCCGTCCAAGGGGCCGATTTCGAGATCGCCAAGGGCGAATTCGTCTTTCTCGTCGGACCCTCGGGTTCGGGGAAGTCGACCATTATTCGACTCGTTCTGCGGGAAGAGCGCCCCACCTCAGGAGACATTTGGGTGGCGGGCAAACACGCCTCTGCGATGCCGAACTGGAAGGTTCCTCAGCTTCGTCGCTCGATCGGCACCGTGTTCCAGGACTTCAAGTTGCTTCCCAACAAGACGGTGTATGAGAACGTCTCGTTTGCTCTGGAAGTGACCGGACGACCCCGCAGCGTGGCCCGTACCCAGGTGCCTCAGGTGCTCAAGCTGGTTGGTCTTTCTGAGAAGGCGGACCGGTATCCGCGCACATTGTCCGGTGGCGAGCAACAGCGGGTGTCGGTGGCTCGGGCGTTTGTCAATCGCCCGCTCATCCTGCTGGCAGACGAACCCACCGGGAACCTCGATCCGGCCACCTCTGTTGGCATCATGCGCATCCTGGATCGCATCAACCGCACCGGGACCACGGTGGTGATGGCGACGCACGACCATGCGATCGTTGACGCGATGCGACGCAGGGTGGTCCAGCTCGACGCCGGGCATATCGTTCGTGACCAGACGCGCGGGGTGTACGAACGGGCCGTGGTGATCGGCAACGAGCCGGAGGGCAGGTCGACCCCGAAGGTGGATGACACAGCCCCGGCCGTAGATACCACACCGGTCGAAGCGACCGATCAGGTCGATGACGAGACGGTCTCCGTAGCACAGCCGGATACGACCGCACCGCCGGAAGCCGAGACAGGCGCCAACGGCGCGACACCAACCGCCGAGGTTGAGATCGGTACTGCGTTGCTGATCACCGCAGACGATGTTGATGAGGCGGCTGCAGACGAAGCCGTCGAGGATTCACCCGCAGAGACCGAGGCGGACGAAAGCGAGGACGAGCAGCTCGTGGCCGCAGAGGGAGCAGGCGACTCCGCAGCCGGTGCTGAGACGGAAGACCAGGCGGTCCACGTCTCAGATGTCGAGGTTGAGGGCAGCTGATGCGCTTCCAATACGTGCTCAGTGAGGCAGCGACCAACATTCGGCGCAACGCGCTTGTCGTGCTCGGCGCCGTCCTGGCTGTGTTTGTTTCGCTCGTGCTCGTGTTCGGCTCGGTCGTGATGGGCGAGATCGCCAGGGTGAACACGACCGAGTGGCAAGACGACGTTCGCGTCATCGCGTTCCTCAGGGACGATTTCCGTGAGGTCGAGGAGCTTCAGGCCACCGTTTTGGGGTGGTCGGAGGTAGGCGAAGTCTTCTACTTCACGAAGGCGGACGGCTACCAGGAGGCGCTCGAGTTGTTCAAGGACGACTCGGCGGTGCTACGAGTAATCGAGGAGAATCCCCAGATTGTGCCCGCTTCGCTGCGAGTGCGTCCGATCGACCTCGAGGAGTACTCCACCATCGAGCAGCGCCTCACCAACTCGCCGGGTGTGGTCGAGGTGCGGTCGGCGGGACCTGCAGTCGACCAGATCGTGGCGATACGAGACGGCCTTGGGGTCTTCTTCTGGGTGCTGGGTGTGATGCTCGGGATCGCCGCGGTTGCCCTGATTGCCAACACGATTCATATGGCGATCTACGCCAGGCGTGAAGAACTCGAGATCATGAAACTGGTGGGTGCCAGCAATACCTACGTGCGGACTCCGTTTCTGCTGGAAGGAGTCATCGAGGGGGTGATCGGGGCACTCCTTGCCGTGCTCGCAGTGTTCGGCCTCTATCGGCTTGCCCTCAACAGCCTCGTCGATCTCCCCAACTTCATCGATATCGATATCGGCTTCGACTTTCTTCGCAACTGGGGGGTCATCGTTCTCCTCTTTGGCTTGGCGGTTGGTCTCGTCGGGTCGTCCATCAGCCTCGCCGTGCATCGCTACATCCGATCGTGAGTAGAGCGGCACCGGCGGCAGACGGCAGGAAGGTCGTTGCCTCCAACCGCAAAGCGCGCCACGACTACGACCGTCTGGAGAGCGTGGAGTGCGGCATCGTGCTCACCGGCTCCGAGGTCAAGAGCCTGCGGGCGGGTCAGGTGGTCCTCAAGGACGCCTACGCCGAGATTCGTGGCGCCGAGATGTGGCTCCTCAGTCTCCACATCGCGCCGTATCAGTTCGCCAGGGGCGGAGGTCACGATCCCGAACGTCCTCGCAAGCTGCTCTTGCACCGTCGAGAGATCGAGCGGTTGATCGGGAAGGTGAACGAGCAGGGGCTTACGCTCATTCCGATGTCCATCTACTTTGCCCACGGGCTCGCCAAGGTCGAGATCGCGCTCGCCAGAGGAAGGCGTACGTACGACAAGCGACAGGCGATTCGTGAACGCGAGGAGAAGCGCGAGATGGATCGGGCGCGGTCGCACCGCCGCTGAGGGTATCGACTGACGACGCTTCCCGATGTCCCACGGCCGGGGTAACCTAGATCCCGAATGCAACCGGGTGTTCACCAGTTTGGGGGTGACACGGTTTCGACTGTGAGGGTTGATGCGCCGGAAGCGAGCCGAGGTACCCCGGAGTCCTCGTTAAAAGCCGGGAAACCAATACGTGCCGACAACGATCTGGCACTGGCCGCCTAACAAATAGCGGTCTGTCCGCCCGGAGGGCCCCTGCCTCGCCGGAACCGGGCAACGCAATGCAGGGTGCTCCCGCCGGGATTCCGGGACCGGCGGGTCAAGACTCACTCCGGATAGGGCCAAGGGATACGTGCCGACAGCGTCCCGGGGTCCGAAAGCTCGCTGTCGGCTGCGCTCGGAGATGCCGACGCTGAAACCTCATAGGACGGGGGTTCGACTCCCCCCACCTCCACCGAAGGAAACGGCCCGCAAGGGCCGTTTCCTCATAGGAGAGTGACGCCCGCTCTCAGAATTTGCAGTTCCTGGTTCGTGGCAGGTTCGGACCGCCTGGACCCCTCTGGGGCGAAGGGTTCGCCTGAAGACGCGGCGCACTGAATCCGGCGGTCTCACGCTTCAGTCAGTGGCGGGTGGTGGCTCCGTGGCGAGACCTTCGATCACCTCGGCGCCCGGCAACGACGTCAGCGCCTGCGGGTCGACCTTCACCTTCAGCGACCGGCTGCCCCCACCCAGGATCACCCACGGGCATGCCACGACTCGCGAGTCGATGTACAGCGGCAGCGATTCGGGGAGGGCGAATGGGGTCACGCCTCCCATCAGCATTCCGGTGAGTTCGGCCGTCTTCTCGGCGGGGGCGAACGACAGTTTGCGAACCCCCATCAGCTTGCGAACCCGATTGTTGACGTCGAGCCGGGTATGTGACAGCACCACGGTGGCGGCAGGCTCGCCCGGAGGGCGCCGTGAAGCAACCACGATCGTATTGGCGGACCGGTCGAGCGGGTAGCCGTAATGGGCGCAGAAGGCGGCTGTGTCTGCGAGTTCCGGGTCGCATGTGATCAGCTCGTAGTCGAGACCGGAACCCTCGAGTACTTCACGTACTCGCTGTTCGATGGCTGATCCGTCAGCTGATAGTGGGCCGGCCAATGTCATTCTCCTTCCGTGCTCCGCGGACCACGATGGCACGCTGCGAGCCTTGCCAGACGTCAGGCCGCCGTCACCCGTCCGAAGCGGGCTGCCTCGCGGTAGCCAACCCACAGGAAGAGCAATTGCCCGATCGACATGGCGGCGCCGTAGCCGAGGATCACGGTGACAGGCTCGAGGTCTGCGTTGAGGGCAACCGCGAACACCAAGGCGACCAGTCCGGCTTTGATCAATTCGATGATGAGATGCAGGCCCTGCTTGTGGACGACCGTGAGTGTCTCCGGCCCAACCGTCTTGGCGAGGAATCCCAGGAAGAACATCACCGAGAGGACCTGGATGTAGACACCGGCGTCGCGCCACTCGTCGCCGAATAGGAAAGGGAACGTCCAGGGAGCGGGAAGTAGGACGATGAGCAGGATCGGCGCAGCCAGCAGTGCTGCCGTCCCAACCGTCCGGGTGTAGAGGCGCTTCAGACCGGCAGGGTTCTCGTGGGCGAGGTCGCTGGCCGCGGAGAAATACACTTGGGCGGTGGACTTCGAGATCATGTTGATCGGTGCTTCAAGCAGGCGCAGGCTCAGCGAAAGCAGACCGGCTACCACCGGGCCGTAGATGATCGCCACCATCAGCGCCGGAATGTGTTGGAGCAGCAATTGGATAAAGGTGGCATTGCCGGTGAGGAGCGGGAAGCGTCGGAACTCGATCACCGTCGTCCAGAATCGCTTGGTGCTGTCGAACAGCTGGCGGGGTCGTACCCGGCGCAAGGTGACCCGGAACATCGTGACCATGCCGGCCCAGAAGCGGGCCGTGATCCCAGCCACCAGGCCTCCCGGTCCCCATCCGGCAAAGCCCAAGGCACTTTGCACGATCACCTGCCCCGAACCCTGGCTTACGCGGGTCCCCGCAATCTCGCGAAAGGCCTTGTGACGGATGGCGTAGTACGTGAGTGCGCCGTAGAGACCTCCGCCGATGAAGGCAACGGGCAGCACCCAGAGATACGGCCCTACCTCCGGAACGCCGGCCGCATCGACGAGGCGCCGCCCGATCACAGCAACGGTGATACCCAGGAGAATGGCGTTCACGGCGACGATCGTGAGCGATGCCGAGAGCAGGTCGATGGCCTTTTCGTTGCTTGCCGGGATCGGAATCGCAAGTTCGTACCGGAAAGAGGCGACGGCATTGAGCGGCACGATGATGCTGGTGAAGACGGCTGCGATCCCGAACGCGGCCGGTGTATACAACCGAGTCATGAGCGGCAAGGTGATGATGACGAGCAACTGCCCGGCAGCAGCCCCGCCCACGAGCAGCAAGACATTGCGGAACTGTCCCGAGCGGGTGGCGCCCCGGATCCGCGCCACGAGACTCATCGGCCGCCGCCTGCTGGGAAGCAAACCTCTATGCAGACACGGCTCGAGGCTATATTGCGTGCCCGTCGGCCCGGCCGCGATGCTGCGGCCCACCGGGATGCGTCTTTGCGTCGAACCACGCGGTTGCCTCTCGAGAAGTCCATGCGATACAGGGGATCCTTCATGCTAGGTCGGTATCGGCTCGACACTGCGGACAGTTCACCATCGGCTCTCGCCCGTCGGCGGTGGTCACGGCGTGGCTGATCCACTCGATATCGTCGTAATCGGTGCCCCGAGGTCGGCTTCCACCTCCATTTCTGGCTATCTGGCGCAGCATCCCGACGTCGTGCTCTCAGACCCCAAGGAGCCGCACTTCTTCGACGTGCACTACGAAGAGGGCCTGGCAGCCGTTCCGGATCTCTACTTTCCACACCGAACGAGCGAGCGGCTCGCAGCTGAGGCCACGCCGGACTACCTGACGCTTCCTTGGGTGCCGGGTCGTATTGCCGGCGACATCCCGAACGCCAAGCTGGTGGCAACCCTCCGTAACCCGGTTGACCGTGCCTGGTCCCACTGGTGGCTGCTGTACACCCGCGGGATCGAGGACCTGGAATTCGAGGCGGCGATCGATGCCAATCTGGAGCGTCTCGAGGCCGGGATTCCGCTGGAAGAAGGACGCTGGCAACAACATGTGGAACGTCGCACCAGGGGCCTGGGGTTTGAGTATCGCCTGTTTCTCGACCATGGGTACTACGCCCGGAACCTCGAGCGCTATTTCGAGGTTTTCGATCGTGACTCGATCAAGATCATCTTCACACACGAGTTGGGTGCGGACACGGACGGGACGGTACGTGACCTCTACCGTTTCATCGGGGTCGATGACACCATTGAGTTCGACACGAGCAGGGCCAATGAGGCCGCCGGTGCCGGCTCTCGCCGTCTGATGAAGTCCGCCCGTGGCATGGGCTTGACCCGGCTTGGGCCGATGCTTCCCGACGGCGTCAAGCAACGCCTCAAAACCAGAATGGCCAACCTGGGCGGTCGGCCGACAATGGACGATGACGTGCGCACCAGGCTGCAAGCCCACTTCGACGGTCCGAACCGCGAACTGGAAGCGTTGTTGGGCGTCGAGTTGCCCGCCTGGTAATCCTGCACTGTTCCGACAATTCGCTCGCCGAGCGTCGCGACCTGTGGCACAATCTCCGCACGGAGAAAGGAGGTGATCCCTGCATGAGTGAAAGTTCTTGTAGGACCCCGGAGGTGGCCGAGCGCTGAGCTGGCCATTACCTATTCCAGAAAGGAGTGGCTGCTCCTCACCAAAGTGAGCAGGTGGCGACTCCAACTCGGACCACCGGGACCCGGAGATTCATGAGCCGGTCCTCTCGTGACAGGCGGCAACAGCCTCCTGAAGTATCTCCGGGTCCTTACGCGTCTGCGGTACCTGGGGGCGCTAGCGTTTCGCCGTGATCATCCGTACCGTTTCCAGCGACGGGGACTACGCCGCGGCCGCAGCAGTAGCAACGGCAGCCTCGCCCGACTACCCGGAATCTGCCGGAACACTCCGGGAACGAGATCGTGCTGTGATGGCCGGTGAGGGGAGGCAAACTCGCTGGCTCGCAGAGGACCGCGGCGAACCGATCGGGTCGTCTGTGCTGGGACACTTCACCTGGTGCATCGATCCCGGGATTCAGGGCGTGGGTGTCCGGGTTGTGCCCTCTCAGCGAGGGCGCGGTGTCGGCAGGGCGCTGCATGACGTCATGCTGGCGAAGGCGGCAACTGAAGCCGTCCACCTCCTGGTTGGGTTCGTCGACAGTCGGGAGAAGCGGAGCCGGGAGTTCGCTGCTGCGGCGGGGTACGGCATGGTGGGGCAGGACTTCGAATCGCGCATCGAACCGGCGGCAGCCGACCTGGATCAGTTCGGGGAGGTCGTTGCCGCGGTGCAACGCTCTGGCATCACGATCGACACGCTGGCCGACCTGCGTCGCACAGTTCCCGACTGGGTAGACCGGACCGCGGATCTGTACGCCGCGGTGGAAGCAGATGTTCCGGCCTTGGTGCCGACCGCACCTCCATCGCGGGAGGTCTTCGTCGCCGAAGCGATCGAGGGTGAGATGGTGCTCCTCGAGGCGTTCTTCATCGCCAGGGTCGATGCTCGTTGGATCGGTCTCACGGAGATCCGGCGGTCCCAGGAAGCGGGGCGCTACGACCAGGATCTCACCGGCGTGCTCCCCGAATACCGGCGCAAGGGAGTTGCCACGGCCTTGAAGGTCCGGAGCCTCAGATGGGCCCGGGAGGTCGGGGCAAGCCGGGTGCGAACGTGGAATTCGAGTCTCAACCAGGGGATGCTCGCAGTCAACGACTTACTCGGTTTCGAGCGCTCTCATTCCATCGATGAGTATCACCGTCCGATGACCCGGTAGCCTCCTCCCCATGAGAATTCCGTGGAATCTGTGTAAATGAGTGGCGTCTCCAGCGAGATTGGCAGGCTGGAGAGCGTGCTGGTACATCGACCTGGGATCGAGATTGGCCGGATCACTCCCGACAACAAGGAGGCGCTCCTTTTCGACGATCTCCTCTGGCTCGAGCGAGCTCAGGAAGAGCACGACAGCTTCGTAGCGTTGATGCGAGGCCGCGGGATCGAGGTGCTCTACTTCGAAGACATGCTGTCTGAGGTGCTCGACATTCCGGAGGTGCGCGCAGGCGTCGTCGCAGACGTGCTCAGCCCGGCACAGTGTGGACCCTGGGTGTCGAGCGCGATGGCAGAAGCACTTGCAGACGCCCCGACGAACACCGTGGTCGACGTGCTGTTGGGGGGGCTCCTCGAATCGGAACTAGCGGACTGGGGGATCGATCACCTCTTTGCGGACGTGGTTGCAGATCGCTTTCACTACGTGCTCAGACCGCTGCCGAACCTTCTGTTCATGCGAGACAACGCTGCATGGGTCAACGAGGGGCTTTCGCTCAGCGTCCTCGCGACGCCGGCCCGGGCTCGAGAATCGCGTTACATGCGAGCGATCTACCGGAATCATCCGCAGTTTGCAGCCGCGTCGTTTCCTGTCTGGTACGGGATCGAGGGCGAAGATGAGTATCCCGCCAGCATCGAGGGAGGCGACGTTCTGGTGCTGTCGCCAACGACGATGGTCGTCGGTCTCGGCGAACGTACCGCACCGGCAGCAGTCGAGATCCTGGCACGTCGGCTGTTTGCAGCGGGTGCGATCGAGCGAATCATCGTGATCCACCTGCGTCACCACCGATCGGTTATGCATCTCGATACCGTGTTCACGATGGTGGACATCGACACCTTCAACGTCTTTCCCGGCATTCTCGATTCGGTTGATGTTCACATCTTGAAACCGGGCGTGGACCGCCAAATCGAGGTGGAGTCCGCCGCCAACCTGGAGGCTGCCCTACGTCGGGCGTTGGGCAGCGAATCCATCCGGTTCATTCCAACGGGGGGAGATGCTATCGGCCGGCTGCGCGAGCAGTGGGATGACGGCAACAACACACTGGCGCTCGAGCCAGGCGTCGTGGTCGCGTACGCTCGCAACGTGGAAACCAATCGCCGTCTTCGGTCATCCGGCGTGGAGGTCCTCGAAATCGAGGCGTCGGAACTCTGCCGTGGCCGCGGCGGCAGCAGGTGCATGACGCAGCCGATTCGGCGCGCTGCGTTGGGGTGACGTCGCCGTCCCTACAGCGGGATGCGCATCCCTTCGAATACGGCGGTGGTGTGGGGGAACTGCGTTCGGGCGTTCGCCTCGATGACATCGATCGCGTCGTCGTCGTGGTCCGGGTCGTGGCTGGTGAGGAGCAGTTCACCGACCCCGGCAGCCTGCGCCGCCTTCACGGCATGCTCCCATGTTGAGTGGCCCCACCCCATCCTCTCATTGACGTAGTCGTCCGGGGTGTATTGCGAGTCGTGAATCAGGACGTCTGCGCCCTTCGCCAATTCGATGAGGCGGGTGTCGACCTCGTGGTTGCCTGCCTCGTGGTCGGTGGCGAGCACCACCGTGCGATTGGGCCCTTCGATGCGGTAGCCGACCACCGGGTCGGGATGCTGGAGCTCGATGGAGCGAACCCGGACGTTGTCGATGCTCACCTCGGTGGGGACATCGTGGCAGCTCACGTCGGCAATCGAGTCGGAGAAGGCGACTGGGAACCAGGGTGGCCGGATCACGGCATCGATTACCTCGGCGACGGTTCCGGTGGCCGATGGCGGTCCGTAGAAGGTGAAGCTGTTGCCGGGTAGGTAATACGGAGCAAACACCGGAATCCCCTGGAGGTGATCCCAGTGGTAGTGCGTCAGAAAGACGACGTACTGAGCAGCAGTAGAGCCAATCTCGTGTTGCACCGTCCTCAAGCCGGTGCCGCAGTCGAAGATCACCTGGCGGTCCGCCAATGGAAGCTGGAAGCACGTCGTGTTCCCGCCGTACCGCAGGTATCGCTCTCCGCTCACGGACATCGAACCGCGGACGCCCCGGACGATCAGCTCGAGATCAGTCACCGGCGGAGACACGGGGGCAGGAAGGGGAGGCGGCGGAAGGTCAGTCGCCGACCACCTGGTTCGTATCGCGCAAGCGTCTGGCGAGTTCTGCCATGATCTTCATCGAGACCTCGGGGTGTGTTTCGACGAGGCTTCGCAGATCCCACTTGGTGATCACCAGGCACACGGTGTCTTCCGCGGCCACACAGCTGGCCGTGCGAGGCGTGTCGTCGAGGAGGAGTGCCATCTCCCCGAAGTAACCGCCTGCAGAGTGGGTGGCGAGGTAGGTGCCATGCGCCGAAACGTCGACGACGCCGGAGAGAACCAGATAGAAGCCGGCGCCCCCCACATGGCCCTCGTGGATGATCTCGGTGCCCTTGTCGTAGGTTCTTCGCTTGGCAGTGGCGAGGACGGTCGCGATCTCGTCGTCGGTGAGACCCGAAAACAGCGGGGTCTGTTTGAGAAAGTCGGCACTGCTGCTCATCGTGCTCCCTCGATCGAATGCCGGGTCAACCCTACTCGCCCACCCCGCCGCCGGCCCCCGTGCGACACGGGTGGAGCCCGACGATCGGTACCCTGGGGCGCATGGAAGATCCCGTCCTGGAGACCGTCGCGGTCTACGGTTTGCGCCACGAAGCCGAAGTAGCCCGTGCGTTGCTGGACGCTGCGGGGATCGAGGCAGTGGTTGTCACCGACGATGAAGGTGGCCTCAACCCAGGGTTCTTCGCCCACTACGGCGTCAGGGTCGTAGTGCGTGCGGCCGACCTCGAAGACGCCCGCCAGCTCCTCGGGACGGCGGAGTGACCTTGCGAGTGATGCTCCACCAGGAGCAACTCGACGCGATGCAGGCTCATGCCGTGTTCTGCCTGCCAGACGAAGCGTGCGGCCTCGTGGCTGCCGATGCCCGTGGGAAGCTGACAATGGTCTACTGCCTGACGAATCTCGACGGTTCACCGTATCGATTCACCGTCGACCCTGCCGAGCACTTTGCGGCCTGGCGTCACGCCTCCGGGAGGGGTTGGGAGATCGTGGGTAGTTTTCACTCCCATCCCGACTCCGCGCCTGCCCCTTCCGCAACGGATGTCGCCGGTGCACTCGATCCCAATTGGGTCTACTTCATCGTCGGGCGCGTGAGCTCTGCTCAGAGCGAGGTGAGGGCCTACGAGATTCGTGGCGGCGTTGTCGAAGGCGTCGAGCTGACGATCGTGCCTCGGTAGCGTTACCCCGACGGCCACGGGCGGGTTCATCCTGCGACTTCGGTTGGCCCTCGACGATGCGCAAGCGTCGCTTCGTTCTGTGACCCTCGCGGATTCGGCGGTCCGCTTTCGTCCGGTGCGGTTGAACCCTGGCGACTGGAGGCGCGGCGGGTCGGAGGGATTCGCGCACCGGCTGTGGGGCGGGGAGAAGGCTCGGTAACGTGGCTCGCATGGAGTTGACGGTATTGGGGTCGAGCGGGAGCTATCCGTCGCGGGGGAACCCCTCGTCGGGCTACCTCGTCCGGGAGGGTGAGACGTCTTTGTTGGTCGACGTCGGACCGGGGACCTTCATGTCGCTCATCGAGCACATCGCGCCGGAGACGCTCGATGCCATCGTGGTGAGCCATGTGCACCCTGACCACTGCACCGACTTGTTCGGGCTCTATTCGTATCTGTATCGACATGTCACCCAGCAAGTCTCCATTCCGGTGTTCGTCCCTCCCGACTCGGTTGAGGTATTCACCGGCTTCATGCGTACGGCGGATCCTGATCACCCGTTCCTGCGAGTGCTCGACTTCAGGCTTGTCGGCAGCGGGTCGGCCGAGCAGGTTGGGGAGATGCGCGTGATGTTCGGTCGCACGACCCATGCGGTCCCCACCGTTGCAGTTCGGATCGAGGCCGCGGAACGCGTGCTGACCTATACCGGGGACACCGGACCCGGAGGTGACGCGCCCGGCCTCGCACGAGAGTGTGACGTGCTGCTGTGCGAAGCCGGTCTGGGTGGTGAGCGGACTACCGACAGCTTCCCGTTTCATTTGACGGCCTTCGAAGCGGGCGAGATGGCCGCTGCGGCCGGAGCACGCCGGCTGATCCTGACACACCTGCCGCCTAGCCTGGACCCGGATACGAGCCTTGCTGAGGGCAGGTCAACGTTCGGGCATGACCCGGAGTGGGCGGCGCCGGGGCTCGTGACGACGATCTGACCCGAGGAGGGCGCATGCGACAGGACCGGGACGACCTCGAGCTGAGGCCGGTCAACGTACAGCGAGGGTTCACCGAGATGACCCCGGGCTCGGTGCTCATGTCGATGGGCCGCACCCGGGTGCTGTGCACCGTGTCGTTCGACGAAGATGTGCCGCCCTGGCTGCGCGGCAAGCAGGAGGGGTGGGTCACCGCGGAGTACGCGATGCTGCCGGGTTCGGGGACCGACAGGATCTCGCGGCGCTCGATCAGCGGGGGCAGGGTAAAGGAGATCCAGCGGCTCATCGGGCGGTCGTTGCGGGCCGCAGTCGATCTGTCGGCCATGCCGGAGCTGACGGCCCGCGTCGACTGTGACGTTCTGCAGGCCGATGGCGGCACCCGGACTGCTTCCATCACCGGGGCATGGATCGCGCTTGCAGACGCGTTCGAATTGCGTGTGGCAGCGGGCAAGCTCGACTCCAATCCGATGACCGGCCGCGTGGCCGCGGTATCGGTTGGAGTCATCGGCGACCGGGTGCTGCTCGACCTCGACTACGAAGAGGACGTGTCGGTGGACGTCGACTGCAACGTGGTGATGACGGGTGATTTGGACCTGGTCGAGATTCAGGGGACCGCAGAGCGCCACCCCTTCTCCCGTTCGCAGCTCGACGGTATGGTCGACGCTGCCACGGCCGGTGTTGGACGACTGCTCGAGATCCAGCAAGCGTCGCGACGTTGAGGCTCGGACGCATCGTTGTTGCCTCGCAGAACCCCGACAAGATCGAGGAAATCGAGACGGTACTCACAGCAGTGGATCCTGAGATTGAGGTGGTGCAGGGATTGACATGGCCCGAGGTCGAGGAAACCGAGCCAACTCTTGCCGGCAATGCACTCCTCAAGGCTGAGGCGGTGCACGATCACACCGGATACCCGGCAGTCGCGGACGACACCGGACTCGAGGTAGCCGCGCTCGGAGGTGCTCCGGGGGTGATGACGGCACGCTTCTCCGGCCCCAAGGCCACTTACGCCTCGAACGTGGCCAAGCTCCTGTCTGAGCTCGACGGTGTTGCCGATCGTCGGGCACGGTTTCGTACCGCGGTTGCCCTGGTCCGTCCGGGCTTGCCTGCTCTCCTGGCGGAGGGGAGACTCGAGGGGACTATCGCGGAGTCGCCCCGAGGGGGCGGTGGGTTTGGGTATGACCCCGTCTTCGAAGTCGACGGCACAACGCTGGCGGAGATGACGCCACAGCGAAAGCATGCCGTGAGCCATCGAGCACGAGCGTTGCGAGCGCTGGCTGATCTTCTGGCGAAGTGATCGCCCAAAGGGGACCGACCCGGCCAAGGGCCGGGTCGGTAGTTGCGCACGGCAAAGCTGAGTGTCAGGCGAGCCAGGTGATTGAGGAGAACCCTGCCGCCATGGTGTTCGACCGTTCGAGGGAGTAGCCACCCGAATGCGCGGTGGTGATGGCTCCGGTCGCCGCAAACGGTTCGACGTCTTTCAGGAATTTGCGTTCCAGATCGTCTGAGATGACCCGTTCCAGTTCGAGACGTCGAGCTTCGAGAGCGCTGAGCGCTTTTCGGATGCGAGCCTGGCTGGTCATCTCGGTCCTCCCGGCCCCGCGAGGGTGATTGGGCCTTTCTTGTTCTCTCAGAGATTGTCGGTAGTTGGCGCTGATGGTTCGAGAATGGGATTTGCCGATGGCAACGTGACTAGTGCGTGGTCGTTCACGATACGATCACCGGCAGGAGGTGCCGATGGCATCGATCACCATCTCGGGTCTGACCGTGTCTGCCGATGAGCACCGGCTGCTGTCCGGGGTCGATCTCGTGGTGGCGGACGGCGCCTTCGTTGTGGTTATGGGCCCTTCTGGCTCCGGTAAAACGACTCTGCTGCGGACCGTCGCAGGGCTCCAATCGCCGAGTCACGGCGAAGTCTGGATCGGCGACCAGCAGGTGGTGGAGGACGAGGCAAAGCGGCGTCGGGTGGCCATGATGTTCCAGGACAATGTGCTCTTCCCCTTCGCCACTGCGGGGAAGAACGTCGCCTTTCCCCTCGAGGTTCGTGGAGTGAAGGGCGACGAGGTCGACCGCAGGGTCAAAGCCGAGGCCAGGGTGCTGACGATCCAGCATCTGCTCGACCGTCGACCTGAGACGTTGTCTGCCGGGTACCAACAGTTGGTGCAGGCGGCACGGGCGATGGTGCAAGTCCCTGAAGTGTTCCTCATGGATGAACCGGTGGCGCGGATGGATCCGCAACTACGTGAGGTGGCCCGCCGGGAGCTGTCACTGCTCCAGAAGGGCTATGGAGTGACCACCCTGTGGGCCACGAACGATCCCGTCGAGGCCATGGCGATTGCGGATAGGATCGCCGTGCTCGATGAGGGCAGGCTCAGTGGGGTCGGCACGCCATCCGAGTTGTACGCCAGGCCTCCTTCGGAAGTGGCTGCGCAGTCGTTGGGAGTGCCACCGATGCGGATCGTTCCCGGCAAGCTCTCGCGTGCGGCAGATGGCTACAGAATCACCGTTGGACGCCTCCAACTGCGGTCAAAGGCGGAGGGGTTTCGCAAGATCGCGCCTGGTGCAGTGCGGGTGGGGATCCGACCTGAGGACGTCGTGGTGAAGACCGGGGGAACGCGAGCCACAGTGACGGGTTGTGAGTACCACGGCGAACACCAGATCCTCGAGATCGAGTGCGGAGAAGCTCGCTTGGCGATGCGAGTAGGAGGCGACGTCGCCGCGTCACCCGGCGATGTCCTCGAGGTGGAGATCGTTGCGGGGCACTTCTTCGACCCCGTTACCAGGGTGGCGGTGGCGCATGAGACGTACGGGGGAAGATCGGGTTGAGGGCCGGCTCCGGGGAACGCCGCGGAAACTGACGAATGCCTCTTGGCGAGCGGCGGACACCCGTCATCCTGGAGATATGAACGAACTCAGCGACTGGTGTCTCTACGGGGACTGCCCTACCTTCAACTGGCAGGCGTTCGTCGTCATCGGCGTGGTGTTCGTACTTGCAGGTTGGACGCTCTGGCACATGATCAAGCTCAGACACCACTGAGCAGCCAACCCGCAGGCGAATGATCCGGTCGACCACGAGCCTCTTCGTGCCGGGCCTCCTCGCGCAATGGGTTCGCTCCCTCCCGGAATGGCGCCCGCCGGAGATGCTGCCCCGGAAGTTCACTACTGGATGCGCCCCGGCGTCCGGCGTCCGGCGCCGACCGGCAACCGGCGCTTCACGCTCGCTTAACCAACCGTTAGCCGAGCTTCGTTGACACTGGCGCCGCTGCTGCGAGTAGGCAAGGAACAAGGAGCAAGTGACATGAGAGTGTGGATCGACCCCCTCGAGTGCACCGGAGCCGGGACGTGCGAGCAGATCGCTCCTGAAGTATTCCAGGCACGATCGGACGGCGCCTGGGCCGTGAAGGAAGCACCGCCGTACTTCGATCGGACCGTGATCTTCGACGGCATTGAGCAAGCAGGACACGGACCGAAGGGAAACGCGGGGCTGGCGCGAGTACCTGTCGAACTGGCAGAGATCGTCATCGATGCTGCCGACGAGTGTCCCGCCGAGTGCATCTATCTGGAGGTATGACGTGGCCGACCGACCGAATCAGGAGACCGAGAAGAAGGGTACGAATCGGGCTACCTCGTCGCTGTTGTTGGGGCTGCTGCTCGTACCCTTGAGTGCGGTAGCCGCGTTTGCCCTGGTGTCCCCCAGCGGGTTGTCGGATGACACGACTACTGGAGCAGGAGAGACAATGGTGGCCACCAGCGAGGCGGCGGAAACAGCCACGACGGAAGCATCCGCCGAAACTGTTGTGGTGGTGGAACCGGCAACGGCTACTCGAGCCGACCTCGAAGCCGCTTGTGGCGAGGACGGGCAAGAGTTGGTCGACCGCGAGTATGAGGGTCTGATCACACCGGTGGAGCAGGCCGCGCTCGATGCATTGCGCCAGATCTGCGAGGACGAGGGTCTCGTCCTGGCGGGACCACCCGCACCACCCGATGTGGTCAGGACCGTCCGCGTCAAGAATCCTTCTCCTCCAACTACTACCGCATTGGTTGCCGCGATCTCGGATGACGAGCGATCTGATGAGAGCGAGGGGTCCCGCGACCATGACGAGGAAGACGAGGAAGACGAAGAAGACGAGAGAGACGAGGAAGACGAGAGAGACGAGGAGGAGGAAGAAGAAGAGGAACGCGGCGATGACGACTAGTTCGCGGCGCGGCGACCTTGCCTCGCCGTCGCCCGCTCTCGGCGTGGCCGGTGGCAGTCAGCGGGTCGAGACTGCAGGCTCTCCTTGCCAACCGGTAGTCGGCTGATGCCCAAATCAGCGCTGTCTGTTGCTGCTGCGGTGATGGTTGCGCTTCTCGGGGTGTTGTCACTTCTGGCGGTACTCAGCGGACCAGGTGACGACGGTGCCGACGCTGCGCCGATCCAGACCACCGTGACGCAGCCGTCGGTCTCGTCGTCGCAACCAGTAGCCGAACCGGAGGTGGTGACAATGACGGAGCCGCCACCGGACATCGCGGAGCTGTCTCCGGCGATCGCAAATCTGCTCCATGCCCGCGGGTTCGCGGAGACCACCCCAGGGTCGGAGCTGGAACGCGATCTACCTGAGACCGTTGTGCTGGTGCTGATCGACCGCGGCGTGGTGTTGACGGTTGCCACCGATGCCGAGGAGGGAGGCACGCCATGATGTTCAAGCGCCTCTTCCCTTCGCGATGGGCACGGATCGTTGCTTGGACCGGAGCCGCGGTTGCGTGGGGGACCGCGGCCGTGGCGATCAGTGCTGCCTCGGCCGCCGAGTCGGACGCCGCTGCCGTTCCGGACCCAGAAACGACATCATCACCTGCCGCCGGCGAGACACCGACGACCACGACCACCACGGTTGCACTTCCCGATCCGCCGGAGCAGGGCCTGGTCGTGATCCGGTATACGCCGGTACCGCCTCCACCGCCCCGGGTGATCACTCGCACCGTTGTTCAGCAGTCTTCCGGGTCCGGCTCCACGCCGGCCGGGAGTCCGTCCGCACCAGCTCCGGCTGCGTCTCCACCCACCGTCAAGAGCAGCGGATCGTGAGGTACGCGTCGTTCCCCGCGATGGGCACCGAGGTGGTCTTGGCCGTCGGAGAGGATGCCGACCCGCGGGCGGCGAAAGATCTCTTTCGGACGATCGAACTGCGCTGCAGCCGCTTTCTCGCGGAGAGCGAACTCAGTCGGATCAATCGGGATTATCGGCTCGTGGTCGGGGTGTCCGACGAGATGTCTGCCGTACTCCGAGTCGCGGCCCGGCTCCGAGAAGCCACTGATGGTCTCGTGGACGTCGGCGTGGGTACGGCAGTTCGCGAGTGGGGATACGATCGAACATTTGTCGAGGTGAGTGACACCGAAGCAGCACCGGATCCGCTCGAGTCGATCGGATGGACCATCGAAGCGGGTCAGTTGCGACGGGCCCCTGGTGTGGAGCTCGACCTCGGTGGGCTCGCCAAAGGGTGGGCATGCGACCTGACGGTCGAGCGTCGGCTGGCCTCTGTCGTTTCTGCCGGCGGCGACGTGCGCTCGTCGACACCGGATGCGCTGGTCGAGGTGCTTGATCCGTGGGATGAGGTTGTCGCCACCGTCCCCCTCGGGATCGGGGCGCTGGCCACCAGTTCGGTGACCAGACGACGTTGGCGGGCGGGCAGTATGGACGCTCACCACATCATCGATCCACGTACCCTGGCACCTGCGGTGGGCCCCATCCTGTCCGCAACGGTGACCGCTACAACCGCAGTGGAGGCGGAGGCCGGAGCCAAGGCTGTGCTGCTGTTGGGCGAACACGGTCTCGCTTGGGCGGAGCGACAGGAGTGGCTGACCGGTGCGCTCGTGGTATGGCACGACGGCTCGGTGTTCGCCACGACGGGCCTGGAGTTGGCGGCATGAGCGCCGAGTGGATGATCATTCGCGGCTCCGGGATCGTGGCATTTGCACTGCTCGCCGCGGCGACGATCTGGGGACTGTTGCTGTCGACCAAGGTGCTCGGGCGTGCAGTCAAAGCGAAGCCGGTCACCTGGTTCCACGAATCCCTCGGGCTGGGAGCCGTGCTGGCCACGGTGCTGCACATGGGTGCCCTCGGCGTCGACGAGTTCGTGGACTTCGGATGGCGAGAGCTTCTGCTCCCCGGAGCTTCCGGCTGGAGGCCGCTACCGGTCGCTTTCGGGGTAGCCGCGTTCTATGCACTCGTGATTGTCGCGTTCAGTTTCTACTTGAAGCGGTTCATCAAGCAGACGACATGGCGTTCGATCCATTTCCTGAGCTTCGGCACCTTTGCAGCAGCGCTCCTTCATGGGGTCTTCGCGGGTACAGACGCTGGTCATCCGGCGGTATTTGGCATGTATGTGGCGACGGGGACGATCGTCATCGTGCTGCTGGGGATTCGGCTGGTGCTGGCGGCGTCTCCCGAACCTCAGCCGCGGACTCGTCCGTCCCGCCGTACCGTGGCCGCCACGGCGGAGGTTCCGGTATCGTCCGGTCCGGGCGACCTGAAGCAGCCGGTCGCTGATCTCGACGCAGAGCGGGCTGGAAGTAGAGCTACTGGAGCGCTATCAAGCCGGCGGGCGTCGCGGTGAAGCCACACGAACCGACATAGAACGAGTCGAGGTCGGCATCAAAGTCGACGTGGAGCCACTCGCAGCCGGAGCGGCGGGCTTCGTCTCGGGCGATGTGGACCAGCTTGGTGCCGACACCACGCCGCCGACTGCTGGATGCAACGATTGTGTCCTGGATCCAGGCGTGCACGAACCCATCCCAAGGAACGTTGACGAAGCCGACGAGCGCGCCTTCATCTCGTGCCGTCACCCAACCCAGCGAGTGCCTGCCGAGGAGTTCGTTCCAGTCCCATTCGGCCTCATCGAAGACCCTGTGGTCGAATGCCTCGGCGTGGAGGTGGTTGAGTTCGGCGTTGGCGAAATCGCCGCGCCAGGTGTAGCTGATGGTCATCCGAGGAAGTTAGCGGCAGAGGCTTCCGGGCCGGGAGAGGTCGCGCGATGCAGCCCGCCGTTCCGTGTCCCGTTGCCAGAGATTGTCAAGTGATTGGGGAGCGCATAGTGAATCTCGTATGTCAAGGTGCGGTGGGGTTGGGTGGACAGGACTGGGATGGGCCACACCGTGTGGTGGGCAGGCTCGTATCAGGTCACACCGTCCCGTGGTGAATGGTGGGGTGGGGTCGACAGGTCATTATCAGGACATCGCTGGTAGCGAGTCAGCCGGATCA
>CAYNHF010000028.1:0-90609 GCA_964397045.1 uncultured Acidimicrobiaceae bacterium | reverse complement strand
CGTCGGTGAGGGCCTGTCGCGCGGCGTCCTCGAGTCCACGCTCTTCGGCCCGGAGGCCCCAGGGAATGGCAATGAGAATGAGTACGCCGAAGCCGACGAGCACCCAGCGGATCCGGTACGCGTGGTCGACGATCGACCAATGTCGCACTCGCTGCACGAGTGCATCAAAGAACTCTGCCATGACGGGGGTTATCGGCAGAAGGGCTGGGAAACCTCAGGCCTATTTTGCTGGGCGAAGAGACAGCTTTGCGGGGAGAGAAGACAGCTGGAGGCTGCTGAGTGACACCCAGCAGCCTCCAGGACGGCGGTTCTAGACAGACTCAACCGATGTAGACGTCGTAGTCCTCGGAGGTGGTGTCTTCCCCGGCGATGAACGCTGCCACGTTGTCGTGGGCTTCCGTGTCGCGGTACTGCACCGGGGGGCTCTTCATGAAGTACGAAGAGGGCGCAAGCAGCGGTCCGCTCACGCCACGATCCTGCGCCAGCTTGATGCAGCGGACGGCATCGATCACGACCCCTGCGGAGTTCGGCGAATCCCAGACTTCGAGCTTGAGTTCGGCGTTGAGCGGCACATCGCCGAAGCTCTTGCCTTCCACCCTGATGTAGGCCCATTTGCGGTCGCTCAGCCAGGGGACGTGGTCGGAGGGCCCGATGTGGACGTCTTCGCTGCTGATTCCCTTGTCGATCTGGCTGGTGACGGACTGCGTCTTCGAGATCTTCTTGGAGATGAGCCGGTCGCGTTCCAGCATGTTCATGAAGTCCATGTTGCCGCCGAAGTTGAGCTGGTAGGTGTGCTCGATGTCGACGCCGCGATCCTCGAAGAGACGCGCCAGGTTGCGGTGCACGATCGTGGCACCAACCTGCGACTTGATGTCGTCGCCGATGATGGGAACTCCCGCCTTCGAAGCGCCTGGCCCACGATGGATCGGAGGCGATGAACACCGGTATGCAGTTGATGAACCCCACCCCGGCCTGGAGCGCCGCCTCGGCATAGGACTTGGTGGCAGCTTCTGAACCGACGGGCAGGTACGACACCAGCACGTTTGCCTCTGACTCTCGAAGTGCGGCCACGACGTCGACGGGGTCGGCAGCCGACTCCTCGACTACCTCGCGGTAGTACCTGCCGAGGCCGTCGTGGGTGGGTCCTCGCAGCACCGAGATCCCGGTTTCCGCGACGTCCGCGAACTTGACCGTGTTGTTCGGAGTTGCCGCAATGGCCTTGGCCAAGTCCTGGCCGACCTTCCCGGCATCGACATCGAAACCTGCCACGAACTCGACGTCTCCGACGTGGTAACCACCGAGGTCGATGTTCATGAGACCTGGCACCTGGGTGTCGACGTCGGCGTCTGCGTAGTAGGACACACCCTGCATCAGTGAACTCGCGCAGTTACCGAGACCGGCAATGGCGACCTTTACCTTGCTCATTCAGTTCTCTCCTTTGAGCGTGACGGTCGTCTGACCGATCGGTTGAGTACTCCGTTCGGCGGCGATGAGCTCGTCGAGCCATTCGATATCCGCCTCGGTTGTCCTGAGGCTTCTTTCCATCAAGGCCTGGGTGTAGCGATCGAGCGAGCCGCGGCGCGCGGTGGCCTCGCGCAGGGCACCCCGCGAGGCGCCGAGGCGATCGACCAACTGTCTTCTACGGCGCTGCAGCGTCTGGATACGGAGGGTGGGCTCGACGTACCGGAAAAAGGCGAGTCGAATCTGAAAGCGACGGTCTTCCTCGATCTGCCCGGGATCCTCGGCGAGCATCTCATCGAATGCCAGTCGGCCACTATCGGTGATGCGGTAGGCCTTGCGTCGCCCAGAGGCCCGCAGCGCCTCGATGTAGCCGCGCTTCTCGAGGCGTTTGATGGCCGGGTAGAGCGAACCGAACGACACCTTCCAGAATCCGAGTTCTGCGAGTTGTTGCTTCAATTCGTAGCCGTGGTGGGGCTGTTCGCGGAGCAAGCCGAGGATGGCGAGGTCGAGCATGTATCTCACTATATCGGTTCGATATAACTATAGCGAATCGATATATGGCTAGTTCCGGCCTCGAGTCCCTGGTCCTGTATCGCCGCGATACGGTTGCGACGGCCCCGCAGTGTGCAACGAGCGCGCTTGCCAGGAGAAGCCACGGGATGTGGGGCGCATGCCATAGGATCGCGTGGTGGAGATCCGTCATCTTCGTGCCCGCGACGCCGACCTCGTAATGCGTGCCGGCGGTCTGTTCGACCGAACCCCCCTGCCCGGTTGGACCCTGGACTTTCTGGCGCGACCCGGGAATTATTTGCTGGTCGCGTTCGTGGAGGACCGCCCCGTAGGTTTCGTGACCGGAATCGAGATCCTTCACCCGGACAAGGGCCCCGAGGTGCTGCTCTACGAACTGGGGGTCGACGAGGAGTTCCGGGGTCGGGGGATCGGGTCGACTCTCGTGAAGCGTCTGCGCGACCTGGCTCGAAATGCCGGCTGCCGAGGCATGTGGGTGGTGACCGAGGCTGCCAACGAAGCGGCGACGCGAGTCTACGAGGCGGCAGGGGCGGGAGGAGGCGACACTTCGTTCGTCATGGAGTGGGTATTCGACCGAGGTGCCGAAACGCGCTGAACTCGGGTCCGGTTAGGGCGGGCGTTCCATCTCGAAGTATCCGTCCGTCGTGCGCGTGTAGGCGCCGCCTGCCATCCGACCAACGGCCCGGAGGGCAACGGGGTCGACGCGCGTGCCGTCGAGCACATGCTCGGCGACGTGGATGCGGAGGACGGTCCCGAATACCACCGAGTTGCGAGGTGGATCGCCGAGGTCGACGATTCGGTCTACCCGACATTCGAGGTTGGCGAGCGCTTCCGCCACCAGTGGGGCGCCGACCTCCGCTCCCGGCGCGGCAGTGAGACCCGCGAGATCGAATTCGTCTGCCGCAGGTTCGACCGCTGCTGCAGTGGCGTTCATCGCTTCCGCCACGTGCTCGGACACCACGTTGACGGTGAATTCCCGGGTCTGCTGCACGTTGGCGAGCGTGTCTTTGGGTCTTCCGTCGCGACGTCCGGGGGAGAAGAGGACCGTCGGAGGAGTCCCGGATACGACATTGAAGAACGAGAACGGGGCAAGGTTACGCACTCCGGCACCATCGACGGAGCCGATCCATCCGATGGGCCGGGGCACGACAAGACCGGTGAGCAGTTTGTACCGATCGATAGGATCGAGAGCCGCTGCGACGAAGTCGGTTTTGGCTGGCGGCGGGTTCACCCGGTGCACGCTAATCCGGCTGGGGAATGCATCCGGCAGTTCGCGAGCTGGCGACAGGGACATTCCCAGAGTCTGAGCGTGAGAACCATGGACATCCAGCGAAGGATCAAGATCATCGGCATATCCGGCAGCCTGCGCCGGGACTCATACAACACACAGTTGCTGCAGGTCGCCGCTGCCGTCGTCCCGGCTGGCGTCGATCTGGAGGTGGCAGACATCTCCGATCTGCCTCTCTACAACCGTGACGACGAGGCCACCTTTGGCATCCCGGGTCCGGTCGCCCGGTTGCGTCTGCAGGTCGCCGCAGCAGACGGCATTCTCTTCGCCACGCCCGAGTACAACTACTCGGTGACCGGCGCCCTGAAGAACGCGTTCGACTGGTTGTCACGCAGCCCTTCCCCACTCGATCGAGCCCCAGCTGCCATGATCAGCGGCGCCGGTCGCCTCGGCGGGCTGCGATCACAGGAGCACCTACGCGACATGACACGGCACAACCGGATGCAACTCGTCGACTCACCGCAAGTGCTGGTCACCGGGGTGTTCTCGAAGTTCGACGATGACGGGCAGTTCACAGACGAGCGCGCTGCTGATCAGATCCGGCGCCTCATGGCGGGGCTGCACCGAAAGATCCTCGGCTCGCGTCGCAACGCGGCCAGGGTGCTGGTGGTGGACATTCACGAGGACCGCGTGCGCCAGGCGATGGCGATGCTGAAGGCGCAGGGGCATCGTCCGATCGCCGCGTTCTCCGACGATGAGGCACTCGGAGCCTTGAAACAACGTCCATTCGAGGTGGTCCTCGTCGGGGAAGGGGTCGAATCCGGGTCCAGGGAGCTGGTTGATGAATTCGCCGCCGACCTCGGGGTCCCCGTGGTCCAGGGGTTTGAAGCTGCATCACTCGCTAACGTGCTCGCAGGTACCGCCTCCCCGACTGGGTGAGAGGTCCCCGTTCTTGTGTCGTTGTGCGGCGTAGGTCCCGGCTGGGTACGCAAGAACGAGGGGCCGGCTCTAGTAGCCGCCGCCGATCTTGCGGTGGTCCCACGAAATGATGCGGCCGGGGACCACGCGTACTGCGGTGTTCTTCTCTGCGAAGCGCCCGAAAGACGTCTCGATGGCGGCGGGGTCGAGATCTTCAACCACCTCGTCGTCCACCATCGGGTAGCGGCCGGCGATCTCGGCATAGAGGCCCACGATGAGGGCCGGGTCACTGGAGAGTTGGGCGCGGCCCTGGATCATGACCCCGCGCAGTTCGGAATAGGCGAATCCATCCTCAGCGAGAACGGTAACGCGTGGATCCCGCATCAGATTGACGATCTTCTGCGACTTGGTGAATGATCGGAACCAGATCTCATCATCTCGCAGTACGTACCACATCGGAGCAGCGTGGGGATGACCGTCCTTTCCGATGGTCACCACCTGGAGGGTTCTCGGTGCAGCGAGGAATCGGTGGATCTCTTCTGGGTTCATGGTGATGTTTCTGCGAGCCATGTCTGAGAACCTACCCAGCGGCGTCCACGGCCGCCAGGAAGGGCTCCGGAGAGACGGAATGCGGGGTGTCGCGGTAGGGTTGAGGATCACGGATCGGCACGAGCGACCTGGATCAGGCGGTTGATGCCATTTCCGGCCCAGAGGACAACCGATGCGTGTCCCCCAACCTCAGACGGTGGGGAGAGAGGAAATCGCACCATGGCTCAGAACCTCACGGCGCCCGATATCGTGGCGCGTAAGGGCGGACCCCGGATCAAGATGATCACCGCCTACGACTTCCCCCTAGCCAAGATCGCGGATCGCGCCGGCACCGACATCATCCTGGTCGGCGACTCACTGGCCAACGTGGTGCTCGGATTCGAGGACACGTTGAGCGTCAGTGTCGACGTCATGGTGCATCACACCGCAGCCGTTGCTCGCGCCCGACCGCGGGCGCTGATCGTGGGCGATATGCCGTGGCTCAGCTACCACACCAGCCCCGAGGACACCGTGCGAAACGCAGGCCGGTTCGTCCGAGAGGGTGGTGCCGGCGCGGTCAAGCTGGAGGGGGGCCGCAAGCGTCTGGCAATGATCAAGGCGGTGCTCTCTGCCGAAATCCCAGTGATGGGTCACCTGGGGTTGACCCCACAATCTGTCCACGCGATGGGCGGCTTCCGGGTGCAGGGGAAACAAGCAGATCAGGCATACGACCTGATCTCGGATGCCAAGGCGCTCGAAGACGCGGGTGTGTTTGCCATCGTGCTCGAAGGGGTCCCGGACGTGCTGGCAGAGTTGGTGACTGCCGAGGTGGGAGTTCCTACGATCGGAATCGGTGCCGGGGCGGGGTGCGACGGCCAGGTGCTCGTAATTCACGACCTGCTCGGCCTCGGCGGGGGCGACTATCTCCCCAAATTCGTGCGTCAGTACGCCAACCTGGCAGAAGACGCGGTGGCTGCGCTTGAGGCGTTCTATGCAGACATCGAGAGCGGCGCCTTTCCTTCTGCTGCTGAGACCTATCACATGCCGGAGGAGTCAGAGTTCATCTTGCGTGAGATGAGCCGGCGCCGCACCGATCAAACCATCGCCGCAGATGATTTGATGGCAGACGAGGCGATGGAGAAGTAGTCACTCCTCTTGTTCTTGCTTCCCCCGGCGGTGGATATCCCGCTGTCTTAAGGAAGAACGAAGACCGTGAGAGTTGGAGTTGTTCTTGCGTCCCCCGGCGGTGCATATCCCGCTGTTGTGGCAAGAACGAGCCGAGGTAGAGCCGGCCCGCCGGTAACGTCGCGACGATGACGCTCTCACGCACGCTCACTTGGCTGGTCGCCGGCACGACGCTGGGATTCGTCGCGTGTGGGACAGGCGGGGGTACCGAGTTGGACCTCACCGACCCCCCAGTCGAGTCGGCTGCGCCGCTGACGATTCCGAGCCAACTCGAGGGATTCGACTTCACTGTGATAGACGTTGACGGCCGTCCCTGGTCGGTCGCCGTTGCCGACACACGCGGCCTGCGGGCGCAGGGGCTGATGGGGGTCACCGACCTGGGAGGACTGGACGGCATGCTGTTTGCGTTCTCTGATGACACCACCGCCACGTTCCACATGCTGGACACGCTGATCCCGCTCGACGTTGCCTTCTTCACCGCGGAGGGTGAACTTGTGTCGCTCGGCCAGATGGTGCCGTGTCCAACGAAGCCGTGTGAAGCCTATGCGGCGGACGCCCCGTATCGATATGCGCTGGAGGCTGCGCAAGGGGCGTTGGTCGATCTTCCACCGGATGCAAAGCTCGATTGGCGGACGGGGTGAACGGCCGATCTTGATCGATTCGCTAGACCGTCTTCCCTTTGGCCCCAGACCCCGGTTACACTGCCGTCCGTTATGAACCCCTGCTCCCGGCATCGGTCCGGGGGCCTTTCGCGTGAGCGACTGTCCACAGGAGGTATGAATGCGTTCATATGAGCTGATGATGATCCATCGGCCCGAGTTGGCTGAAGCCGACGTTCGTTCCGCCGTCGGCGACGTCGAGACCGCCATCGCCGAGGTTGGATCTGTTTCCGAATCCGATTTCTGGGGGAAGCGCCGCTTCGCCTATGAGATCGACCACATCAACGAGGGGTACTACTCGGTAGTCGACTTCGATGGCGATGTTGAGTTGATCAACCGCCTCGATCGTGCCCTGGCCCTTTCCGACACCGTCGTGCGCCACAAGATCCTTCGCAGCGGGACCTGATTGCTGATGTGTCACAGCCCGCAGGCACACTGATTGCCGCGGTGTAGGGACGCCTCAGAGAGAGCGAGATACAGCATGAGAGACAACAACGTGACTTTGGTCGGCAACCTCGTCGAGGATCCGGAACTCCGCTTCACTCCTTCGGGAGTGGCAATGGCGAAGATCCGTTTCGCCGTCAATCGCCGCTACCAGAAGGACGGCGAGTGGCAGGAGGAGACCAGCTTCTTCGGTGGCACCGCCTGGCGTGACATGGCAGAGAACGCGGCTGAGTCACTTCAGAAGGGCTCCCGCATCATCGTCACCGGCAGCTTGGAGCAGCGCACCTGGGAGACCCAGGAAGGCGACAAGCGTTCTGTGGTCGAGATTCGCATCGACGACCTCGGACCGTCACTGCGTTGGGCGACCGCTTCGGTGACCCGCACCCCCCGCTCCGGCGGCAGCGACTTCGGAGGCGGCGCCTCGTCGACTCCCGCCGCTCCCGTTGCCAAGGACGACTGGGGTCCCGACGAGGCCCCGTTCTAGCCACCGCTTCACCACCCTTACACAGGAGGACCAGGAAACATGCCCCCGGGACAGAGAACCAAGCGGCGTCGGCCCTTTGCCGACAGCCGTCGTAAGAAGAAGGTTTGCCAGTTCTGCCGCAAGGACGCAGCAAAGATCGACTACAAGGAGGTGGCCCTGCTGCGCAAGTTCATGTCTGACCGCGGCAAGATTCGGGCGCGTCGCGTGACTGGGTCGTGCGCCTCCCACCAGCGTGAGATTGCCAACGCCATCAAAAACGCCCGCGAGATGGCGCTGCTGCCCTACACCCAGGTGCGCCAGTAATGCCGACCAAGCTGATTCTCATCCAGGACGTTCAGGATCTGGGCACGAAGGGCGAGATCGTCGAGGTTGCTGATGGATACGCGCGGAACTATCTCGTGCCACGCTCGATGGCGGTTCCGGCTACCCGGGGTGCAGTCAAGCAGGCCGAAGGTATGCGCCAGGCGCGTGAGGAGGCCGTGCGACGGGCTCGGTCCGAGGCAGATGCGTTGGCACAGTCGCTGATCGGGGCCCGTGTTGTGGTGGCAGCACGCTCTGGAGACGAAGGCAAACTCTTTGGCTCGATCGGCGCGCCGGATATCACCGAAGCGATCAAGAAGTTCACTGGTGTCGAGGTCGAGCGATCCATGATCAAGGTCGACGAGCCGATCAAGGAGATCGGACTCCACGAGGTCGCCGTGCAACCCCACGCCGATGTCGAGTTCACGGTCACCCTGGACGTGATTCCCGCCTGAGCATCTGTCCGCCGGCCGGGCCGAATCGAGGACTTTTTTCGCGTACCGGGCCGAGCGCGAAAACCCAGCAGGCATACGGCTTTCGACGGCGGCGGTTGCCCCGTACACTCCTGGGCCTTCCCCGGCGACATCGTCCATGCGGGCAGCGCGCGTTCCTGTCACACCGGGACTGCACACTGGGACGGGTCACAGTACGAACTGAGAGGACGGGAGTACACACGTGACAACCGTGGTGGAACGCGAGTCCGGGCGCGGCTTGACGACGCCCCCGCACAGCGCTGAGGCCGAAGAGTCGGTGCTCGGGGCTGTGCTGATGTCGGCAGATGCCGCCAATATCGCACTCGAGAAACTGCACCCCGAGGACTTCTACCGGCCGACCCATCAGGCCATCTTCCAGGCTGTGGTAGATCTTTTCGACGCCAACGAACCGATCGACGCCGTCACCCTCTCAGAGGGTTTGCGGCGCAGCGGCGCACTTGAGCGGGTCGGTGGAGTCGGCTTCCTCACCGCGCTCATCGATGCAGTACCGACTGCCTCGAATGTCGACTACTACGCGGGGATAGTCGAAGAGCACGCGTTGAGGCGTCGGCTGTTGCGGGTAGGCGGTCAACTTGGTGGGCTCGCCGGTTCGATGCGTGAGCCGATCAGCGAAGTACTCGACAAAGCCGAACAGGCAGTCTTCGCCGTTTCGGAGCGACGCATCGGGGAGGGCCTGGCCCCCATCGACCCGCTGCTCGGCCCCGCGATCGAGAAGGCAGAAGAGCTCAACCGTCGAGGCGACGAGGTCACGGGTATTGCCACCGGGTATCGCGACCTCGACACGAAACTCGCCGGACTGCATCCAACCAACCTTCTCGTCGTTGCCGCCAGACCGGGCATGGGCAAGACCGCCCTGGCGCTGAACATCGCACAGAACGTCGCGGTGCAGGACAAGGCGGTTGCGATCTTCTCACTCGAGATGAGCCGGGAGGAGATCGTGAGCCGCATGCTGTGTGCCCAGGGCCGCATCGACTCCCAGCGACTCCGGACCGGACGTCTCACCGAGTCCGACTTCACCAAGCTCTCCAACGCCGCGAGTGTGCTCTACAAGAAACCGATCTACGTCGACGACTCTCCGGGCCTCACCGTCACTGAGATCCGGGCCAAGGCACGCCGGATGCGACGTCGTCCCGGGCTCGACCTGCTGATCGTCGACTACCTCCAACTCATGCAGGGCACCCAGGGCGAGAATCGGCAACAGGAGATCGCTGCGATCAGCCGCCAGCTCAAGAACCTGGCTCGAGAGTTGAACGTACCCGTGATTGGAGTATCACAGCTGAACCGGTCGCTGGAGAGCAGAGAGGACAAGAGGCCCCGGCTAGGTGACCTGCGCGAATCTGGAGCCATCGAACAGGACGCGGATGTGGTGCTCTTCATCTACCGGCACGAGTACTACCACCCCGAAGCCCAGGAGACGAAGGGCATCGCGGAGATCAACATCGCCAAGCACCGGCAAGGCGCGGTCGGTCGAGTCGACATGACGTTCCTCCCCGAATTCACGCTGTTCGCCGACATGGGACGCGACACGCCCGTCGTGTGAGGCCTGCACCCGCACCGTCCGAAGCCGGTACGAAACAGTGCGAACGAAGTAGCGGGCACCAAGACGCCTGCGCAAAGAAGCAGCCCTCCGAAGAGGGCTGCTTCTCGCTCTGGTCCCCGGGGCGGTCGCTCTTGAGGAGGAGTCGGGGGGAAGGGGACCCCCGTCTTCGCGTTCCAATGGAGTGGAACACCGCCTCGGTTCTTGTAGAGATAGTGATCGGCCGGACCTCGGCTCTTCCCGAGAACCAAAACCGCTCCGCACGCAATGACTAGCCCCGCGGCCGCGGGGCTCAGCTTGCCGGTTCGCCCAACGTGGTATCTACGGATCCCGTCACCGACCATGGGTGCCCGTCCGGGTTGCTGAAGTGCGCCGCCGGGAGCGTCCGTTCGCCTGCGGTCATCACCGGACGCGGCGCAAGCGCGAAGGGTACGCCGCGTTCCTGCACGGTCTCGAATGCGGCGTTGACGTCTTCCGCTTCGAGCACGATCTCCGCGCCCGTAGCGTCGGCTTCGGTCTTGGCGACTTCATTGAGAGCGATCCGGATCGCGCCGGCAGCGAGAAACGAGAACGCGGGTCCTTCTGCCTCCAGGCTGAGCCACACTGCGTTGCGACAGAAGTCGAGGGCCCGGGCCATGCTGCTGACTCGGAGGATGTTGTGCGACACTCTGACCGCGCGAAGCGTACCCGTCGGTTCGGTCACCTAGCCTGGAAGCCTGATGTGCTTGCCCGAATGACGGAGGTGTGATGGCGCCACTACTCGAGGTTCGCGATCTCCACATCGCGGTGTACGACGAGCGGACGGCGATAGAGGAGCGTGGTTCATCTGGCCTTTGGGTGGTCGATGAGGAGCTCGAGTTGGCCGCGGGGTGGAGGGCGGCAGTGCGCGGCGTGAGCTTCCAAGTCGCAGAAGGTGAGGTATTCGCGCTCATCGGCGAGTCGGGGTCCGGTAAGACTCTCAGCACCCTCGGCGCCTTCAACCTCAACGGTCCCGGCGCCAAGGTGCTCTCCGGCACGGTCGAACTCGACGGACGCACCATCTATCCCCTCCCGAAAGAACGCAAGGCCCGGCGCGGCAGACTGCGCCGTGGCGCCCCGGATGAGTACGAGGTCGGCGACGCCGCGTGGCGTGAGACCGTAGGGATGCAGGTCGGGTTCCTGTTCCAGGACGCTCTCGCCGCCTGGGAGCCCACCACGCTCATCGGAGACCAGTCGGGGGAGGTGCTTGCCGAACACACCGATCTGTCTGATGAGGAGATCGAGGCCCGCGTCCTTGAGGCGCTTGGTGAGGTCCGGTTGCCCAAGGTGCAGAAGTACTTCTCGTTTGCACATGAGTTGAGCCGCGGTCAGGCGCAGCGGGCAATGCTTGCGGCTGCGCTCATCAAGGCGCCCCGCTTGCTGGTGGCAGACGAGCCTCTGGCGGGGCTCGACACCTCGGTAGCGGCGGCGATTCTCGACCTGATCCAGGATCTGTGCGAGCAGCGAGGTATGGCGATGATCCTGGTCACGCATGACCTGGCGACGGTCGCCAAGCTGGCGGACCAGGTCGCCGTCATGTACGGCGGTCAGATCGTTGAAGTGGGAGACGCCGCCTCGCTGTATGACAGGCCGCTCCATCCCTACACCGAGGGCCTGTTGGGGTCGATTCCATGGCCTGGGGCTGATCGCCTGCGGCCGGTGGAAGGTGATCCGGTACCGATCATCGACGTGCCGGGCGATGAGTGTGCCTTCGCTCCCCGGTGCCCGTACGCGGTGGATGAGTGTGTGAGGCAGCGTCCACTGCTTACCGGAGTGGGGGATCGTTCGGTGGCGTGTATCCGGGCTGAGGAGTTGGAGCTTCGTGGCGTGAGGGGATGAGCGCCGAGCGACCACTCTCACCAGGGTCGCTTCGGGCGACTGGTCCAAGGTCAAGGACTGTGTGAGCGCCAAGGGAACTGAACGGAATTCATGTCCCCAGCTACGCTGGCCTCCGTTCCGGAGGCAAGGGAACAAACGCCGGTGAGACTCGTCACCTATCTCGGCCTGGTCGTCAGGCGAGTGTGGGCCAAGCGCGGGGTATTGATCGGCTCCTTCCTGGGGTCGACCCTCGTGATTGCGCTGCTGGTCGTGCTGCCCTTGTACGAAGCTTCAGTTCAGGCCGTCGACCTCAAGTTCACGCTTGCCGGCACTGCCGCCTCCGAAGTCGATATCACCTCATTCACGCAAACCAACGACTACAGCGGGGGTGCGGCACAGGTCAACCGCGAGATCGTCGATGAGAACTGGCGCCGGTTCGTGATCGAGTGGTACCCGACTTCGCTGGAACGATCCCAGACCCGCGAGTTTCTCGTGATTCCCGTTGATGGATCGGTGGATTGGCTTGGGCAGGCAGAGGCATGGAAGGCAGCAATGGCCCAGCGGAGGCTCGACGGAGATCCGCCAGAAGAAGATCCGCCGGCGCCGTATCCCACCCCACCGCGCGAGGCGACTCAGGTGCGGATCCTGACTGCTCCGGATATCGAGGACAGGCTGACCGTCGTTGCAGGGGCGTGGCCCGATGACCTCACGTCCCTCCCCCGGGCAGGCGCGGCTGCCCCGCTGCCCATCGTGGTGGGAGCCGGGGCGGCAACAAGGACCCAGCGCGAGGTCGGCGACACCTTCGTGCTCCGACCGTTCCTTGGCCTCCCAGAAGTCTTCGAGTACGTCGAGATTGCCGCGATCGTGGAGCCGGAGGATCCCACAGACAAGTTCTGGGGGGTCGACGACCCCCTGTCGATGCTCTATCTGTCACAGGCCACGTTCGATACCTATTCGTCTGCGGTCCCGGTCAATCCGAACGAAGACCTGTGGGCACGGACCACGCGCGGATTTTCCGGCGCGACGGTAATGCAACGTTGGTTTCTGGAATTCGACCCGGAGACGCTCGAACTCGATCAGCGACAGGCCGTCATCAATGGCATCGTCAACTACAACGCCGGGGTGAGTCAGGCAAGCGGTGGCACCATCGCTTCGAACAGCTTTCTTCCGTTGCTGCTCGCCGAATTTCAGACCCGGTCGACAGTCATCGGCGCACCGATCAATGCCATGCTGGCGCTGGTCGTCGGGGGTGCCCTCTACTTCCTCATCTACACCGCGGCACTCACTCTGGAGCGAGAAGGCCCGGAGATCGCGCTGCTCCGTACCCGCGGCGCTAGCTCTTCGCAGACCGTCGGGATTCACCTGGCCCAGTCGGCGTTCATCGCGGTGATCGCCGCGCTGCTTGCACCGTACGTGGCTCGCCTGCTGGTGGGGATCACAGGAAGAGTTCCCCCACTGTCCTCCCTCACCGGGGGGGCGGCGCTCGAGGTGTCACAGGTTCGGCGGATCGAGCCGTATCTGATCGTGGGAGCAGTGCTGGTGTTCCTGGCCATGGGGTTGGCGATTCTCCCGATCTCCCGGCGCAGCGTGCTCGAACTCCGTTCGCTGGCCGCGAGGCCGACGAAGCAGTCTGTCTGGCAGCGATACAACCTCGATTTGTTCGCCATCGCGTTGTCGCTCGTGATCATGTTTCAGCTCTGGCAGCGCGGGTTCATCAATCTGTCTGGTGGTGAAGCGACCCTCGATCCGCTCGCGGTGATCTTCCCCGTGTTGCTCTTGTTCACCGGCGCCCTGGTACTGCTGCGTCTGTTGCCCTGGATGCTGCGACTCGCGGGATGGATCATGACCAAGGCGCGCTTCATGTCGATGGCGCTGCCCGGCTGGCATCTCGGGCGCAATCCGGTTCCCTACGGGCGCCTAGCGCTGCTGGTGTGGCTCACGACGGGCCTCGGCGCGTTTGCCCTGACGTATGCCAACACACTCGAACAGTCATTCGCCGACCGGGCTGCTTTCACGGCGGGAGCAGACGTCAGGATCGTCGATGACATGGCCGGCTTCCTCATCGTGCCGGACGAGGATCAGGGGGCGCGCGTGTTGCGAACCGATGGTGCCCCTCGCCAGATCTCACGCCGGGCTGAGGTGCTGGCGATTCGGCCCGAGGAGTTCAGCGAAGTGGTGGCGTGGCGGCCTGACTTCGGTGCAGACGATCCTTTCGAGATCTTCGGAGCGCTGCGACCCGACGGGACCGCCCCGGACATCGGTGTGGAGTTGCCTGTGGACGCCACCGGCCTGAGCGTGGATGGGCTTGTGGTTCCTCGCAGCGCTGCTGAGGAAGCAGAGTTGGGTGAAAGGGCGGACGACCAGTCGCTTCGGCTCATGGTCAAGGTCTTCGACGCTGCCGGTCAGGCTTGGACGATGCAGGCTGGCTCCGATTTTGTCGACACCGGTTGGAGCACGGCGGTCGTCGACCTCGCTGAGGGCCTGAACGACGACTTTCCGAGTCCCCCCGTGACTCCGCTGACGCTTCACGCAATGTGGCTGGAGCGAAGCGACCAACTCGACGGCATCGTGAACAACGGGGAGTCGCTGCTGTTTGCAGACGTAGTCGTGCTGACCCCGGGCGGGCCGGTTCTGCTCGACGCCGCGCTTGGCGAGCTGAGCGCGATCAACGGGCTGGTGTTGCAGGGAGAGGTGCCCGGAGACAGAGCGGCGACGGTCTACTTCTCGGATCTCCCGCCGGGTGTTCCGCCACCTACCGCGACAGAGATCGCTGCCTCCCCGCTGGTTCGACCCGGCACCGTGGGGCTGTTGTCGCTGCCGGGAAGGCGGGCCCGGGTGAACCCGATCGTTCCGCAGCTGCGGCGCGTCCCTGACGATCTGCTGGTGCTGCTCGATCGCGAGGCCGCCGCGATTGCCGGCCTCGAGGTCGGGGAATCGTCGAGCTACAGCATCGGCAGCGAAATAATCCCTGGGGTGATGGCAGGGCTCGTGGGCGAGGTCCCGACCATGAACGATCGCACCAAAGAAGGCAACATGATCGTTGACTTCGATGCGCTCAACGCATGGACCAACGGTTCGGCTTCCTGGAGTTTCGAGACCAACCTGGCAAGAGTCGACGGCCCTGACGAACTCTGGGTGGCCAGTGAGAACCCGGATGCCGCGATTCGCAGGATCACTGCACAACTCGAAGATGAGCCCCGCCAGATCATCACCCTTGCCGGAAGCGCGGCGGAGTTCTCGAGCCGGCCGGTCCAGGTCGGGCTGGTTGCCATCCTGTTCGTCGGTGCTGCGGTGAGTGTGGTGCTGGCGCTCGCGGGGGTGACCGGATACGTGCTTCTCGCAGTGGCGCGTCGTGCCCGCGAGATGGGTGTGCTGCGTGCGCTCGGTTTCCAGCGGCGGGAGGTCGCAGGCACCTTCGCGGTCGAGCAACTCGCCGTGATCGGAATGGGGGCTGCCATCGGTGTGGCCGGGGGCATCATCTTGACGTGGATCATGATCCCTTTCCTGCAGCTCGGCGAGACGGCGCGCGAGATCGAACCTGCGGTCGTGTTGAGTGTCGACTGGACCACGCTCTGGCTCTACGTGGCAGGTGTCGCCCTCATGCTCATCGCCAGCGTGTTCTGGGCGACGCGTCGGGTGTCTACCCGTCGCATGAGTGAGGTCTTGAGAGAGGTGGAGCGCTGATGACCACGCGCATCGTGGATTGCGAGAACCTCATCAAGATCCACAAACAAGGATCACTGGAGGTGGTGGCGCTCCAGGGGCTGGATTTCAGCATGAACGAAGGCGATTTCGTCTCCATCGTGGGCAAGTCGGGGGCAGGCAAGTCTTCGCTCTTGACGATCCTCGCCGGCCTCGACAAGCCCTCTGCGGGTCGGGCCGAGGTGGCAGGGGTCGACCTCTCGGATATCGAGCAGAAGGGGCTGACGGAGTACTACCGTCGAACCGTCGGGTTCCTGTGGCAGGACTTCACCCGCAATCTGCTGCCCTACCTCAAGGCGATCGACAACATCGAGCTTCCGATGATGCTTGGCGGCGTTCGTGGCAAGCGGCGTCGCCAGCGCTCGATGGCATTGCTCGAAGCAGTGGGTCTGCGCAGCCAGGCCTTCGCCAAGGTCCACACCATGTCGGGAGGCGAGCAGCAGCGGCTGGCCCTGTGCGTTGCTCTGGCGCTGGGCCCGAAACTCCTGCTGGCAGACGAACCGACTGGTGAGCTGGATACCGAAACTTCCCTCGAGATCTACGACCTACTGCGACGCCTGGCCCATGAGGGAGGTCTCAGCATTCTCGTGGTCACCCACGACGTAGCCATCGCTACTCGCAGCGACCGGATCGTGCGACTCGCCGACGGTCGCATGGCTACGCAGGGCAAACACGGGGAGGCCGAGCTGCTTCATATTGATCAGCGCGGCATGATCCAGCTGCCGCGTGATCTGTTGCTGAGCGCCGGGATCACAGACGAGGCAGAGGTGAGCCTCACCGATGACGGGATCATGCTGCGCAGGAAGGACGCCGCCGATGAGTCTTGAGCTCAGGGACGTCTCGAAGCGTTACTCCAACGGTGCGATCGGAGCTGTCGACGTTTCGGTGGCCATATCCCAGGGTGACTTCAGCGCGTTCTTCGGGCCATCTGGATCGGGGAAGACCTCGATCCTTCAGATCATCGGCCTGCTCCAGGAACCGGACTCGGGGGAGGTGTGGATCGATGGCGGTCGGGTCGACGGGCTATCGGAGTCGCTGTCCGCCGGGATCCGGAGGACGAAGCTGGGTTTTGTGTTCCAGTCTGCTGGGTTGCTGCCGCTGCTATCTGCGTACGAAAACATCGATGTGTCGCTGCGCCTCCTCGGGATCGGAGGGAACCAGGCGCGGGACCGCGTGATAGCCGCGCTCGAATCGGTAGACATGGTCGACCGAGCGCAGCATCGGCCCGGGGAGCTGTCCGGAGGCGAGCAGCAGCGGGTGGCAATCGCGCGAGCACTAGTGCACGAGCCCGGGTACATCCTGGCGGACGAGCCGACCGGTGAGTTGGATACCGCGACGGGTGCTTCGATCCTCGGTCTGCTACGTCAGGTGGCACAGCAAGGCACTGCGGTGGTGATGGCGACCCACGACCCTGCGGCTATCGATTTTGTCGACGGTGCTCAGTTCGTCGAGTCCGGCAAACTGCACACACCCGATCGGGACGAGCTGACGCTCTGGCTCACTGAGGGTACGAGCATCGAGTCGATCCCGGATTCGTGAGGCTCGGCTTCTGTTCTTGCGTCCCTGGACGGTGTCTACACCCTCTGGGTACGCAGGAACCAGAACCGGGACCCTGCCGGGTCCCGTTCCTTGGGCTGATCCCCATCCCGATGAGCCACCCATCTGGCGGGTCTCGCCTCATCATGTCCGGTTCGGCAGGGACTTCGCGAGTTGGTCGGTTCGCGAAAAGTTGGTCACGATTTGTCGAAATCAATGCCCACGGTTTGTCGTTGAGGTATCAACGCCGGGAAGGCCGGCAGGAGACCGGGAGGTTCACAATGGCGAGGTACTTGTTTGCGTATCACGGTGGTGCGATGGCGGAGACGGAAGAGGAACAGGCGAGGGTCATGGGCCAATGGGAGGCTTGGTACGGCGAATTGGGCGCCTCCATCGCCGACGGCGGAGCCCCCGCGATTCCGATGCAGACGGTTGCGGCAGATGGATCGGTCGTCGGCTCGGAGAACGGGGTGACGGGCTACACCGTCGTGACCGCCGATTCGCTCGACGGCGCCCTCAACAAGGCCAAGGGCTGCCCGATTCGTGAGTCCGGAGGTTCGATCGAGGTCGCCGAACTCATCGAGATGTAGCCGCAACGCAACTCGATGGGGCGGCTGTGGCCACCCCCAGCCAGACGCGAACCTGACACCCGAGGGTTTGGCCTTGTGGGCCGAGCATGTAGCGGAATACGTCGACGCTCAGACCCAGTTGCAGGCTCCTCGGCTCAACGGTGACTGAAGATGCAGAACTCGTTGCCGGCCGGGTCGGCCATCACATTCCAGGTGAAGTCACCCATGGTGTGTTGGTCGACCCTGCCGCCCCCCAGAGACGCAACTTGAGCTGCGAAGGCATCTCGGTCCTCAACCTCGACGTCGACGTGGACCCGATTCTTGGTCGTTTTGGATTCGGGAACGACCTGGAAGGCAAGCGAGGGTCCATTCTTGCTGACAGCATTGAGCCACACGAAGCTCGGGTAGCGCACCTTCTCTTCTAGCCCGAGGATGGTTCTCCAGAATTCGACAAGCGTATCGAGGTCGTCGGCGGTGGTGTCGATCACGATGCTGCTGACCATGCCGATCGGCGTTTCGCTCACGTCGCCTCTCCCGAAAAGTCGTGGTGGACCCGGCTCGGAGTTGGCCCCGATTGGCCCTGATACTTCGAACCGGCACCCGGCGAGCCGTAGGGGTGCTCTGCCGGGGTGCTGAGCTCATAGAAGGAGATCTGCCCGATCTTC
Source organism: uncultured Acidimicrobiaceae bacterium (assembly GCA_964397045.1). GTDB lineage: Bacteria > Actinomycetota > Acidimicrobiia > Spongiisociales > UBA5794 > CAYNHF01. The sequence continues at coordinate 72,535 of CAYNHF010000028.1, read as the reverse complement.
ATGCCGGGGTAGATGGCGATGGGGAGGTTGGCGACGTTCGACAGTTCCAGCGTCACCTGGCCCTTGAACCCGGGATCGATGAAGCCGGCGGTGGAGTGGATGAGAAGCCCAAGCCTGCCGAGGCTCGACTTTCCTTCGAGCCGGGCCACGATGTCATCAGCGAGTCCGATCACCTCGAGGGTCGCGCCGAGCACGAACTCACCCGGGTGCAGGATAAAGGGCTCATCAGAGCCGGCTTCCACGGACTTCGTGAGGTCCTCTTGCGGCGCCTTCGGGTCGATGAGGGGGTAACGATGGTTCTCGAACACCCGGAACGTCGAGGCACACCGCAAATCGATACTCGACGGTTGCACCATGGCAGGATCGAATGGATCGATGAGAATCTTGCCGTCGCCGACGGCTTCTTTGATGGTCCGGTCGGAGAAAATCATCGGCCACGATGGTAGCTGGGGAAGGTATGTGTGCAGGACCCGGCCGCTGGAGCGGATGAGGGGAATCGAACCCCCATTCCAAGCTTGGGAAGCTTGTGTTCTGCCTTTGAACTACATCCGCCGGAGGCCCGATTGTACCGCCCCGAACGATCTCTGTTCTTGCGTCCCCTGGCGGGACGGAGCCCGCACCTGTCCGGAAGAACGGTTGGGGGGTTCGCGGCTATCTCGCCAACAGCGAAACCAGACCCCAGATGAGGATCACGACTCCGACGGCGAACAGCCACCAGGCTCGACCGGCGCGGAAGTCGCCTTCCTCCCCCTTGGGCGCTTCACCGCGGCGCGCCTTGTAGATCGCGTAGCCGTTACCCAGCACGAGTGCGCCGCCGAGCGCGACGACGAACTGCCCGAGGAGCGCGTCGAGGCCGAGTACATCGAAGACATCCATTCGGCCGGAACGCTAGTGGCGACGGTTGAGCCGTCAATCAGCGGGCCGGCGGGCGACCACCATCACGATGGGATAGTGCGCCGTATGGTCCGCGTGCGAGTGGGCGCGTACGGCCACCTCCGCTCTGGTGACCTCCCAGTCCGCTACCAGCGGCACGATGTCGTCGATCGACGTGAGGTCGTCGCTTCGCCATGCGGCCTGTCTTGCCAGCGACTCGTCGAGCTCGGTGATCAGCAGAGTTCCGCCGATTCCGACCGCACCAACCGCAGCCGCCAGAGCGTGATCTCGACCGGGACCACGTACCGGCAGGGCGTAGGTGCTGATGACCAGGTCGTAGGCCCGATCCGGCTTCCACGACCGGAGGTCCGCTACCGCGAAGTCTGCCGGCAGTCCTTCGGCCCCGGCCGCGAGTGTCGCGGTGCGGATTGCCGTGGGGGCGAGATCGATACCGAAGACGCGCCAACCGTGCCGCGCCAGCCACAAGGAGTTCTGCCCCGCCCCGCACCCGAGGTCGACTGCGGCGCCTGGTGTGAGGGACGCAGCCAAATTCGTCATATCACGGTCAACCGGGGTCGACATGTCGTCCGCCGCGTACAGGGCTTCCCAATCCGTCTCCGCGATGTCACTCCTATCGGTCCGGACACGCTACCTACCGGGGTCTCGGGCTGCATCGGTCCGGTACGCTCCGTGTCATGTCACGAGGATGCATCGTCGTGCGGGTATTCACCCGGGGCGACAAGGGCGGCAACTATCTCGGCGTCGTGAACGACACCCTGGGTCTCGACACGGCAGGTATGCAGGCGATCGCGACGGAGTTGGGCTTCTCAGAGTCGGTGTTCATCGAATGGCAGGCCGGAGAATCCCCGAATGTTCGGATCTTCACCCCCGGCGACGAGCTGCCGTTCGCGGGTCATCCCCTTGTGGGGACGGCGTGGGTTCTCAACACGATGGGTCCCGGCGGGGTTGCCGCACTCCGATGCGGGGTCGGGGAGGTGCGAATCGACCGCGCCGCCGAGGTCACGTGGGTCGCGACCACCGGTCTTGGTTCCGTCGCCGATCCGGGCGATGCCGCCGATTGGGCGAGGCGAGCCGGCCTGAACGCGTTGGTCGAGGCCTCCCGGGTGACCATGCCGTTGGAGTACGTGCTCGCCGAGCTGCCGAGTGCGGCTGTGGTAGCCGCGGCCCGGGTGGACATGGCGGTGGCGGCGGAACGTTTTGGGTTGCTCGCCTGGGCACGGCACGGTGACGAGGTGAAGGTGCGATTCTTCGCTCCGGGCACCGCAGTCGACGAAGATCCGGCCACGGGTAGCGCGGCGGTTGCCTGGGCCCGTCTGATGGTGCACCGTGGGGAGAACGAGGGCACGGTCACCATTCTCCAGGGCGACGAGATCGGCCACCCCTCGACGATTCACTTGCGTTGGGCGGGCGACGTCATCTCGATCGGCGGGACGGTCGTGCACGACGAGTCCCGAATGCTGGATGACTGAGCGGACGGTGGAACCGGGCGGTCAGGTCGGGTCGCCAGCCTGACTCGCTGTTGCCGAACTGGGAGTGCCGTGACTGCTCTCTCGTCGCCGGGTCGCTGGCAGTGGAATCTGCCGTGGTGGTAGCTGATCATCTCGGGGCTGGCAGGAGTCATCCTCGGCTTCGCGATCATCGCCTGGCCCGGCCGCACATTGCTCGTTTTCGCCGTACTGGTCGGGATCTACCTGATGATCTTCGGGGCCGTGAGGTTCGTCCAGGCGATCCTCGCCGGCGACATGCAACAACGGAGATTGACGGCCCTCGCCGGCGGCCTCGGTTTCGTCGTGGGGCTGCTCGTGATCCGCGAGCCAGCTCGTTCGATCGCCGTCCTCGTGATCCCGTTGGGTCTGTTCCGGGTGATCTCGGGGGCCATCGAATCCTTCGTCGCTACCACGGACCGCGACACACCGCAACGAGGTCTGGCGATTCTCCTGGGAGCGCTCCGGTTCGTGAGGGGTCTTCTCGTGCAGGCTGGGCCGGCCATCACGTTCTTGATCCTCGCGCGGCTAGCCGGCGCCTATCTGATCCTCGCCGGTGTCACCGGGATCGTTCTCGCCTTTCAGCTGCGCAAGGCGTGATGCGGGGCTCCGCTACGTCCGGCGCCACCACGCGAGCCGGAAGCGACGTTTGCCCCCGGGTCGCGACAGCCGTTTCATTCCCGGTTCTGGCATGGACCACGCTGTGGCGATCGCGTCGCCGTGACGCCGCGCACAGTCTGCGGGAAGATCACCCCGCGGTATCGGGGGTAGGTCGGGTCCGGCCTCGAGCCGAGAATACCTCGGCCGGGTAGGTCGCACGTCAAATCAAGGCAGGGGTGCGGTGAAACAGACGGCGGTGCCGGTGACCACTTCAACGCCATCCTGGCGGACCACCCGGGTGGCCAGCTCCGTGATGGGCTTGTCGTGGCGGACGGACATCACCTCGACCATCCCGGTGATCCAATCACCGGGCCGTACCGGGGCGAGGAAGTTCCACGACACCGACAGGAACACAGTGCCCGGGCCGGGGAGGCTTTCGGCAACCACCGCGTTCGGGATTGCCGTTGTCACTCCGCCCTGGACGATCACTTCGCCGAACACGGACCCGGCGGCGATGCCCTCGTCGTAGTGCAGCGGGTTGCGGTCCCCGCTGATACGAGTGAAGGCTTCGATATCGGCGGCAGTCACCGGGCGAGACATCTCGGCGGTGTCCCCGACGCGAGGCGCACCGCGGGGCCAGGCGTCATCCATGTGGAGTCATCTCATATCGGCCGGAAGCTTTGGCCATGGCACCTACCGTACCGGGCTCGAAATGCGTGGACGGGTGTTTGGTTCGTATCCTCCGGGTGTGAACAGCGCAGATATCCGCAAGCAACTGCGGCGTGGTGAACACTCCCGCCACGACACGCGGCACATTCACGACCTGGCACGTGCCATCGCCCACGAGCGCCTTCACCTGAAGGCACGAGCGCCGCGACCGGGAGGGTCACCCGACTTGTTGTGGGATCCCGAGGGTGCCGGGTACAAGGTCGTGTCGCGCACGGTGACAGACCTCGGTGAGGCAACTGCGTTCGAAGCATCGGTCGCGACGAATGCAGATTTCTTGCTGGCCGTGTTCCTGCAGAAACCGACGTACCGCCTCATCGAGATCGTGCGGCTTCCATGGCCCACGGTGTTGTGGCTCGGCACGGTGAGCGGGGAGCGAGTACGGCTCCGCTGGTCGCGCACCAGTCCCGCCTTTGAGGTCGCCGAGCGGCTCTGAGCGTCGTTGTGCCGACCCCCAGGATCGACAACCCGCTCCAGTCTTTGGCTTCGGTGATGAGCTATGAGATCGTTACCACCAGCGACAATGATCTCGAAATGGCGCAGCCCAATTCACCGAAGATCCACGACGAGCGGATCGGCTGCCTGCCGGAGGGCGATCAGCGTTCCCGGCTAGACGGGAACCCGGTCGGTTCGATACGTCGGGCCGTGCCCGGGCACGATCAGGTCGGCCAGGCCGAGAACGCGGGCCCGGTTCTGGTCGAGCAAATCCGGGTCGGTGGCTAGGCGGTCCTCGCCCGCTCCCTCATACACCCAGAGGTGGGTGAGGGCGGCCACTCCGGCGTCGGTATCGACCAGCGTCGTGATGTCTTGCGGTGTGTGGCCGGGCGTTTCGAGCAAACCAACCCCAGGAGAGAGCCGAACCCCTTCCGCCGGACGAGCCGTCCACACGTCGTTGTGGTACGTGGCCCAGTGGTCGTGCACGGTGGCTTGCGGGAACAGGGCGATGTTGATCGTGTGATCCGGGTGGTGGTGCGAGATGATGACGTCCGTGACATCCGCGACCCTCACCCCGAGGTGGTGAAGCGGATCGAGAATGACGTTGCGGTTCGGCACCATGCCTGGATCCACCACCGCCACCAGATTCTCGTCACGAATCAGGCTCACCGTGCTGGCAACGCCCTCTCCGCCGTACCCGTTGAACAACACATCAAGTTGCGCCATCGGAGTGCTCCCTTCTGTGCCCCGGCCGGGCACCTTGGTCGATCTCGAGCCGGATGATGGGGATGATTCGCGGGGTCCGGCTCTGGTAGGCGGCGTAGCCGTCGTATGCGGCGACGAAGCGCTCCCACCACTCCGCCCGTTCCGGCCCATCGAGGATTGCAGCCAACGCACTGTGAGTGGAGCCATCGATCCGGACGTTCGCTACGGGGTTTGCGGTGAGATTGACATGCCAGTCGGGTGGGTAGTCGCGTCCGCCCCACGAGGCGATCACGAGTACGTCTGTGCCGTCTCTCAGGTAGAGCAGCGGCACTGTGTGGGGCTTCCCACTGCGCCGTCCGGTCGTGGTGAGAAGCAGCATGTTGTTGCCCACGAAGCGTCCTCCGATGCGCCCGATGGTGCTCCGGTAGATGAGGCGATGGACGCGAGAGAGGTGTCTCGCCGTGTTGTCGTGCATGCGCGCATTCAAGCCGATTCGCGGCGGGATGCTCGCGCGACGCCCCGCAATTCGGGCCGCTCTCGCCGTCGTTCCTGCCAAGACCTCGGTCCATGGGAGAATCGACCCATTGTCGGCCGGGATCGCGCGAGTTATGGCAAAGACCTCGAAGAGCCTCATTGCAGTCACCGTCCTGTTCAGTCTGATCTCTTTGGGGGTCGTAGGGGCGGTCTTCGTGGTTGTGGTCGGGCAATCGAGGCCGGATGTCCTGGAGCGGGTAGTGGGGGCGCCTGCGACCATAGGAACTACCTCGGCGGCTGTTGGGCCGGGAGGGACTTCTTCCACGACGCTTGTCGTGGAGCCGGGAGCGGCGGCCGTCCCGCAGCCAAACCCTACGACCACCGTGCCGCCTCGGCCCGCGGGCACCGTGCCGGCGTCGACCGTCGGGCAAGCGTGGGGTTCGGTCGCAGGGGTTACGATGTTCAGGGGCAATCCCACCAGGACGTACTACGGCAGAGGCCCGATGCCGGAGGCTCCGGTCGTTGCCTGGCGCTATCCGGAGGAGGCGATGTGTGGCACGTCGACGGTCGGTGGCGAGGCAAGCCTCTGGTGCGGCACCGGTTGGACCGGCCAGCCGGCGGTCTGGGTCCGGCCGGACGGCGTGACTGAAGTGGTGTTCGGCGCGTACGACAAGGCCGTGCATTTCCTCGATGCCGCGACGGGAAAACCGACCCGACCCAAGTTCGACGTGGGTGATCTGGTCAAGGGTTCGGTGACCATCGACCCCGATGGTTATCCGCTCCTGTATTTCGGGTCACGTGACGACCGCCTTCGGGTGGTAGCGCTCGATCGGGAGACCCCCAGCGAGCTGTGGGCGCTGGATGCCGATGCCGTCGATGGGGTCTGGAACAACGATTGGGACGGCAACCCGGCAATCATCGACGACGTGATGTACGAGGGTGGCGAGAACAGTTGGTTCTTCGCGGTGAAGCTGAATCGTGACCTGGACGAGGAGGGGTATGTCACCGTCGACCCGACGATTGTGTTCGAGACACCGGGATACACCCCTGAACTCCGCTCCCGGGTCGGAAACAATGTGAGCATCGAGAATTCGGTTGCACTCTTCGAGCAGCGGGTGTACTTCGCCAATTCGGGCGGCAGGGTTGTGGGACTCGACACGAAGAACATCGAGCGGGGTGAGGCTCCCGTCGTCTTCGACTTCTGGGCAGGCGACGACATCGACGCCACGATCGTGATCGACGAGGAGGGCATGCTGTATGTCTCGGTCGAGCAGGAGCGTTACAACGCCAGGTCTCGCGAGGTAGGCCAGCTCGTCAAGCTGGATCCATACGCCACCAACGATTCGCTCGTGTGGAGCGTCGAGGTACCGGGGGATTCAGGAGACGAAGGCGGGATTTGGGCGACCCCGGCACTCCACGCCGGCTATCTGTACGTCGCCACGCATCCCGGTGAACTGCTCGTCGTGGACACGAACACCGGTGAGGTTGTGTTCCGCGATGAGATCGGCTGGCACGCCTGGTCATCGCCCCTGGTCGTGGACGACACATTGCTTGTCTCGACCAACTGCGTCGAGAGCGCCGGGCTCCGGGCCTACGACCTCACCGATCCTGCAGCCCCGACGAGATTGTGGGAGGTCGCGGAGACGGGAGGGTGCATCGAGTCCAGCCCCGTCGTCTGGGAAGGCCGCATCTACGTCGGGTCCCGCGACGGCTTCTTCTACGCCCTGAGCGACTAGTCGGTCAGGGTGGTCTCGGGTGAATTCTCTCGCAGTCCGCGCCGGCGAGAAGGTGCTGCTCAGCGTTTCGATGCGGGTCGGGTCAGGCCGGAGGTTCCGCGGTGAGGTCTTCCATCTCGAGCTGGACTCTAGGAATGGTGGTGTTGCGGACCGTTTCGGCCACGGCGCCGGTAGCGCCTTCCTCCGGCCTGCCCGCGACGCCTTCGAGCTTCCTGAGGGGCAGCCGGAAGGCCATGAGGGCTCCGAAGAGGGCCACCAAGCCGCCGACGAGGATGGCACCCTGGAAGCCGCGCAGGGTGCCTTCGTCGAAGATGCGCTGTGCCTCGGTCTGTACCTCAGGTGACGAGGCGGCAAGCGCGGTCTGTAGTTCAGTTTTTCCCGGCTCGACGAGCCCGGACTCCAGCGTCTCCTCGATCTGGTTGCCAAGCTCCGGCGGGATGGCAACGCTGTCCTCGATGTCCCTGGAAATACTCGACAACGCCACCGACAGGATCACCGTGCCGATGACCGCAGTGCCCAAGGCCATGCCCAGGTTCAGGGCGGTCCCCTGCAGCCCGGAGGCCTCGCTGGCCTCCTTCGGCTCGACTCCGCTGAGGATCATGTTGGGCAGCTGCCCGGCGATCAGACCGATGGCGATTCCACCGAGCAGAAGACCGAGGGCCAGGTCGCTCCCTGCGGTGGCACCGTCGAGTGACCTGGCCAGGATGAATCCACCGACGAAGAGCAGTACCAGGCCTCCCTGGATGATGTACCTGGGGTAGATGAGGCGGCCGAGTCGCGGCGTCGTCACCGATGTCACCAGCACGCCGATCGACAATGGCAGCAGAGTCAGCCCGGTTTCGAAGGCGTCAAACCCGAGTACAGATTGGGTGAAGACCGGGATGAGGAATAACAGTCCGGCCTGGGCAAATGTTTGCGTCGACAGGACCGGCAGACCGGCCGAAATGGTGCGGTGACGGAAGATGGACGGATGAACGAGCACAGGCTCCCCGCTCGCTTCGCGGCGTCGGATCCACCACACGAAGGCAGCGAGGAAGCCGAGTCCGCCGAAGATCATGGAGAGGACGACCGGGTCGTTCCAGCCTCGGCTCGTGGTCTGCAGGATGCCGAACACGAAGAGCCCCAAACCGACGGCGGAGAGCACGACGCCGACCACGTCGAGCTTTGGCTTCGGGATGACGGGTGGCGCATCGGTGAGCAGGCCGGAAGATGCCAGGACCGCGACCACGATGATTGCCTCGAGCCCGAAGGCGAGGCGCCAGCTGTACTCGGTGGTGATCCACCCACCGATCAGCGGGCTAAATGCTGCGCCGGCCGCAGCTACCCCGAACAGCAGGCCGTACGCACTGGCTCGCTTGCCACCTTTGTAGTTGGCTCTCACGAGCGTGTTGATGGCGGGCACGATCAGCGCGGACCCGAGGCCTTCCAGGATGGACCAGCCGATGATCACCCAGCCCAGCGTTTGAGCGAATGCGGTGATCGTGGTCCCGAGGGCGTAGATGATGAGCCCGATACGGAACGCCCGCTTGGAGCCCCAGATGTCTCCCAGCTTTCCGCCGGTCAGCATGAACGCTGCCATTGTCAGCGTGTAGAGGGTGATGGCACCCTGGACGGCGCCAACTGTGGTTCCCAAATCCTCCACCAGTGCCGAGATCGAGACGTTCATCAGCGTTGTGTCGATGACGTACACGAACATCGCGGCAGAGAGCACGGCCAGAACCGCGTAGGCACGGGCGTTGTTTTCGGATGCGGGTGCTTGCGGCTCTGTCACGCGCGAGAAGCCCATCGATCGGTGGACGCGACGCGAGCCGTCGGTCTGCGTGGCGTCACAGCACTATCGGCTCTGCTCATCCTCGTTTTCTGGCCTTCCACACTTCCTCGATAGGCCAGCACCGTGCCCACTCGAGCGTCACCCAGGGGTAGGTGGTAGCTGCGGCCGGCCCGGGTTGGATCTCGATCAGGTCGGTAATGTCGAATTGATTGCCGTGAAGGGTCTTGAACCAGTCTCCATGGGTGAGGTGGAACTCCACTCCGGGGTCATCCGGCCCTGCTGACTGTGTGCTCCGAAATAGTCACGTTTCAGGGTGCGGTCCGCGGGGATGGTCTCGTCATCGAAGACGAACATAGTGACGAACAACGTGCTGGACAGGATCACCAACTCGCCACCCGGGCGCAACACCCGGGACGCTTCGGGGATCCATCGGTATGGGTCGGACCACAGGGAGGCTCCGTACTCTGAGATGACGACGTCGAACGTTTCGTCGCGAAACGGCAGTTCTTCCGCGATGCCGAGTATGAGAGGGAACTGCAGGTCGTAGCGGTCCTGGAAACGGGCCGCAGTGGCGAGTTGTCGAGGAGAGTTGTCGACACCGACCGGGTTTGCCCCGCGGCGCGCCATCCAGGCAGATACGTAGCCCGTGCCGCAACCGGCGTCGAGCACCTGCTTCCCCACGAGATCGTCCGGCAGCACCCCGACCTCGGCATCAGGCACCGAGAAGATTCCCCAGGCGGGTTCGCCCGACCACTGGTGTAAGGCGTAGCCGGCGTACTCGTCGGCTTTGGCATCCCAAGACGTCCGGTTGATCTGGATGTAGTCGGGGCACTCGGTCACCGCGTCAGCGTAACGCCGACGCTTGCGGTTCTTGCGTCGGGTGGTCGTGTCTAACCCGTTGTGGGACGCAAGTACGACGCAGCCGATACGCGAGATGGCGTACCCGGAGGTGCGCCATCTGCGTGTGCGGGTCTGGGAGGGCTCAGTCGGCGTCTTCCGGGCTGTCTGCAGAGTCGGCCGGGCTGTCTGCGCTGTCTGCGGAGTCACTGCTGTCCGAGCCGTCGTCGAGGGCCGCGGCGTCTGGTACGTTTCCGGCCGCGATAAAGCTCGCTGCGGTCACCTCTCCAGTCGTCGGGTCTGCGGCAACCACATCGCCGGCGGAGACGACATCACCCGTCGTCGTATCGGCCACCGTCGTTGTGTCTGCCACGATCCGGGCCCCGGTGTCGGGATCCACGGCGGTCGCCGTGCCGTACTCGGCGTACATGCCGGTTTCGTCATCTTCGATGATGCCGAGCCGCGCGGCGCTCTCCGCGTCGAGCGCATGCTCGCTGAGCTTCGAGTAGCCGTCCATAGCCTGCGACACCTTGGTCACCCAGGTGTTGTCGACCACTGCAACGAAGGCCGAGGTTCCCGGCTCGAGATCCTTGGCCGCGTCCTTCAAGTCGTCGGACTCGAGTGCCATCTTCCCGATCTTGGCGCCGCCGGCCCCGATTCCGGCCCCCAGCAGTGCGCCCCCGATGATGCTCGGCGGGAAGATCAGCCCGGCGACCCCGCCGATGATGGCGCCCCACTTGGCGCCCTTCTTGACGCTCGGCAACGAGTACTGGTCGATCTTGGTCTTGCCATCTGCGTCGCGTACCAAAACAGCTGCGTCCACGAGTTCGATCGTGTCGTTCTTGGCCATGGCCTCGAGTTGATCTACTGCAGCCTTGGCGCCGTCCTCAGTGGGGAACACCGCCATCATGATCTCGTAATTCTCGGTTGTCACTGGATACCTCTCTCTAGCCTCTTGGGGTCGCAACGGGCAAGAGGATAGAAGCCGCGAATTGGCTCTCGTCCGCCGCCATACGTCGGTTCTACAATCCGCCGATGGCATTCCTACGACCAGACGAGTTTGCCTGGGGTGCCGCGACATCGGCATATCAGATCGAAGGCGGGCGTCACGAGGGTGGCAAGGGTGAATCGATCTGGGACCGGTTCGCGGACGAAGGTCACATGCCCGAATCTGGCGATGTCGCGTGCGACCACTACCACCGCTGGCGCGAAGACGTAGCGTTGATGGCCGAGCTCGGGATCAACGCGTACCGCTTCTCGATCGCTTGGACGAGAGTGCTGCCGGACGGGGAAGGCGACGTCAACCAGGCGGGCCTTGCTTTCTACTCCAAGCTGGTGGACGAACTGCTGGCCAAGGGGATTACGCCCTATCCGACGCTCTATCACTGGGATCTTCCCCAAGCCCTGCAGAACCGGGGCGGGTGGGCCAATCGGTCGACCGTGGATGCTTTCGCCCGGTACGCCGCTGTGGTGGCACATGCCCTCGGCGATCGGGTAGGGCACTGGATCACGCACAACGAACCTTGGGTTGCCACCTTCCTGGGCGAGGTGGAGGGTCAGTTCGCACCGGGGCTGCGGGATTGGCGCTCGGGATTGGCTGTCGCCCACCATCTCCTCTTGAGTCATGGGAAGGCGGTGGAGGCGATCCGTGCGCGGGTTCCGGAAGCTCAGGTCGGGATCGCGCTCGACTGCCGCCCCTCGACTCCGGCGAGTGACGACCCTGCCGACCTGGCTGCGCAGCTCCATTTCGATGGGTTTCGCAATCGGTGGTTCTTCGACCCCGTCTTCGGAAAGGGGTACCCGGAGGACATGGTTGCTGCGTACGCGGCCCGCGGTCGTTTGGAGGACGGCAACCTCTGGTTCGTCGCCCCCGGCGACATGGAAGTGGTCGCCACCCCCATCGATTTCCTGGGACTCAACTACTACACCAGCCTGATGATCGAAGCCGGCAGCGAGGAGTCGGAGGAGACGGGTGTTGCGCCTGGGCCGAACCCTCCCCCCGGTCATACCGAAATGGGCTGGCCGATCACGCCTGATGCATTCGTCGGCTACCTGCAACACATTGCGGAGACGTACCGCCCGGAGCGGATCCTCGTCACCGAGAACGGAGCCAGCTACTCGGACGGGCCGGGTCCAGATGGGACGGTCGACGACTCGAGGAGGAGCAGCTACCTGGAACAGCACATTTCTGCAATCGACACTGCAGTCGCCTCAGGGGTACCGATCGAGGGCTATTTCGTGTGGAGCCTGCTGGACAATCTCGAGTGGGTCTCCGGCTTCAGCCAGCGTTTCGGGCTGGTCTGGGTGGAGCACTCCACGGGGAGGCGGGTCCCGAAGGACAGCTACTACTGGTACCGCGACCTGATTGCGAACCGGCGCCGGGAGGTGGCGAAGCTCTGATCCCTATGGAGGTGACGTGACGAATTCGGCAACCCCGACGGACGCCAATCGTGATGGCGGTCCGTTGACCGCTGTTGTTGCGCTGAGTGAGATATCTGATCCGATCGAAGCCGCTGCCGCGTATCGGCAGGCAATCCGTGACGCCTATTGGAACGAACGCGACGTGGCTCAGGTGATCACGTTGGCACACGCGGGTTTCGGCGCAGCATTGGCCGCGGCGGCTCGGGCCGCGGACGCAGAAACGGCCTACGCATTACGTTCGGAGGCCAAGGCGATGTGCTACGACCTGGCCTCCTTCACGTGGTCGGGTTGGGGAGAACCCGATCTCTCCATCTCCCTCGACCAGGAGGCGGTGGGTCTCGAAGCCGCCCGCGAGAATCTGAGGCTCGCCCGTGGCCTCGACAAGGGCGCGCTCCCGATCTCGCGGGCCCTTTGGATGCTCGGCGCGCACCTGGCAGCGGCACGCGACTACCAGGATGCCACGGACCGACTCAACGAGGCCGCGGCCGCCGCCCGGGAGGCGGAGGCGGAAGACGAGGCAGCCCTCGCCGACGCGTTTGTGGCGTTGGTGGGGGTTCTGGCCGGGTATGCGAAGAGCGAACAGTTGCTCGAGGAGCAGATGGTGGCGCTCCGGACGTTCGAGGGCGGCGAAGGGCTTGCCGGTCAGGTCACCACTGCCCACACCGCACTAGATCGGTAGTCGCAGACCAGCTTCTCCGTGGACCCACTGGTGGACGGTGAGCGGCATCCGAGTGGCATGAGGCTCGTACACTGGCCCGCCGCCAACCGCGATGAAGGATAATCACATGGCCGTTACATCAACGATGCTCCCGCTCGGCACCAAGGCACCGAGCTTCTCGCTGCCGGACGTCGTGACGGGAGGCACCGTCTCGCTCGAAGGCTTTGCGGACAAGGATGCGCTCCTCGTCATGTTCATCTGCAACCACTGTCCCTACGTGAGGCACATTCGTGGCGGGTTGGTCGAACTCGGCAGCGACTATGCCGGCAGCGGGCTGGGTATCGTCGCGATCTCGTCCAACGACGTCGAACTCTCCCCGGGGGATTCACCAGCCGCGATGGCCCAGGAGGCCCGCGAGTTCGGATACCGTTTCCCGTACCTGTTCGATGAATCCCAATTGGTGGCGCAGGCTTATACCGCGATGTGTACGCCGGACTTCTTTCTCTTCGACGCAGACCGCCGACTGACGTACCGCGGTCGCTTCGACGAGGCCCGGCCCAACACTGCCACCGAGGTCACCGGAGCCGATCTTCGTGCTGCGATCGATGCCGTTCTGGAGGGCAACGAAGTGTCCGTGGATCAACACCCTTCGATGGGATGCTCGATCAAGTGGCGCGCGGACAACGTGCCCGCCTACTTCGGCTGACGGACGGACAGAACCTGCCTTCCAACGGCGGGCGCGGCCAGTGGGTCCTCCCCGAATTCGGAGGCGCGAAGGGACGGATTTCGCGTTCTAGCTCGCCGTTCGCCCGCGCGACTCACTACATTCGCGGTTATGGACAGGGTCCACATCAGGCTGCTCGGCGGCTTCGTACTCGAACATCGAGGTCGTCCGCTGCCCCCAATCCCGGGCGTCGGCCGATCCCTGCTCGCCTACCTCGCCACATATAGCGGCAGGCGGCACACCCGCGAGCTCCTGGCGGGGACCTTCTGGCCTGAGGAACCCGAGGCTGCGGCGCGACGCAGGCTGAGCCAGGCGCTGTGGCAACTCCAGACTGCACTGCAGGACATCGCCGGTGCTTCCGACCTGATCACGACCACGGTGGCAGATATCTCGATCGAGGAGGACGCGCTGTGGCTCGACGTCGCCCAATTCGATGCACTGCTGGCAGTCTCGACGAGCCGGGGCGACATGCAGTCGGAGATTGCAGACCTCACGGCCGCCGTTGACCTCTATCGCGGCGAGTTCATGGAGGGCTTCTACGACCCCTGGGCTGATCCGGAGCGAGTGCGGCTGGGCGCCTCGTACCTCGATTGTCTATGGCGGTTGGTATCCCTGCACAAGAGCGGAGCGGACTACGACACGTCGCTGGCGTTTGCTCGTCGGGTCACGCTGCACGATCCGCTGCGCGAGGAGGCGCATCGAGAGGTGATGCGGCTCTGTTTCCTGCTCGGCAGGAGCACAGAAGCGTTGAGCCAATACGACCGCTGCGCTCAGGTGCTGCGGCAGGAATTGGGCACAGATCCCGACCTGGAGACCCGTCAACTCCGCGCCAACATCGCCGAATTGCGGGACAAAGGTGACCGTCCGTTCGCACCGTCTGCCGGTGCACCGTTATTGGCCAGGGCGGCGGACGTTCCAATGGTCGGCCGCGATCCGGAGCGAAGGCAACTGCTGCGACGGTTCGAGGAGACTCTGGCCGGTCGCGGTGGAGTCGTCATGGTGGAAGGTTCATCCGGTGTCGGCAAGACACGGCTGCTCGACGAGACGGCCGAAGACGCGCAGTGGCGCGGACTCACCGTCATGCGGGTCGAATGTCGTGAGGACGAGCAATTGGAGCCGTTCAGTTCGCTGCGCACCGCACTCGAGAGCGGGCTGTCCCGGCTGCGAGCAGAGCAACTTGGCGCCCTTCTCCATCGGCTGACGCTCGCTCATCTCGCCAGGGTTGTCCCTCGGGTCGGGGAGTGGCTCCCGGGCCTGCCCGAGCCTCTTCCGGACGAACGTGAGGCCGGGACCGGCCGGTTGCCGCGGGCAATCGGGCAGACGCTCACCGCGCTGGCTGACCTGAACCCCCTGGTGCTGATGATCGACGATGCACAGTGGGCGGACGAGGCTTCGCTGACGTTGCTCGCAGACGTAGCCGGTGATCTCGAGCGTCGCCCCATCTCGTTGTGCCTGAGCTACCGCGACGCCGACGCGAAAGAGCGGCAGGAGGTCTGGAAGCAGTTGGTCGCCATCGACGGCTCGTCGGGTAGCGCACGCGTCACGATCGAACCGTTCGACCTCTTCGGCTCAACCCGCCTGATCGAGGAGAGTCTCGGGGTGGCCTCCGTTCCGCTCGATACCGCGGAGGGGCTGTACCTGGAGACCGGGGGCAACCCGCTGCTCCTGCTCGAGACGCTGCGCACATGGCATGCGGAAACCCTTGCGGAGGGAACTCGCGACGTGTCGACCGCCGCGGTAGCTGCTCCGGTGACAACGACCGGCGGCATTGCCCAGGTGGTGTCACGACGCTTCGCCGGTCTCGACGACTCCAGCCGTGCCGTACTCGAAGCGGTAGCCGCTATGGGCCGCGCAACCGACCCGGTGGTCATCAGCAGCGTCACAAGTCTCGATCGTCTCGAGACGCTGCGGGCGCTCGACGTTCTCATCGCCCGCGGGGCGCTGGTCGAGTCGTCGGACGGATATGCCTTCGCCCACCATCAGGTGAGAGCTGTGACCCTCGAGGGGCTGGCAACCGATCGTCGGGCCGAACTCCATGCGGCCGTGGCCGCGGAGATCGAGCGACGCGAGCCAGACCGAGTCGAGGCGTTGGCGCTCCACTACGGAGAGGCGGGCGATCGGGTCAACGGTCCGCGTTTCTCGCGCCTGGCGGGTGACCGCGCCTTCGGTCTGGCGGCGTTTGATGCCGCTGCCCGCCACTACCGGACGGCGGCGCGTTGGGCAGCTGAAGACGACCGGTTCGCCATTCTGAAGGGCCTGGAGGCTTCGCTCGACATACTCGGGGAACGCGCCGAGCAACGGCGGGTGCTGGATGAGATCAGCGAACTGGACCCGGACCATCCGGAGGTCGCACGGCTGAGGGCCCGATTAGAGGATCGGGAGGGGAACCACCTCTCTGCCGTTCGGCTTGCCACCGCGGCGGTCGACATGGCGGCGGACGCCGTGTCGGATCAGCGACGAGCGGCACTGAGCACACTCGGCATGACGCTGAGTCACGCGGGTCGTCACTCCGAAGCGTCCCCTCATCTGGAAGCAGCGGTCGAATTGGCGCGTGGTGACTTGTTCCACGAAGCCGGCGCCCGGTGCGACCTCGGCAATGTCTACGCCCAAGCCCAGCAATACTCGCGCGCTGCCGAAGAATTGGAGCGAGCACTCGCGATCCACGAGCGGGTGGACGATCTGTACGGTACGGTGCGGACGAGTGGCGAGCTCGCGATCATTCTAATGGAGCAGGGCGACACCAGGCGTGGCGCCGAACTCTACGAATCGGCCCTGCACCTGGCGCGTGAGGTGGGGTATCAGCGAGCGGTTGCCGTCAATCTCTCCAATCTCGGGAACGCCCGCTACGTCTTGGGAGACCTGGCGGCCGCGCTGGCGGCATACGGCGAGGCCACCGAAGTCTTCGACCAACTCGGCGACTATCGAGGTGCAGCGCTGTTGCGTGCCAACGTGGCGTCGGTGCGTCACACGATGCTCGGCGAAGACACGACGGCTGACGTTGTCCGCTCCTTGGATTTTTTCCAGGCAGAGGTGCATGGATGGGGCGAGGCGTTCTGTCGGGAGCATCTCGCCACGATCGCATATCACAAGGGTGACGTCAGGGCCGCCCGCGACCACGTCGATACTGCACTCGCGCTCCTTTCGGATGGTAGGAACGAATGGGTCGAAGTACACGTCCGTCGTCTGGCCGCGGAGGTTGAACTCTCAGCCGGTGCCCTCGTCGCGGCAACAACTCACGTCTTGCACGCGGGTACCGCGGCGTCCCGCCTCGGTCTCAACGACGTGCAAGCGAGCCTGACCAGCCTGCAGGCACTCATTGCACTCGACGGCGGTGAACTCGCCGAGGCGCGAGCCTTGGCGGATCGAGCCGTTGAGCAATTGGAGGACGGGTCCGAGCGTCCGTACGTCGTCTGGTACAGACGGTACGTCGTCGCAACCGCGAGCGGCGAAGCGGGGCTTGCGCGGTCCTCGCTCGGCACAGCTGCTGATCTGCTGGATGCCGCACTGGCCTCGCTCGACGCCGCGACTCGGGATCGGGCGATGACTCGCGTCCCTGAGCACAAGGCCATCGCGGATGCACTCGAGCAAACTGAGGAGAAGGTCATCACGGTGATGCTCGCCTCGGTGGAGGCGCCGACAGGTCGGCCACTGCGTGACGATGAGTGGATCGAGGTGCAGTGGCGGGTGAGCGAGCCTTCCGACGTAGTGATCGTCTCGGTTTCCGAGCGGCGCAGAGCGCGGATCATCCGACTCCTGGGAGAGGCCCAGGAGCAGGGTGCTTCAGCCAGGGTGGTCGACCTCGCTCACGCGCTCGAGGTGAGCGTCGCCACCGTTCGACGTGACCTCACTGTGCTGCGAGCGAGCGACATCGAGGTTGGCACGCGACGCGGTCGCTGACCCTGATCACGGGTTGATCCCAGGATCATGTCGTGAGCGCAAGCTTTTTCCCGCCTCGTGGCCGTGCGCCGGTCCCCCGACCACAAGATGTAGGTGGCAGCCCTTCCATTTATTGGGATGAGCGCAAGCTTTTTCGCGCTCAAGCTGTGAATCCGAGACACCGATGAGATACCCCAATGGCACTCTGGCAACGAAAGAAGGAGAAACCCATGCGTCGCATAGCAACGATCGCCGCACTGGCGTTGGCCTCCATGGCGCTCATGGCTGCACCGGCTATGGCAAGCGTGGTCAACATCCACCTGTAGGCCGAAGGACAACCAGAAAGAAGGGGCCGAGCCGCCGCCTCGCATGAATCGAGGTCGAACGACCCGGCACCCTTAAGTGGGCGACATCATTCCGTTTAGGGATTCAGGGTGATGTCGCCCTTCTTCGCTCGCACGTCCGCCCAGTTAGCCCCCGAGCTGACGTGTTCACCCCCACGATAGGCCTTTTCGGCGCGGTTGTGCATGTCGGTTTTTTCGATCCTTGATCTGTCTACTCCCTCTGACACGACCGACCTGCTCTCAACCAGGATCCACGACTGGGAGAGAGGTCGCTACGATTCCCGCAACACGCCATCGCGGGAGCTCATGTGGCAGACATCGTCGGGTTCGGTGGGTACGTACCCGAGCGGGTGATGACCAACGACGACTGGGCGGAACTCCTCGATACCACCGATGAGTGGATCGTGACCCGGACCGGCATCAAGGAACGCCGCTTCGCAGCAGATGACGAGTCGACACTTGACCTCGCCGCAGCCGCCTCGGAAATCGCGATCGCGGATGCCGGACTCGCCCCCGCAAACATCGGCGAGATCATTCTCGCCACAGACACTCCAGAGGTCTACACCCCGGACACCTCCTCACTGCTCCAGCATCGGTTGGGCTGCCGGGAGATTTCGACGTTCGATCTTGGCGGCAGTGGTTGTGCCGGATTCGTTCAGGCGGTCGATGTGGCGCGAGCCCGGATCGCCTTCGATCCCAAGAACATTCTCGTTGTCGGTGTCGAATTGATCTCGCGACTGATGTCGTGGGATGACCGATCGATTTGTGTTCTCTTCGGCGATGCCGCCGGAGCGATTGTCATGGCACCGGATGGGGGGAAGGCTCGCGTGCTTGACGTGGTAACCGGCACCGACGGAAGCAAGGCGCCGATTCTCACGCTGGAGACGGGCGGGACCCGGAGACCTTTCAACGAGGAGTCGCTCGCGGCGGGCGACCACCAACGCCTCGTGATGCATGGTGGCGAGGTGTTCAAAGAGGCGGTTCGCCGGATGAGCGCCGCCGTCGCGGAGGTGCTCGGTCGGATCGACGCCACGGTCGAGGATGTCGCGCTCGTCATCCCGCATCAGGCCAACAAGCGGATCATCGACGCGGTCGGCAAGAAACTCGGTCTCGAACCAGATCAGGTGTTCATCAACGTCGACCGCTACGGCAATACCGGCTCGGCCACGGTGCCGCTTGCGCTGTGGGAGGCGGTGAGTGAGGGCCGCGTCGCCAGGGGAGATCTCGTGGTCCTCACCGCCTTCGGGGCAGGGTTTCACTGGGCTGCGGCGGCGGTGCAGTTCTAGTTGCGGCACCGCCGGCGACGTCCACGCTCTGCCTGTGCGGGGCCTGTATCTGATGGGTCGATCGCGGTGCGTCTCGCTTCGCCTCCGGCGTGAGCGTGACTAGTCACTTCACCCCATCCAAAACCCCACTTCAGATTGGCGCCCTGACCCGTAATGTGGCAGTGCGGTGATACGTAGGGCCATCACCGCCAGGGAGAAGGTCAGGGAAGGCACGCCATGCTCGATGCAGCGCAGAGACATTTGTCCATGTTCGCAACCGCGGTGATGTTGGTATCACTCGTCGCGTTTCTACTCTCCACCGGCCCCGCGTTCGGGTCCGGTGAGACGCTCTCGCCTGCCGGCGACGCGGTTGGCCCCATCCAGAGCGATGGTGACGAACCACGACTGGACATCGGGAACCCGATGTCGATCGAGAAGGAGATCATGGCCACACCGGTGGGAGAAGACATCATCAACTACGACGTTGCTGTCTACAACTACTCCCCGGTCGACGCGCTCAGGCTGAACTCGCTGGATGATGCCGATCTGGGCAACCTCGACGGTCGCGGTAGCTGCTGGGTGCCGCAGGTTGTGTTGGCACAAGCCGCCTACCGATGCTCGTTTCTCGAGTGGGTTGGTGGAGTCGGCTGAGGCACTGGGTGGCCGGCTCGCGAGGGCTGAGTACGCTCCGATCCCCGACGTCAGTCACTCTCCCAACGCAGTTCGCTGACCCGCACCGGGCGTTCGAACCCCTTGAAGTTCATGTCACCGCGATCGACGTAAGAGAACTCCTTGCCGAGCGTGAGCCCACGCACCGCCTCGGAAACGAAGACCTCGCCCGCCCCGGCTGCGTCGCAGATCCGGCTGGCCAGGTTTACCGCCAGCCCGAAGAACTGCCCGTCTGATTCGAGCGGCTCCCCGGCGTTCAGGCCAACCCGGACCTGGAGGTCGGTTCCCGTCTCGAGGGAGATGTTGCGCTGAATCTCGGCCGCGCAGGCCACCCCGGCGGCAGCAGACGCAAACGAAGCCAGGAACCCATCGCCGGTGTGTTTGACCTCGCGGCCACCGTGAGCTTCGATCGCCTGGCGGATCACCCGATTGTGCTGGCGCAGGAGATTCAGCGCGGCTGCATCACCCACCCGGTGAGCCAGTTCGGTCGATGAGACGATGTCGGTGAAGAGGATGGTCCGGAAGGCAGGTTCCATGATCGCCTCGCCGCCGAGGCCGGGGGGGTCGGCATTCCGGCCCAGATAACTCCCGACGTCTGCAGGGTCCACGGTGGTGATGATGCTCGGCAACAATCCGTGCGCCTTGCGATGCACCTCGATGGCGGACTCCTCCGTGGGGGCATCCACGAGGCAGTAGGTGAGCTGCCGGTCGTAATCGAACCAGTAGGTCAGATACTTGACGTCGAACTCGTTCTGCGCCGCAAGGTCCAGCATGTGGGCGTTGACGACTTCGTCGGGAGTTACGTCCTGTAGGTCGTGGCGGTCGAGAAAGAAGGGCATCGCGGTTGAGCCTACGCCAGCTCACGCCGGCCGACGTCGGGTGCCAGTACTCCACCGGACATCAAGTCCATGATGGTGGTGGCTCCGACGGAGGAGAGTTCGTCGTAGGCGCGCCTAGCGAGATCGTGCCCGATCGGGTGGTTGGTACCGAGCATCGAAGCCATCAGGGCACGTTGCGCCGCGGCGCGGATGAAGAACTCATGGCCCTCCATCCGGGTCGAGACATCATCGAACGCTCGAGCGGCGACATCCATCCGGTCGGCGGCGGCTGCTATCGCACCCTCCACCGTCAGGTTGAGCCAGTCGATACACCTTCCGCGGTACGTCGTTTGCTGAAGGACCGCGCGCACCCGCTCGAGCTTCTCGCGGTCGTTCAACAACATGGCCGCCGGCAGCGCCGTTCGGACGTCGTATAGGTTCGGCGATGTATCCGCCAGATCGATGGACTTCTCGAATGCCTCCTCGAGGCGACCATTCAGAAACGCGTACCTGGCTCGTTGACCGGCCAAGGCCTCGGCAAGCTGAGGATCGACGGTATCGACGATATCCAGGTATTCGGCTTCGGCCAGCGCCAGGGTCTCTTCAGCCGCGGCCGCTGCGCCGCGCAGCATCGACCGCTCGGACACGACGCCGTCCACCTGGAGTTGGTCCACCCGGGGGAGACCGTCGTAGTCGACCTCCTCGAGCAATGCTGTCGCCTCTTCCCACGCACCCTCCTGGTTGAGGGCGAACGCCTGGTTGAGGAGCGCATCGAGCAGCGTTCGGGGATCCCCCGCCCTCCTTGCCGACATGATGCGCTCTTCATGGATTTCCAGGATCAGGCGTGGACTGTCCGCGCTCGACAAGTACGAGATGTTGTTGAGGGCGCGCTGGTGTTCGTAGCCGAGGTCGTATTCGACCGCGAGTTGGCGCGACGCGAGCAGCAGCGCCATCCCTTCACGATTCCGCCCCATCATGGCCAACGAAGTCCCTTTCGAGTCCAGTGATTCCGCGATGACGGAGACGGCGTCCAACTGCTCTGCGAGGGTGAGTGCCCGGTCCAGGTACTCCATGGCCGGCTCGAACTCCGCTGGGTTTGCGGCTCTCGCCAGGCCCATGCAGCGTCCAAGGGCAGAGAGCGCCGCCGCATAGGGGATGCTGGCGACGGGTTCGATATCGTCGAGCCGCGGCTTGCCCCAGGCCTCACCTTCGGTCGAGCGCCGGGTCGTCGCGTAGCTCCGCAGGCCTGCGGCGAGCGCCTCGATGCGGCCCGCGGTGTCACCGATCGACGCGAACGTTGCTTCGGCCGAGATCGCGTCTTCAACGCCGTCGTAGTCGAGCAGGGCGGTTCGAGCATTGGCAGACAAGATGAGAAGCCTGCCCCGAAGCGCGGGTGCGGGATCGATCTCGAGGGCCGAGATCACCAGCGTCAGCGTCTGCTGGTGGGATTGCAGGGAGGCAGCGCGTTCTGCAGCCGCCAACAACGCCTCAACCGCCGCTGTGGCGAGTTCGGCTGCCTCGGCTTCGTTGCTGGTGGCCTCGATTGCCGAGAGGTAATGGCTGGCTGCGACCGGCGTGAGTTCCGGGATGTTCAGACCTTCGAGGTAACGGGCCACTGCGAGGTGTTTGGACAAACGATCCTGCTTGGTGAGCCGGGACAGCGCGACCTCGCGAATGAGCGACTGAACGAACCGGTGCTGGCCGCGTTCGGGGGAGCGGGGATCGATGTCGACTTCCAGCACCGAGCGCTGGACGAGATCGTGCAGCTGTGCCGCGGTCTCTTCGGCATCCAGCCCGCTGAGTCGCCCCAACCCATCCGCGGTGAACGAATGGCCGAGTACCGAAGCGTTCTCCAATACGACGCGGCTGGACGTCGGGAGTTGGTCGATGCGAGCCCCGACCACGCCGACGAGAGAATCGGGCACCTCTACTTCTCCCATGGAGTCTGCCAGTTTCCAGCCACCGTCTTCTTCCAGGAGCCGGCCGCGGTTGACGAGCATCCGTACGAACTCGACGGCGTACAGCGGGATCCCCGCCGCACGAGGAACGATTGCCGCCGGAACGTCGGGTGGGGATCCGGGGACCATTCCCAGCACCAGTTCCTCGATGGCGATATCGGCCAACGGTGCCAATTGCATTGCGAGCGCATTGGCTGCTCCGACGGCCCAGCCACTGCGTCGTTCCAGAAGGTCCGGGCGCGCCAGGCTGATCATTAGAATTGGAAACTGCGCCGACCGGTGAATGAGTTGCTCCACGAAGTCGAGCAGGCCGTCATCCGCCCAATGGAGATCCTCGAAGACCATCACCACCGTGCCGCGTGCCGCCACCCGCTCGAAGAACATGCGCCACGCGCCGAACAGCTCTGAGCGGTCGATGTCGGGAACCTCGCCGAGGCCCAGGAGCCCCGCGATCCGAGGTTCGAGCCAGATCCGGTCGTCGGCATCCGGCACATACTCCGTCAGTGCGGTGAGGAGCTTGGTGCGGCTGCGGTGGTCGTCGTCGGTTTCTGCGATCCCGCAGCGCCGTCGGATCATCTCGCCCAATGCCCAGTACGTGACTCCGTCGCCGTAGGCGGGGGAGCGGCCGGTGTGCCAGTAGACGTCCTCGCTGAGGCCGTCGATGTAGTTCTCGAACTCCTGGACCAGGCGGGTCTTACCGATTCCCGGCTGCCCGATAATGGACACCAGCCGGGCTCTCCCTTCTCGGGTGGTTGCGTGCAGCAGGTCCTTGAGGAGCCGCATGTCGTGATCTCGACCGACGAACGGTGGCGTGAGCCCCTGCGCTTCGCCACCACCGCCGCGTCCGGCGGCGACCCTGAGCGCCTGCCATGCCTCAACCGGCGCTTCCTTGCCCTTCACCTGGAGGGTGACCGGCGATGAGTAGTCGATGGCGGACCCGGTAACTTCTTGAGTCGCTCTCCCCACCAGGACTGTCCCTGCATCGGCAGCAGCCTGCAGGCGAGAAGCGGTGTTCACCAGGTCACCTACGACGAAGCCACGTTCGTTTCCACCCGACCCGACCGATGTGGTGCCCGACATCAAGCCGATCCGAGCGCTCAGGTCGCCTGCGCCAATATCCTCTCCCAAGGCGGCCACTGCATCGAGCAGTTCCAGAGCGGCGCGGACGCCGCGTTCGGCGTCGTCCTCGCTGGTCGTTTCTGCACCCCAGATTGCCATGACGGCGTCACCGATGAACTTGTCCACGGTGCCGCCGAACCTCTCGACGACGTCACGCGCTCGGTCGAAGTAGGTGGTGAGCATGGCACGGACGTCTTCCGAGTCACGGGATTCGGAAAACGGGGTGAACCCGACGAGGTCGGCGAATAGCACGGTGACGAATCGCTGCTGACCGGGGTCGCTGGCCGGGCCAGGGGTCGTGGTGGGTTGCTCGCCTGCGGACGCGAGGGAGTGGCCACACTCACCGCAGAATTTGGCGCCAGGTTCTGCAGGGGTTGCGCAATTGGGACACAGCACCGCGAGTGAACCGCCGCACTCAGTGCAGAACTTGCGACCCCCGGGTTGCTGGGCGTTGCACGATGGGCAGATCACGGTTGCCTCCACGGGTGGCGATCATACCGAGACGGCTTCTCGCGCGACGTGCGATTTCGAGTTCGCACCAGGGCTGTGATTGGTGTCTTCAGGATGGGGGTGTGTCCTCGGCTTCCGCCACCTGTTCGGGCACCGGCTTGAGGTCCGGCCGCCGGGTCCATGCCATGGCCACGGCTCGCTCGCGGGGGATGGTGCAGTCGGCGCGTCGGATTTCGGCGACCAGGCGTTCGAGGTCCGCAGCTGGGGTGCGAGGCTGGGCCGACATGCTGCCAAGTTAGCCAGGATCGGCCGCGGCTGGTCGACTTCGGGGCCGGATCCGCGTGCTCAGGACCGGTGTACCGTTCTCGTCATGAGCGAGGCTCCGGTATCCAATTCGGCGGCTCCGCCGACCCGTTGGTGGTTGACGTTGGACGCGGTGATCATCCTCATCTTCGTCATCGTGGGGCGCGACACGCATCAAGAGTCGCAGACGGTGCTGGACGTGATCGAGACTGCTGCCCCGTTCCTGTGGGCACTGCTGGCGGGCTGGCTCGTCACCCGCGCCTGGAAGGACCCGATCTCTTTCCGCACCGGGATCGGGGTGGCGAGCGTCACAATCGTGGGTGGAGTGGTGCTCCGTCGATTGGTGTATGCCGACGGTATTGCGACGCCATTCATCATCGTGACCGCCTTGTTCTTGTTGGCGACGATGCTTGGCTGGCGGGGCGTTGTACAGCTGTGGAGGAAGCGTTTCCGCCGAAGCGTCGAAGGGTTGCCTACCTTCGAGGCGGATTCAGCAGAGACCCCGGCAGATGTGGAAGCGCCCGGCGGGTGAGTCGCTCATGGTCAGACGTGGCTGAGTGCTTTGAGATCTCCCGGCCGTAACTCCGCGACTTCGCTCTGTGACACCACGGCGAGCGCCGTGTCATAGTCTGCTGCCTCGGCGACGGTTCCGTCCTCGTTGAAGATGACGAATCGATCGAAACCTCGCATGAACCAGCGGTCGTGGGTGACCGCGATCACCGTGCCGGTGAAGGATTCGAGCGCGGACTGAAGTGCCTCTGCCGAGATCAAGTCGAGATTGTCTGTTGGTTCATCGAGCAACAGGAGGTTCACGCCTTCAAGTTCGAGCGACAGGATCTGGAGGCGGGCCTGCTGGCCTCCAGACAGCGTCGCGAAGGGCTGATCCGCGGTTCCGTGCAGCCCGTAGCGAGCCAGCGACCGCATCATGCCTTCTTCGGTTCCGGTCAGCCTCCGAATCGGGTCACCTGCGTTGCGGCCCTCGAAACCAGCGCGATCGTTGGTCTGGACGAACATTCCCGGTTCAACTCTGGCGCCGAGCTTGAAGGTGCCACCGTGCACGATGGCTTCCCCGCCGAGCAAGCGGATCAGATGGGACTTTCCTGTTCCGTTGGCACCCAGGATGGCGACCCGCTCCCCGAAGTGGACATCGAAAGAGAAAGGGAATGTGAGGTTGGTCAACTCGAGCTCCGTGCACCGCAGCACCCTGCGCCCGGAGTCTGCGCCGCGGAGTTTCATGGCGACCCGCTGCTCGTTCGGCGGCGCAGGAGGTGGCCCTGCCGCATTGAACCGCTTCCAGCGGGTCTCGGCGGCGTCGGCGCGGGCGGCCATGGCTTCGCTGATGGCAGCGCGTTGCTTCAGCGTCTTGTAGTACCTGTAGAGGCGACGTTCCTCGTTCTGCCACCGGGTGAGTGCGTCGCCGAGTCGTTCGTTGCGGGCGTCGCGCGCCTCGTGATACGTCGCGAAGGATCCACCATGCACCCATGCACCCGTTGCCTCCACCGTGATGATGCGGTCGACGGCGTGCGAGAGCAATTCCCGATCGTGACTGATCACGAGGATCGTCTTCTTGGACTCCGCGATCCTCGCTTCGAGCCAGCGCTTGCCCGGGATGTCGAGGAAGTTGTCCGGTTCATCGAGCAGCAGCACGTCGACATCGGCGCGGAAGAGCATCTCGAGGGCAAGGCGCTTGCGTTCCCCACCCGATAGCGTGCTGAGCTGGCGATCTCCCGCTGCGGCCAGTGGTTGGCCGAGGACCCGGGTCGTGGCTGCGTCCCAGCCGGCCTCCAACGCGTATCCATGGACGTCCATCCAGTCGGCAACGGCATGGGCCAGGCGCATCCCGGTCTCTTCCGAACCGGTTGCTTCATTGGCCGCGGTGGCCTTCCATAGCTCCGCGGCGGCTTCTTGCTGCTCGCGGCTCCCGAGGCCGGAGAGAAATTGGCGGAGCGTCAGTCGTTCGCCGCGCCGGCCGATCGATTGCGGCATGCGGCGCGAACTGCCGTCGACGGAGATCGTTCCCTCCTCTGCCGTCAGTTGGCCTGCGATGATCTTCAGCAGTGTCGACTTCCCGACGGCGTTGTCTCCGATGAGGGCCGCGTGGGATCCGGTGTCCACTTTGAAGGACACCTCGGAGAACAGCGTGGGGGTTCCGGGGTAGCCGAACTCGGCTGAGGAAACGTTGATCGCCATGGGAAGACGTCACCCTAGGGGCCGACGGCTGAGGCGTTGCCGGATCCCGCGATCAGAGTTCTGCAGCCATAGCTGCAACGGCAGCGTCCGCGTCGCCCACGACGGGCTCACCATGGCCGAACACGACCGTTTCGTAGGCGAACGTGCCAAGCCTGCGGGCAGACTCGATCGCGAGTCCCATGTCCGGCGTGTACTGCGGATTGGGGCCGACGACGCCCGGGTTTGCGCCGTTGATGGCATCGCCCGCGAACAGGACGCTGAGTGCCGGCTCGAGCAGTGCGATGTGGCCAGGCGTGTGGCCCGGAGTGTGGATGACGGTGAGACCGAAGACAGACTCGGTGTCTGCCACCGGAGTGACCGGACGCGGTGCGGAGATCTGCGGGATGTCTGCCGGGTGGGCGTACGCGGTGGCGTCCGTTGCCGCGGTCATCACCGCCGGCAGGCTACCGATATGGTCGGGATGGCGATGGGTCACCAGGACGGTGCCTACGTTGCTCCATCCGGTGTCGAGTGCTGCCAGCGCCTGCTCGATGCCACCCTCGCTTCCACGCTGACCGGTATCGATGATCGCCGCTTCGCCGGCTCGGACCACGACGTAGGCCGATACAGAACCCAGGACGGCTCTTCCCCAGGAACCCTCGACCTGTGGAGGTGCAATAGTGGGAGCAGGAGTTGCAGTGGTGGTGGCTGCTGCCGCGGTGGTCGTGGTGACCGGTGCGGGCGGTTGGGTGGCAGTCTGATCACTGGTGGTGGTGCTGGAACTCGCTGCTGGTTCGTCGCTGCTGCAGGCGAAAGCGGTCACCCCGAGCGCGGCAATAGCGAGCGTGCCCGACGAAAACCGTTGAATGAACATTCTGCGGCTCAGCGGATCGGACACGTCACCTCCATTTACTCAACATAGCGCCACGGATTGCCCTCTCCGACGGGTCGGTACCCCGGGTCTGTGCCACAATCGCCTTCATGGTTGGTTTGCCGCCTTTGCCGCCACCCTTCGCGTTCTTGGATCCCGCGGCGAGATATGCGCCGCAAGGGGACGCAAGTACGGGCACCGCCGCCACCCTTCGCGTTCTTGGGTCCCGCGGCGGGATATGCGCCTCGAGGGGACGCAAGAACGAGGAGCGTTCGACGATGGACCTCGCGTGAGGATCGACGGTTGGGAGCCCTATCCGGGTTCGGCATCGGCCGGGATCAAGGGGACCCTGCTGGTGAGTCGAGCCGCCCTGCGGAGTCCGGCGCTGCCGCGTCTCAAGCGGCGGCTGCTTGCCTGGCTGCCACCGTCGTACAAACGGGGTGGGCGTCGGTTCCCGGTGATCTACATGCACGACGGGCACAATCTCTTCGACGAGGCCGCCAGCTATTCCGGAGCCTGGAGGGTGGACCTGGCCATGACCGGACTGGCGGCCGAGGGCACCGAGGCCATCGTGATCGGCATCCCGAACGCCGGCGAAGACCGCCTCCTGGAGTACTCGCCGTGGGTCGACCGGGAACGCGGCGGTGGCCTCGGCGCCGAGTACACGCAGTTCGTCGTGGACACGGTCAAGCCATTCGTAGATGAGTCGCTGGATACGTCGCTCGATCGAAGTGCAGTCGGGTTGGCCGGTTCCTCGCTCGGCGGCAACATCTCTCTGTACGGGCTGCTGGCACATCGAGACGTCTTTGGGTTCGCGGCTGCTCTCAGCCCCGCACTCTGGTTTGCCGCCCCACGTTGGCGGTTGTTTCTGGAGTCTGCCGAACACACTCCCGCTCGGATCTACCTCGACGTCGGTGGCAACGAGATCGAAGACGATCCAGCCACGAGCGAACTGTACGTGCGCACCACCAATGAGACGGTCGGCGCGCTGACATCCATCGGATACGGCCCAGGTGAACTGCGGACCGGCTTTGACCCGCGAGGCACCCATAGCGAAACGGCCTGGCGCGATCGGATCTCGGGGGCGCTTCGCTTCGTGTTGACCGGCGTCTGACTGCCCGGTTCGGCGCGGATCGAGTTCTCATCGGCTTCTTAGGCCCGCAGCGGAACCCGATCGTGGCCGGAGCGCGTCTGTGGGGTGAAGCGGCAGCGCCCCATGTCCGGGGGGGGCCGCACCCCACGAGGAGCAGAGATGGCAACCGCGATTGATCGACTGCGGCGGAATCGAGTGTTGGGTCGGTTCGCCGAACTGGCAGACCTCGATCGGTCGGCTGCGGCAACCGTGCTGCGGTTCCTTGCCGAGGAGACTGGTACTGCCGCAATCGCGGCTGCAGTGGTGGCCACCAGGACCATGGAGTTGGCGGACGCAGAACCACCGAGCGCTCGGGCCGTCCTGGATCAGATCACCCGAGAGGTGGAGGCAGGAGATCTCCGGTTCCCGGTCAGCGGCCGTTCGCTATGCGATTCGTGCCACCCGGCCCAGGCGCGTCGGCTGGCGTTGGCGACGTTGGAGAACCTGCGTCGGGCGACCTACACGAACCTGGGTGCCTCGACCGATCTAGGAACGCGGGTAACTACTCGCCGCCACCTGACTGCAGTTCCACCGCCGGGCTGAGAACGAGGGCGCGGATGGCCCGGGTGTCACCGGCCTCAAATCGTTCCGGCGTCATCGATTCCTGGCGGCAGTTCATCCGCCATCTTCGCGGCGCTGGTGCGGTCCTCCGGGCGGACGAACCCGCTTTCGTAGGTGAGGGCTGCGAGTTCATGGCGACTGGCTATTTCGAGCTTTCGGAAGATGTTGTGCATGTGCGACTCCAGCGTCTTGACGGAGATCCCGAGGCTCGAGGCAACCTCGCGATAGGTGTAGCCGCGTGCGATGAGCAACACCACCTCACGCTCGCGAGCAGTGAGACGTTCGAGTCCGGAGCGGTCCGCGCTGCCTTCGTCGATGTCGAGCATGTACCCGGCTACGTCGGCAGAGATCGGCAGTTGCCCATCGAGGGCGCCGGTGACGAAACCCGGCAGATCAACGCCAACGGTCGCCTTCGTCATGTAGCCGTCCACACCTACCTCGAGCAGCCTTACCACGTCTGCTCGCGACGTCGAAGCGGACAGGGCCAGGAACTTGATGTCGGGGTGCGTCTTGCGAACCTCGACCACCACGACTTCACCGCCACCACCGGGCAGTCGGACATCCACAACTGCGAGATCGGGTTCGCGCTCTCGAATGAGTTCGATGGCGTCCTGGGTGTTGTCTGCTTCCCCGACGATGCGGAACGCATCTCCGAGGAACACCTTGACGCCCTCGCGCGCGAAATCGTGGTCGTCCACGATGAATACTCGGGGTCTGGCTTCGGGGTCCGTCATGCCATCTCCATTTCAATGACGACTTCTGTCCCCTCTCCGAGAACCGATCGGATCGTCGTCGATCCGCCCGCCGCCTCGATCCGCTCCCGAATCGAGTGGTCCAGGCCATCACCACGCTCCTGACTTGAGACGTCGAACCCGACACCCCGGTCGCGAACGGCAACCTGCACGCCCTGGTCGTCTGCGGCCACGTAGAGGTCGATCGACTTGCTGCCGGAGTGTTTGGCAGCGTTGGTGAGCGCCTCGCGTGTGGCTCGAACCACTGCCTCGAGTGGGTCAGACATCGCGGCGTCACCGCGCAACACCGCGTTCACTTCGACTCGATGCACGTCTTCGACTTCGTCGCGCAGGGCGGAAATCGCCACCATGAACGAGTCGCGGTGCGGCATGCGGTACTCCTCGATGGTCGTGCGGAGCTCACGCTCCTGGCGCCGGGCGAGATACCGGATGTGCTCCGGGTCATCGGCATCACGTTTGATCGCAAGCAGGGTCTGGAGCACGCTGTCGTGCAGGCGATTGGCAATGCGCTCGCGCTCGCGCCTTCGGGCGTTGTCCTGCTCCACGAGCGAAAGGGAGTGCTCGGTGTCGAGGACTTGCTGGGTGGTCTGACGCACCGCGTCGAACGCCCATCCGAGCAGAACCGCCATGACGAAGAATGCCACGCTTCCGTAGGCCCCTACTGCACCACGGTTGTCGACGTCGTGCACGATGACCTGTTCGACGGTGAGGAACAGTGCGGCGACCATTGCCCACTGGAGTCCGCCACCGTAGGCCGCGACCGCCAGCCAGGAGATGAGCATGCCACCGTGGAAGAGGTCCTCTGATCCGGCCAGCGTCGAGGCGTAGCCGAGCAGGAGCACCACGGCACCGTCCGCGACGACGAACCAGACGCTGCGCAATCTGGCGTGAGATTGAGCCACCCAGAGGAAGAATGCAGTCCAGACCGTGGCCAGGGCGCCGGCGCCGACCACGACGTCGGGGTGAGCGGCGAGGTCATCGACCAGGACGATGATAATGAGCATCATCATCCACCCCCAGGCGAGCAAGCGCAGCGCGATAACGACCCGGCGCAATGTCGGGTCGATGGACGATTCCGCTACTGGAACCCGTGCCATCAGCGACTGCTCACCCCTGAGACGCTAGTCCTGAGAAGCTCACTCGGCTGGAGGCGCGCCCACGCTGGCGGGCCCGTCGCAGGACGAGCAGGGCGGCGGGCTAGTCACAACGCGCGAGCCTCCGATGGCACTCACTGCCTGATTGGGAATCGCCGATACCAACCGGTGAGGACCGATTGTGGAGGAGACAACATGCTGGTGCTCAGACAGTTTGTGATCGTTGCGTCTGGATGTGTGCTCGGCGCGATCGCGGTCGGGATCTACCTGACGGCCACCGGACCCGTGGCGACCCGGTCACTCGACTACCTCCTCACTGCAATCGTCTTTCTTCTCGCCTTCGCGGCGGGAACCGCGTTGGCAGGGCGCTTCACTGCGAATGTCGCTGTGATGGAGCCCACGATCGCGACTCCCACCGTGCCCGCAAAGCCCGTCTTCCTTGGGGAACTCGCTCCGCTGCGAGCCACCACCGCGGGACGCGATCTCACCAAGGCCGGCTAACCGCAGGCCGCTTGGCAGCGGCGAACCGGCGCTGTGGGATCCTGGGTCGACACAACACGGCCGAGGAGCGAGGAGGACCGGCATGTACCGGGCCGATGAAGATCGATACCAGCGCATGGATTTCACCCGCAGCG
This sequence comes from uncultured Acidimicrobiaceae bacterium, assembly GCA_964397045.1. GTDB lineage: Bacteria > Actinomycetota > Acidimicrobiia > Spongiisociales > UBA5794 > CAYNHF01. The sequence continues at coordinate 41,054 of CAYNHF010000028.1, read as the reverse complement.
GTCGCAGCGGCCTCGAGTTGCCACGTATCTCGCTGGGGCTGTGGCAGAACTTCGGTGGCGAAGCGCCCTTCGAGACATCGCGCGAGATGGTGCTCCGCTCGTTCGATCACGGAATCACCCATTTCGACCTGGCCAACAACTACGGGCCTCCGTACGGCTCAGCCGAGGAGTTGATGGGCCGGGTACTCGCGGCCGATCTGGCGCCGTACCGAGACGAGTTGATCATTTCCACGAAGGCGGGATACGACATGTGGCCCGGCCCGTACGGGCAGGGCGGTGGCTCGCGTAAGTACCTCCTCGCCTCGCTCGATCAGAGCCTGGAACGTATGGGCCTCGAATATGTGGACATCTTCTATTCCCACCGGTTCGATCCGGATACCCCGCTGGAGGAGACGATGGGTGCCCTCGATTCTGCAGTGCGATGCGGCAAAGCGCTCTACGCTGGTATCTCCTCGTACGGTCCGGACATGACCCGCCGTGCGGCCGCGATTCTGGCCGACCTCGGGACCCCCTGCCTGATCCACCAGCCTTCGTACTCGATGCTGAATCGCTGGGTCGAAGATGGTCTGCTGACGGTGCTCGAGGATCTGGGTATCGGCTGCATCGTCTTTTCTCCGCTGGCACAGGGCATGCTTACGTCGAAGTATCTCGGCGGCGTGCCCGAGATGTCGCGAGCCGCCGAAGGCGGTTCGTTGGCGCGAGCATTCCTCAGTGAGAGGAATCTGGCTGCCATCCGGGCGCTCAATGAGATCGCCGAAGGGCGCGGCCAGTCGCTGGCACAAATGGCCATCGCGTGGGTGTTGCGTGACCCCAGGGTGACGAGTGCACTGATCGGAGCCAGCCGGTGGTCACAAATCGAGGACAGCCTCCGGGCACTGGAGAACCTCGATTTCACCGCGGCGGAACTCGTGGAGATCGATCGCTACGCCACAGACTCCGACATCAATCTGTGGGCGACCTCGAGTGACGGCGGCTGAATTCCGATCTTCACCCGCGCCGTTTCGTGCGGTCGCGGCGCGAAGACCAGTCGGGGCGGAGCGGCATGCCGCTGCCACCGTCCGGGGACGTATTGACCGCGAGCACCTGGTCGATGTTGATGTCGTGGTTCTCGAAGCTCACCGCGCTACCCGCCATGTAGAGGTGCCAGATCCGGGCACGTCGCACGCCGACTTCTTCCACCGCCTGATCCCAATTCCGCTCGAGGTTCTCGACCCAGCACCGCAGCGTGAGGGCGTAGTGCTCTCTGAGGTTCTCCACATGCCGGGCCTCGAATCCGGTGTCCTGCATCTTCGAGACGACGGAACCCACCTCATGGAGTGCTCCGTCCGGAAACACGTACCGGTTAATGAACCCGCGCGGATGGGCGCGGGCGCGCTGGCTGCTGGTGGTGCGGCTGATGGCGTGGTTGAGGAACCGCCCTTCCGGCCGCAAGAGACTCCTGACCTTGGTGAAGTAGGTCCCGAGACGTGCCAGGCCAACGTGTTCGAACATCCCGATCGAACTGATCGCGTCGAACGCGGGGTCGGTGACATCGCGGTAATCCTGCACCCGGATATCGACCTTTTCCGCGAGGTGGCGACTTCCGACTCGCTCCGCGGCCAGATCCGCCTGGCGACGTGACAGCGTGACTCCCAGGACTTCGACGCCGTAGTGCTCGGCGGCGTGGATCGCCATGCTGCCCCACCCGCACCCGACGTCGAGCAAGCGCATCCCGGGGGTGAGTCCGAGCTTCCGGCAAATGAGATCGTGCTTCTGCTCCTGGGCTGCCTCGAGCGAGTCGCCCGGCTCGATGAAGACGGCACAGGAGTAGGTGAGCGATGGGCCCAGCACCATCTCGTAGAACTCGTTTGAGACGTCGTAGTGGTGCGAGATCGCGTCGGCATCTGTCTGTTTGGTGTGAGCCTGGCCTCGCCTGCGGTGCTCCTCGGGCGGGGCGGGCAGGGGGCGAAGGTTGCTCACTCCGATTTCGCGGGCCATGCGACCGGCGAGGCGTGGCGTCATCTGAAGGTTGTCGAGATGGTGTCTGAGGTCGAGCACGGCGTAGATGTCGCCGTCGAAGGTGATGTCTCCCGACACATAGGCGCGTGCCATACCGAGTTCGCCTGGCGAAAACACCATGCGGGCCAGTGCGTCCGGCGACTGGATCGTGACGACTGCGGCCGCGTCGCGCGGCCCGATGTCGGTTCCGTCGAATGCCCGGAACCGCACCGGGAGATCCGTCCCGAAGAGGTCCTGGATGACCGAGCTCAACGCCATTATTCGCACCCCCTATCAGCCTCATTCTCGCGCGACGTAGGGTCGGTTATCCACCGGATCTTCGCCGAGTCGCCACTCCTGCGCCGATTCAGCCGATGCCGAATACCCACTGGTCGACGGCGTCGTCGAGGAGGTCGAGTGGAACCGAGCCTGCCCCGAGAATGGTGTCGTGGAACTCAGCCACGTCGAATCGGTCGCCCAGCGTCTCGCGGGCCTTCTCTCGGAGGTCGAGAATGGTGATCATGCCCACGAGGTAGGCCGGTGCCTGGCCCGGCCAGACGATGTAGCGATCGACTTCTGCGGCAGCGCGGTCGGGATCGAATCCCAGATCGGTCAGGTAGTCGATCCCATCGGTACGGGTCCACCGGTGGCGGTGGATCCCGGTGTCGACCACCATCCGGGCTGCTCGGAGCAACTCCATCCGCAATCGCCCCAGATTCCCCCAAGCGTCACCCTCATAGAGCCCCGCTTCGGCTGCCAATCGTTCGGCGTAGAGCGCCCATCCTTCCACGAACCCGGTGTGGGTGAAGACTCGCTGATGGAGCGGGACGTCTTCGAGGCTGCGCTGGATCGAGAGCTGGAAGTGATGGCCCGGTACCCCCTCGTGATAGGTGGTGGTGGGGAACGTCAGGAGGGGAAGGCTGGCGCCGCCCATGCTCAGGTAGTAGATGCCGGATCGACTGCCGTCGATCGGGGCCGGCCGGTAGTAGGCCCCGGAGCCGCCTTCGCGGCCTTCCCTGGGTCGCGCCACCACGAGATCGACGGACGGTCTGAGGCCGAATTGGGGTGCCAGCGCCGAGTCCGCCGCCTGGCTCAATGTCACGGCAGCAGCGAACACTGCAGCGCGCTCGGACTCCGATGTAGTCGGGTAAGTCCCGGCGTCGCGGGTGGCGGTCGCCATCGCCGCGGCGAAATCGTCCTCTGCCGCGTAGCCCATCTCGACCAGAGCCGCGGCGAGCTCGGAGCGAACTCGTTCGACCTCGGCGATACCGAGTTCGTGGACTCTTTCGGGGGAGATGTCGAGGCTGAGGTGGTGGCGTAGGACGGCGTCGTAGTAGGCGTCGCCTTCTGGCAAGGCCCACACGCCGGCTTCGGTAGCTGAGCGGCCTGCGAGTTCGCGGATCGCTTCATCGAGGCGTTCGTAGGCCGGTATGACCAAACCGCGTACCGCGGCTTCGGCATTGGCCACGTAGCCCTTGGCGGCGGAAGGTTCAATATTCTCGAGGGCTACCACTCTGGTCTGGAGGTCTGCCACGAGTGGGTGGCCGGCGGCGTCGCTGTGCCCGATCGCGGCATCGATCTGGAAGCGGGCGATGTCGAGGGACCGCTGCGGGGGCAGAAGGCCGGCAGCTGCCCGCTGTTCGAGGCCGATGATCAGCTGGTCGACCTGCCTGCCGAACGCAGCGAGCCGCAGCACATAGTCTTCGACGTCTGCGGCGTTTGTGACCGGGTGCACGTCGCTCATGAATTCAATGAAGTTGGCAGGGGCGCCTGTGATGAAACTGACCGGGTAGTCGTGGAGGGGGTATGCACTCATCACGACGATGTCCTGGAGGTAGTCGCGCAGGATGGCTATCCCGAGCCGGTCGGATGGGGTCGCGGTCTCCACATCGATCGCGTCGAGTTGGCCGATCCCATCTCGTGCAATCTCGGCCAATACCTCGGTTCGTATGATCGAGGCATCGTTGAGCTGGTCCTGGTGGGCGCTCCCGATCACCGCGGAGGCTCCGAGGTCGGTCACCAGCTCTGGGTCGTGTCGGAGGAGCGAGATCGTGATCGAGTCGGTAACCGCCCGGATCGGATTCGTGGCGACCGCGGAAGTCGGCGGCGGCGTGGATGTTGTCTGCTGGGTGGAGGGCGCGCTGCCGGACTGGGTGACCTGAGCGAGCGGATCATCTGCGTTTGCCTGGGTACACGCAACTGCGAACGCGACCAAGCAGGTGATCGCGAGGATCGACCGCGACAATCGGGTCACTGGTGCCTCCGGCGACGCCTATTGAGTTCTCAACCGAGGAAACCCTACTCCCCGCTCCCTACGCGACACGGGTCTGGCATCGATCGGACCCGGCTCGGCACCTTGCGATCTTCTCGGCGCGATGGGTTGGCATCGGTTGTGCGTAGGCTCGCTTGATGAGACCGATGCGTACCGGCCGTGGCGTCGGCGGGACGCCTGCTGCACATCAGGCCGAATCCGGCGAGAAACAGCCACTCCGGGTCCAGCTCGGCCAGGCCCGTCGCCTGGCGAGGATGCTGCGGCCCTATCGAGGGTGGCTCACCGTTGCCATCGTTGCAGTCGTGCTGGCTGCAGGGCTCGGTCTGGTGTTTCCACGCATCATGGGCGGCCTGGTCGATACCGCGCTGGGTGAGGGCTCCTCGACCGCCACGCTGGACCGGATTGCGTTGCTCCTGCTGGTGGTGTTTGCCGTGCAGGGCGCGTTCAACTACCTACGGGTCTACGGCCTGGCGGTGGTCGGTGAAGGTGTGGTCGCCGATCTGCGACGTTCCGTCTACGACCACATCGTCCGGCTCCCCGTGCCGTACTTCGACGCCCATCGCACCGGAGAGATCACCTCGCGCCTCACCACGGACGCAGCTGTGATCCAGGCCACGGTGTCGACTTCGGTCGCACAAGCGCTGTCGCAGGGCATCACCCTGATCGGGGGCATCATTCTGATGGTGATTCTGAGCCCCATGCTGTCGCTCACGGTTCTGGCATTCCTCCCCATCGTCATCGTGGGTGCCGCCGTGTTTGGCCGGAGACTCAACCGCATCTCAACTTCGTTTCACGACCAACTGGCCGAGGCAAACGCGCTGGCAGATGAGGCGATCCAGTCGGTTCGGGTTGTCAAGTGGTTCACCGCAGAAGGGGAGACGGCTGCTCGCTATGACGAGGCAATTCGTTCGTCGTACACCATTGCGTTGCGCCGCGCCAGAGTGCGGGCGCTGTTCATCCCCTTCATCACCTTCGTAGGGTTCGGCACCCTCGCTCTGGTGTTGTGGGTGGGCGGAAGGCTGGTTCTCGTGGGGGACCTGAGCCCCGGGGAACTGGTCTCCTTCTTGCTCTACACCCTGGTGGTTGCCGGAGCGATCGGCGCGTTCACCGGGCTGTACTCCCAGCTGCAGGAGGCGCTCGGTGCCTCGCGTCGTATCTTCGAAATCCTGGGGGAGCCACTGGAGGCACCACGGGCGGCAAAGCCGGTGCAGCTCGCGTCGCGTCCGGGATCGGTGGAGTTCGTCGGCGTCTCATTCGGCTACCCGGGTCGCGACATCGAGGTGATCAGCGGCGTCGACCTCGTCGTGGACCCCGGGGCCGTGGTTGCCCTGGTTGGTCCATCCGGTTCGGGGAAGTCGACTCTGACCCAGCTCGTCGCCCGTTTCTACGACCCCACTTCCGGAGTCGTCTTGATCGACGGGCTGGATGCACGCGACCAGGACCTCGACGACATGCGATCCCACCTGGCCGCGGTCCCGCAGGAGGTCCAGCTCTTCTCAGGTTCGATCGCCGAGAACCTGCGGGTGGCCAAGCCGACTGCGACCGACGCGGAGTTGACCGCAGCTGCCGTTGCCGCCAACGCCCACGACTTCATCACCGCCTTCCCGGATGGATACGACACCGTCGTCGGGGAGCGCGGCGTCCAGCTCTCGGGTGGCCAACGGCAGCGCGTCGCCATTGCCCGCGCGCTGCTGGCGGATCCGCGCATCTTGATTCTCGACGAGGCGACCAGTTCCCTCGACGCTGAGTCTGAGGCACTGGTCCAGGACGCCCTCGAACACTTGATGCAGGGTCGGACGACCATCGTGATTGCACACCGGCTGAGCACGGTGCGGGCCGCAGATCGGCTGGTGGTGGTGGTGGACGGCAGGGTGGCCGAGGAAGGAACCCATGATGAGCTGATGGAACGCTCGGGGGTGTACGCATCACTCTCAGAGCGTCAGCTTATCCGTTGATCCCCGACCGCAACTCGCGGCTCGCATGAGGCGATTCCGGGATGCCTGAGCCGCGCCGGGTTCAACCGAGGCGTGCCGCGAAATCTGCGATTGCGTTTGCCACGGTGATGGGCTCCTGGGCCTGGGGATAGTGGCCCGCCCCCTCGACCAGGAGCACGTCGGCGCCAAGCATCTCTGCCAGGCCGTTTGCTTCGGCTGTGGGGTCGGGGAAGTCGGGATCCGCCGTGCCCATGATCACGAGCGAAGGACACTGAACCGATCCCAGTTTTGATTCGCTTGCCGCGTGGGAGTTGAACGCCAGTGCACGAAAGGCTGCGAATCTGCCCGTCTCTGCAAGATTCGAGTTGAGGCGGGCCACGTACGTTTCGTGATCCGGCGGCTTCGTTCCCGGATACATCTGCTTGCGGTAGTACGAGGTCCAGGCTCCTCGCCCCCACGGCGGTAACAACGTTGCTCGAAACGCTAACTTCTGCCATCCCGGCGCCGGAACCTCCCTGGCGAAGGGACCGATCAGAACGATCCCGGCAACCAGAGATGGCGCTTCGACTGCCGCGATGACGGCAGACGCGGCGGTGAGGGAGTTGCCGACGAGCACCGCGCTTGCGGAGTCGAGATGACGCACCAACGCCAGCATGTCTCCGCCGATGGCCGCATCCGAGTAGTCGGGCCACTCGACTGAGGAACTGCCCATGCCGCGCAGATCCATCGTTGCGACCCGCAGTCCGCGGCCGGCCAACTCGGGTATCACATGGCGGTACACCTGCCGGATGTCTCCCATCCCTGGGGCGGCCACGACCAGGCGCCCATCCCCACCCGTGTCTTCGAAGCTGAGTGTGCCTTCCGGTACTTGCAGGATCTGAGTCATGGCGGCATTCCAGCAGATCTGGGGCGGCAATCGCTGCGGTGTGATCGAGGCGTCGCTCATTCGGTACTCTCCCGAACGTGACTTACCCGATGTACCGCGTCCGGCAGCAATTCGAGCGTCCGACGGTGGATGATGTTGCCGCCACTGTTGTGAGTCAGATGGTCAAGCCGGAGGTCCGCGCGACCCTCGAAGGAGCCGGGACGGTCGCCGTTGCGGTCGGGAGCCGGGGGATTGCCGGAATCGACGTGATGACGAGGACCGTCGTTGACCAGTTGCGGGCCAGCGGGATTGAGCCGTTCGTGGTCCCGGCGATGGGATCACACGGCGGAGCAACGGCTGAAGGACAGCGTGCGGTGCTCGCCCATCTTGGTGTCACCGAAGCAACCGTGGGGGCGCCGATCCGGAGTGGTATGGAGACGGTCCAGATCGCTGAGGTGACAACACCGCGCGGCAAACAGGTGCCGGTGGTCACCGACGCAATCGCGTGGAATGAGGCCGATGCCGTGGTCCCGCTGAACCGGGTGAAGCCTCACACCGGGTTCAGGGGCCAGGTCGAGAGTGGGATCTGCAAGATGCTTGCCGTTGGCTTGGGAAAGCACGAAGGGGCCAAGCGCATGCACAGCGAGGGCTACGAAGTATTCGATCGGCTCCTGCTCGACATGGGTGCGGTGATCCTGGACGCGGGCAGAGTCGCCTTTGGGCTGGCGATTGTGGAGAACGCCTTCGAGGAACCGGCCATCATCGAGGCGATTCCCGCGAGCCGGGTCGTGGAGCGTGAACAACTCCTGCTCGATCAGGCCAGGGAGTGGATGCCCTACCTACCGTTTCCCGTGATCGATGTGCTGGTCGTCGAGCGTTTCGGCAAGAACATCAGCGGCGTGGGAATGGACCCGCACGTCACCGGCCGCGGTGAGTCCGGCGGCCCCCTTCCCGACTTCGATGGAGCGGAGATTGCCCGGATCGTCGTCCTGGACCTCACGCCGGAAACGGAAGGAAACGCCAACGGCATCGGACTGGCCGACATCATCACGCAGCGAGTGTTCGATGGAATCGACCGGGAGGTTACCTGGACCAACACGCTCACAGCAGGCGCCCTCGGCTGCGGTCGGATTCCGATAGCCCTGCCCACCGAGGACGATGCCATTGCGGTCGCGGCCCGAACCCTTGCCGGCATTCCTGCCGACGAGGCTCGGATCGTCAGGGTGAGGGACACGCTGTACCTCAGCGAGTTCGCGGTATCCGAAAGCCTCGTTCCGGCGGTCGAGAGCCTCGACCACTGCGAGCTGGCCGGAAGATGGGATGGGACCTGGGCGATCAGCTGAGTTGACCTGGCAATGGATGAGACAACTTCTTGCTGCGCGTGTCCTCGCGTTGGCTCAACGCCGCCTGCTCGGCGGACGGATCGGCGAGTAACGTCTGCTCATCACGTAACCTGGCGCGGTACCAGAGAAGGGTTGCCCAATGGCAGATGATCCGCGCGAACACCTCGAGGGACTGTCCGACGACTTGGCGTCCGCGGCTGCTGAGGGTCACGACTCGGCAGATGATCTCCATGGCCAGGTCAATGAGTTTCTCGCGAAGCCGGACCCGACGCCTGAGGACCACGCCGACCTCCGTGATCAGCTGAGTGATGCCCTGCTTCACTTCGAGGTCAGTCACCCTTCGATGTCTGCCACGATGCAGCGCGTGATCGACTCGCTGACGGCAAGCGGGATTTAGCCCAAAACCCACTGGAATAAGGCTTGGTGACCCGATCGAGCCGGTGAGCGGTGGCGGGCAGCTTGATGTTCTCGCTCTCATGCCATAGCCTCTGGGCTGCAATCCAGACCCGTGTCGCGCTGGCATCGGTTGAGCGGGAGAATCGAGAGTCCGAGGGTGCCGCCGGCACCAGACTCCCCGTCCCGAGCCGGCCGCCCGAAAGGGCATCGATGGCATTCAGGAGAATCACGGCATACGTCGTTCCACTTGGGGTGATCTTCATCGCCTTCGTGGGCTTCGCCGCGCTCTCTACGTCCGGCGACACCGGGCCCAGCGCTGCCATCAACACCGTCGACCAGACCGAGCTTCCGGTGCGGGCGCGGGTCGCAGCAGCGGTGTTCGCAGCTCGGTTTGAGACGAATCTCGAAGCGGAAGCCGTAATCACTGCCGAGACCAGGGCCGCGGCGCCGACGAGCACCACGAGTCCCCCGAAGACGAGCGAGACCGCGACTGCTGCGCCGCGGGATACCAAACCGCCTGCCTTCAAGGTCACGTCACCCAAGGATGGCGCTGAAGTCGACAGCAGGGTGGTGAGGTTCCAGGGCACGGTGGAGCCCGGCGCGGACGTCTTCAGTGGCCGGTATTACGCCACCGTGACGAGCGACGGCGATTGGGAGCTGCCGCTGACGCTGGTTTCCGGTGCGAATGTCGCCCGGCTCACGGCGAGTGACGCGGCAGGCAACGAGACCACCATCCGGTTGATCGTCAACTACTCGCCGCCGAAGACGACGACTACCACCACCAAGGCTCCCCGGAAGTCGACGACCACCACCAAGGCTCCGGCGAAGACCACCACGACGACGAAGGCGCCCGCGAAAACGACAACGACCACTCAGCCCCCCACCTCGCAGTGGTCCCCGAAATGGCCTGCAGACGCCGGTGGCACTCGCAACGTGGAGCAATGGCGGTCGGAGGTCGAGGCCCACTGGCCTGCCGACCGGGTCGATTGTGCGCTCGGGATCATCAAAAAGGAGTCCCGAGGTGACCCGCGGGCCCGCAACTCTGCCTACGACACGCGGGGGCTGATGCAGCACTTGGTGAAGTACTGGAAAGGCAGGGCCACCGGAGCCGGGTTCGTCGACGGCAACGGCCTGGTTGCCAACCCGTACAACGGTGAGGCCAACATTGCCGCGGGTGCCTACCTGGCCGACTATTACGACCGGATCGGCAAAAACTGGTGGCAGCCCTGGGGCGGCCTGCCGACCTACGGATCCTGCGGCTCCTGACCAGCTGACGGCCGACGGGCCACGCGTCTTCTCCGCGGGGACTTTCCCCTCCCGGGACGGCCTCAGCAGACGACCGGACGTCGGGGCAAGTGGCTTGAGCTATTCGGGATTCTGCCGATAGCAACGTGGTGAATATCCGCGCCTGCACCCGCACGTAGAACAGAGGACTCAATGAGCCTCTGGACGGCAAAGACCTGGCTGCTCGTTTCGCTCGTCACCGTCGTTTCGCTGCTCATCGTCGTGGCCGCAGCGGCGGACCGAGACGGATCGGGATCGAGCATTCCACCCCGGGTGGTCACCGCAATCGATACGCAGGCACCGTTTCCCGTGATCCCGGAAGCCTCCGCGACGTCGAGCCAGCCGCAGGTAGAGATCATTTTCGAGGTCCCGGTGACCACCAGCACGATTCCGGCTCCGGCGGGGCCTGGATTCAAGCCGTCACCGACGACTACGGCCGGTGTTCCTGAGACCACCACTACGACCGCCGCAACCACGACGACCAAACCTCCGCAGACCACCACGACCACCACCAAGCCACCCAGGACCACGACAACGACCAAACCTCCGCAGACCACCACGACCACGACCAAGCCACCCAAGACCACGACCACCACCGCGCCCCCGGTCACGACAACAACGCAGCCCCCTACCTCGGAGTGGTCTCCGAAGTGGCCGGCAGACGCAGGCGGCACCCGCAATGTCGAGTTCTGGCGCTCGCAGGTCGAGAAGCACTGGCGAGCCGGAAGGGTCGACTGCGTGCTGGGGATCATCCAGCGGGAATCCCGGGGTGATCCCACGGCTCGCAATGCCACCCACGACACCCGAGGATTGATGCAACACCTGCTCAAGTATTGGAAGGGCCGCGCCAAGGGCGCCGGATTCGTCGATGGTAACGGTCTGGTTGCGGACCCGTACAACGGTGAGGCGAATATTGCTGCCGGCGCCTACCTGGCCGACTACAACGAGAGCGTCGGCAAGAACTGGTGGGCACCCTGGGGCACCAATCTGCCTTCCTACGGGTCCTGCGGGGCCTGACCACTCCGGCTCCGGCGGAATCGGTCGATCGGTCCTTCTATCCGACTTCGATGAGGCCGTTCGTATCGGAGTATTTGAGGATCACGGTCGGTGCATACTCGACGAGCACTGTAACGGGGACCCCGAACTCCTCGGTGAGGTCATCCTCGAGGACGCTCAGGTCGGGCACCTCTCCACTGCCCGACAATCGCACCTCTACCTCGGCGCCGTCCACCTTGACCCCGAACACTCGCAAGGTGTCGACCTCTTCGACCCACTGATCGACGGATGTGTTCGCCAGGGCCTGTCGCCCGGATTGCGACAGGATGCCTTCGGCGGTGAAGAAGAGCGGCACCATGATGAGCATGGCGGCTACGGCGACGGTGCCGATGGTGGTGAGGATCTCATCACGATTCTCGACGAAACGGCTGAACGTCGCGAATCCGGTCAGGTAGAGCACCACACTCCCGGCCAGGATGATCGACACCAGGTTGGTGAGAAACAGCAGGAACGCTCCTAATGCGTCGTTGACCAGGCCGGCCTCGAGTGTGATGCCGACGACACTGAGAGGCGGCACCAGGGCGACCGCGATAGCAACTCCCGTAATCGAACTCGACACTCGATCGTCAACCGTTGCGTAGGCACCGGCGGCACCCGCGGCGAGCGCGATCAGCATGTCGATGAGCGTGGGGCTGATCCGGGAAGTGACCTGAGAGTTGGTGGCCAACGGCACCAGCGTTGGAACCCAGGTTGCCAGGATGAAGGCGAGGACGATCGCGGCTCCCACTCCGGCGGCAACCAGTCCCAGCGATGACAACATCCTCCCTCGCCAGCCGTGCACGATGGCGGCCGCGATGCCCATGATCGGGGTCATCAGTGGTGCAACGAGCATTGCCCCGATGACCACTGCCGTCGAGTCCGCCAAGACGGCGAAGGTCGCGATGGCCACAGACAACAACAGCATTACCCACCATGAGGTCAGCTTGTGGCCGCGTTCGGGATCCTCGAAGAACAGGCCCTCTCCGATGCGTGCCCGCTTGGCGTCCCCGATGTCTCGGGTATCTACCCAATCCTTGATCATCTGCGACACCGTGGAAGCATCGATGTCGACGAGGTCGTCTTCGTCCCGGTACTGGAGGCCGTAGGCCAGCATGATCGCGCCGAGGATGAATGCAACCACGGCGAGCGTGACCACGACGCCGGCCACCAGGCTCTCGGGCACCAGCAGAATTACGCCGGCCGCGACGACCTGCACGGCACCACGCACGAGATTCGGCATCGGGGGGACGCTGCTGCGGTCCCTCACCGCGGTGAAGATGGCGATCGAACCCCGCACCGCCAGGAAGGCAGAGACCAGGATGAGCAGGGTGAAGAATGAAGCCCGTGGGAAGAAGACCAACGCAATTCCGGCGATGATCGAGACCAGCCCCTCGCCGAGGGTTGCCTTGCCCTTGGCCCGCTTCCGCCTTCTGAACCAGAGGTCGGAAACGCCGCTCAGGGCCAGCGCTACCCCCAGGAGGATCCGAATCAGCTGAACCGAGGTTTCCGGCCACAGCAGGATGATCAGGCCGAAGATGATGGCGATGGTGCCCTTGATCGTGGCCGGGTTCACCCAGAACGGCTCGACGCGTGCGGAGAGCCAGCCCTTCTGCTCTTCGACTTCCGGGTCCTGGGTCGACCGGGTGGCGTCTTCGGTCAACGAACCTCCTTGCGTATGCCCGTGCGGATCATAGAATTCGCGCTCTCCGGCCGCATGTTGAATCGCTTGGGACGCCTGCGCCCGATCTGCCTACCATCAGGGCATGTTCTGGCTGATCGCCGCCGTGGTTGTCGTGGTGCTCCTGGTGATCGCGTACGTCGTCATCTACAACAACCTGGTGCGGCTCCGCAACCGCACCGACAATGCGTGGGCCCAGGTGGATGTGCAGCTCCGTCGTCGCTACGACCTCATTCCCAATCTGGTCGAGACGGTCAAGGGCTACGCCTCCCATGAACGCGAAACCTTCGAAGCGGTGATCGCCGCCCGCAACGCAGCCCAGGCCGCGACGACCGTTGAGGAGCAGGCGCAGGCAGAGAATCTCCTCACCGGCATGCTGCGACAGGTGTTCGCCCTCGCCGAGGACTATCCGGAGTTGCGAGCCAGCGAGAATTTCCAGTCGCTGCAGGAGCAACTGGACGAAACCGAGAACCGGATCGCGGTGTCGCGCCAGATCTACAACGACACGACGCTCACCTACAACAATACCGTGCAGACCGTCCCGTCGAGCATTGTTGCCTCGATCTCCGGGTTCGAGACGCGGGAGTACTTCGAGACAGAAGACGGCACTCGCGACGTTCCGAGGGTGGAGTTCTGAGACGTTTCGCCGGCGTCGTGGCGGTTGCCGCGGTTGTGGTGCTTCTGCTGCCCGCGGCTGCGCAAGCGAGGTCGCTTTCCGTTCCGCGCGTCGACGTGGCGGTGGCGCTGCAACCCGATGGTTCGCTGCTGGTGACGGAGAATCTGCAGTTTGCGTTCGACGGCGCGTACAGCGGCGCCTATCGCGATATTCCGCTGCGTGCAGGTGAGTCGATCAACGCTGTGCAGGTACTCGAGAATGGGGTTCCGTACACCCCGGGGGGTCCCACTGCCCTCGGGTCTTCCGGGGCGCCGGGGACCTACGGAGTCGAGCAGATCGGCAGTGTGGTGCGCGTGGTGTGGCACTACCGGGCTGCGGACACCGCCCGCACCTTCGCCGTGCAGTATGTGCTGTCCGGGCTGACGGTGGCCTACACCGACGTGGTCGACGTCAACCTCAAGGTGTGGGGAGATGAGTGGGAGCAGGGAGTAGGGCAGCTGCGGTCCGCCCTGACGTATCCGAACAAGGATGCGATGGAACCGGGGGATGTCCTCGTCTTCGGCCACCCGTACAACGTCGATGGCTCGACGTCGCTCGGTGAGGACGACGTGTCACCTCGTCTGGAGGCGAGCAACGTGCCGCCGTTCACGTTCGTCGAAATGCGTGTGGTGCTTCCCCGCTCGGTGCTGACCTCGACGGATGGTGCCCAGGAGGTGTCGCGCAAGGGCCTCGAGGAGATTCTGGAGCAGGAAGCCTTCGAGGCGCAGCGCGCGGACCGTTCTGCATTGGCGGCTCGCATCACGATCTTCGTCATGCTCGCGCTGCTGGCCCTGGTGCCCATCGCGTTGCTGTTCGGGTACGTTGTGTACGGGCGCGAACGCAAGCCGGATTACGACCGCGAGTATGAACAGGCTCCGCCCACCCAGGATTCTCCGGCGCTGGTCAACGGTCTCCTCGCCCAGGGGCATGCCGATGAGCAGGCATTCACCGCAGTGATGTTCGATCTGATTCGACGCGGAGCGCTCACCGCCGAGCCGGATCAGATCACCCGGTCGACCTTCCTCGGTTTGCGAACCGAGACGATTTCCGACCTCGAGATCGGGATGGGAGACGATGGCGTCGCGCTGCAGGGTGACGAACTCCACGTGCTCGGCATTGTGCACCGGTTGCTGGAGGACGGACCGCTGCCGCTCAGTTCCTTCCGGGTAACGATTCGGGAGAACGCTCAGTCGAACCACGACGACTATGAAGAGTTCCAGGCCGCGGTGCGCAGCGAACTCACGCAGCGCAAGCTCATCGATCGCGCGGGCAAGAATTACCCGTGGGCTGTGTTCGGAGTCCTGGCGCTGGTGGTGGCGGCCGGCTGGTTCGTGATCACCCCTGCGTTGACCGGTGAAGGTTCCGTGATCGACCCGGGGCTGCTTCGGTTCGGCTTCGCCGCGGTGGGGGTGTTGGGGGCGCTCATCATCTTTGTGATGGCATCGCAGCGCAAGCTCTGGGTGCGGCTCACTCCCGAGGGAGCGCTGCTGGCCGCACGCTGGGAGGCGTTCCGTCGCTACCTCGAAGACTTCAGCCGGATGGAGGAAGCACCGGTGATCTCGCTTCCCTTGTGGGAGGAGTACCTGGTGTACGGAATCGCGCTCGGGGTTGCGGAGGACGTGCTCGCGGCGGCACGAATCGCCGCTCCGGTGGCGGTCGAGGAAACCTCGAATCTCTATTGGTACGGCAACCAGGGATTCTCCGGTGGTCACTCTTCCAACGCGATCGCCGGGATCGGTACCGCGCTGCGCGGTGCATTCGCCCCTCCGGCATCCTCCGGTAGCGGAGGAGGGGGAGGCGGATTCAGCGGTGGTGGTGGCGGCGGTGGTGGCGGCGGCGGTGGCGGTGGCTGGTAGCCGACGGTTGGGTGGTTATGAGATGTCCATCGCCTTTTCCGGCGTCATCATTTCGTAGAACTCGATCCAGCTGTCGAGACGGATGTTGCGCAGCTTGGCACCCAGATCACGGGTCTCGTCTGGACTCGGCACGATGTCATCACGGTATGGCGATTCGATCGCTTCCTCGGTCCACTCCATGTACACCCGGTCGACATCCCCGGGCAGGGTGCCACTGTTGAAGTAGACCCGGCTCGGGGACCGCTTGCCTGCCGCTTCGTACTGCTTGCCGATCTCGTCGACGATGGTCGCGGCGCGGCGCGTCTCCCCCGGCTTGATCGTCCAGACTCTCCGAATCACGTACATGGCGCTCCCTCTGTTGGTGATGGCTGAGATCTTCTGCGGGCCGTGCTGGCCCTCCTGGCAACGGATGCGGCATGGTAGAGGCCGCGCTGGGTGCCCTCGGCGTCGGCAAGCGAATTGTCACCCCCAGAACACTCTCCGGGCTGGGTGGTCGAGCGCATACGCACCGCCGGGTCACCAGTAGACGAGCCCCCTCGGACAAACCTCCACCATCACGGGGTGCCGATGCGAGCACCGTAACGCCAGGATGTTCAGTCGGTAAGCTCGAAGCAGCGCTTGGCGCCTGCCTCCGCTCAGCCTTGGGCGTTCGCCAGTCGCCACTCGGCCAGCGTGTCGCGAATCCATGTCTCCGACTTCTCCACCATGGCCCCCGCGTCTTCCTGTGTCCGGGGCATCGGGTCGCCGAGACGGAGCCGCACCGTGGTGCCGAACGGGATCGGCCTCAGGTTGTAGCGCAGCAGCTTCCACGAGCCGTCGATCACCACCGGAACTACCGGGAGCTGATCCGCCGCGTTGAGCAACGCTTTCATGCCGCCACGGCTGAAGCGTCCGGGGGTTCCATCGCGACTCCGGGTCCCCTCCGGAAAGATCACGACACTGACGTCGCGCTCCTGAGCCAGTTCCGCCATCTCCACGATGGCCTCGACCGCCTGGTGGCGGTCACCGCGGTCTATCAACGCGTTGCCACCCTCGCGGAGATTGAGCGACACGCTCGGGATCCACTTGCCCAGCTCCGTCTTGGCGACGTACTTGGGGTAGTTCGTCAGCATCACGCCACCGATCACCGCTATGTCGAACATGCTCTGATGATTCGAAATAATCAAGTAGCCGCGACCCGGTTCGATGGCGTCCGACTCCTCGACGATCAGCTTGGCTCCGGTGATCGTGAAGAGGTGCATGAGCGTCCACTGCAGACGGGCCATCACATGTTCGAAAGGCCGCGGGCCCATCCGAAGCGCGACGAGACCTGCCACGTGGAACCCCACCAGCGTCAGACCCATGGCCAGCAGGAACGGGATGGTGAAGAACCAGTCGCGGAGACGTCGCAGCATGATCCGACCCTAGCGGGAACCCCCCACAACGCCTATGGCGAGTGGGGTTGTCGGCTACGCGGAGGTTCGCTTGGTGCTGCGCCGTAGGCTGCACGCATGTCCATCAAAGTAAGCGACGAGAGGTTCGAGGAACTCGTTGTTGAAGCGCTGGAATCAATCCCGCCCGATTTGGCGGAGTACATGGAGAACGTTGCGCTGTTCGTGGAGGACTGGCCGAGTCGGTACCAGCAGGCCAGCGCCGGTGGGATGCTGCTCGGGCTGTACCAGGGTGTCGCCCTTACCCGCCGGGGACCCCTGTCGTATCACGCCGTCATGCCCGACCGGATCACGATCTTCAAGGGTCCTCACTGCCGTATCACCTCCACCGAGGACGAGCTGCGCCATCGGATCGCGACCACCGTGATCCATGAGGTGGGGCACCACTTCGGTATCTCAGACAAACGCTTGCGTGAGTTGGGTTGGTAGCTGCGTGACGACCATTGTGGTCTTCACAAGAGACGTTCGAGCTCGATCGGCGCGACTCAGCTCACGCCTCATCCGGGGAGTGGCCCCCATCCTCGTGAGGCGGTGCGAGTAGCGCACGATCCTGCCGGTCCCGCCGCGCTGCCCAGGCATAGAGCAGCACTGCGGGCATCAGGAACACACCCGCCATGACGAATGCCACGCTGAGCGACACCGCGGTTGCGATCCAGCCGAGGATCGGCCCACCTGCGACCTGGCCTAGTGCATCACTCTGAGACTGCATCGAGAAGACGGTGGCTCGTGACCGCGACTCGAGCTGTTCGTTGAGCCATGCGGTGAGTAGCGGTCCATGGACGACGCGCAGCAGGATCGCGGCCTGGTACAGCGCTACAGCGACTGCGAATTGCCCGGCCAGACCCAGACCGACGACCGTGGCGCTCAACATCAGCGCCAGGCCGGTCAGTACCGCTGGGATGTGGACGATGGTTCCTGCGGTGATTCGCCTGCGGACAACTCCGGCCACAAAGATCGACAGCAGGAGCGCGGACGCATCGATCACCCCGAACCAGACGATCACCGACCAATCCGGGAAGCTGGGAAACTCGAAATTGGCGAGGATCAAGGCTTCCCACAGCCGATCGAACGTTTCGGAGAAAGCGCCGAAGAAGAAGGCAGCCCCGAACACCGCCAGCAACACCCGGCTCCCGCGCACCAACGCAATCCCGTGGCCCAGTGTTGCTTGCATGTCGTGCCACGTATCACGCTCCGCTTCCGGAACACGATCGAATCCGGTTTCGGGCATGAACATGATCAGAGCGACCGCTACCAGGAGGTAGCCGATACCCCCGACGATGAGCGGCGCGGCTAGGTCGACCGAAGCGAGGGCTACGGCAGCCACAATCCCGGCGAGTGATGCGAATTGACGGATCTGGGTACCCCGTAGCAGCGCCCGTGCCGTGGCGACGTCATCCTGCAGTTCGTCTGCGAGCCAGGCCTCGGTGGCACCGCTGGTGAACGTGAATCCCAACCCCCAGATCACTTGCGCGAGCAGGACCACGGAGAACTCGGGAACTGCGCCTTCCAACGCGAACCCGACGCCCATGACCGCGGTGCCGAGAATGATCGAGACGCGGCGGCTGACGGTGTCTGCCACGACACCGGTAGGAATCTCGAAGACGAATGCGCTCACCTCGAGCGCGGTCCCAACCAGCACGAGCTGCAGTGGGTTGAGGCCGACGTCCCGGATTCGGTAGAGGGCACTCATCGCTGCCCACGTCCAGAAGAAGAAGCCGGTGGCACCAACCATGCCCAGGTAGACACGGTATGCAGAAGGGTGCGGCACAGCGGACTCCCCGGGTCGGTTGCCAGGCTAGGGCGTGCATCCGCGGCGCCGGCTTGGAACCTGCCGAACGTCATCCAACGTTGATCGGATTGACCCCTTGTGGATTCGCGCAGCAGGGGTAGCTTGGCTGGGTACCAGGACCGAGCGGTACCACAACGGAGGCAGTGGGCGTGGCGGAGGCGGCACCAGACACCGGCGGCGGCATACCGACCGTTCGCAGCTGGAAGCCGGTGCTCGCCGCTTTCCTCTCAGCCGTTCTGGCGGGAGCCGGTCAGTTCTACGCACGCAGGTGGTGGCGCGGAGTGGCGTTGCTGGCTCCCATTGTGATCCTGGGTGCCGCGAGCGTGATGCTGCGCAGCCGCGGCCTCACTTACCTGCTCGAACTGCTGGTGCAGCCCCGTGTCTTGTGGGTGATCTTGCTGATCAACGTCGCCCTTCTCGGCTTGCGAGGGTTCGCGGTTGTCGACGCCTATCGCCTGCTCGGTGGTGCCGGGGCCCCGAGGTGGACCCGGGCCGTGGTATCGCTCATGGTGGTGGCGGTGGCTGTCCCGCACTTCGTGGCCATTACCTACAGCCTCGACGCCATCAGTGTCATCGAGACGGTGTTCGCCGAGGAGGACCTCCCTCCGGTGGCTGAGCGGGAGGCGGCGCTGCTGGCGGCCGGCGTGCCGCAGAAGGAATTGGGCCCGGTGGTCACCACGGCTCCGCCGGTGACCTTCGCGCCCCGCGGGCCTCTGTCGAGCGAGGAGATCCTGGGATTCTTGCCCGATTCAGATCTGAACCCATTCCGCCCCGAGATCATCCCCGCGGACGCGGAGTTCTACAAGGCGCCCCTCCTTCCCCTCAATGAGCGAGCCGGCATCGACCGTATCACCCTGTTGGTGGCTGGAGGTGACGCCGGACCCGGTCGCGGAGGACTCCGGACGGACACGATGATGGTTGCGACGATGGACCTCAATACGGGGAAGGCGGCGATCTTCTCGCTGGCGCGCAACTTGTCTCGGGTGCCGCTGCCTCGCGGGTTCCAGAGGGCATTCCGCGACATGGAGATCAGTTTCGCCAGGAAGGCGTACGACCAGAACCCGCCACCGGTCACGACGGTCCCTCCACCTCCGCCACCCGCCGAGGGAGAGCCCCCACCGGAGCCCCCGCCGCCGCCCAGCCGCCGACCATTTGTTGCGCCGGCGGCGTGCAAGTGTTTCGTGAACCAACTCAACGCCATATACCCGTTCACCCGGAATTGGGTTCGCACCTTCCCGAAGGAGGTGGACCCGGGTATGGCCGCGCTGCGCGAGACGCTCGAGAACCTGCTGAAGCTCAAGATCGATTACTACGTACTCGTCGACATGGCGGGTTTCGTGGATCTCGTGGATGCCATCGGGGGCGTGGACGTATACGTTGAGAAGCCGATGCACATTGCCTTTTCCGCTCCCGAGGAGGGTGGCGAGAAGGCATTGATCAACGTGGGTGTTGGCGAGAACCACCTCGACGGTCTCGAGGCGCTGGCATACGTTCGATCCCGGTACGGCTCGAGCGACTACACGCGTATGCGGCGGCAGCGCTGCATGCTGCAGTCCCTTGCCGCCGAAGCAACTCCATCGACATTGGTTGCTTCGTTCTCCGCGATCGCCGATGCCGTGCGGAGTAGTGCCGTCACCGATATCCCGATCAGCTTCCTTCCCGAACTCGTGACGTTTGCATCCCGCCTCGATCTCGATGACATCGAAACGGTCGCATTCCAGCCGACGTACTACGCACCAACCCGCGACTTCCTGGGACACCCGATACCGGATGTCGGGCGGATCCGCGCCAAGGTGAGAAATGTGCTTGCCAGCGTGGCGGACCCTGCATCTTCCGTGGCGACGGAAGATGCCGAGTGCACGCCCCGGGCCTATGACCAGTGAGACTCAGCCGGCAACGGGCCCGTAACGCCGTTCGAAGAGATCGGCCTGCCTAGCCAGCCGCGCCGGCAATTCCATGAGCTTCTGCTGGATTTCGGCGGCGTCGGCGGTCAGGTCGGTGAATGACCCGATCCTCCAGTCCCGCAGCAGCGGTTCGATCACACGATCGCGATGGATACGGAGGTTGTAGACACCGGCCTGCGCCATTTCGATGGCACGCTTGGTGAACTTCGGAATTCCCGTTCCTGGCATCTGAAACGTCGAGAACACCTCGTAGATGTGGGGGAGCACGGCAGATGGTGCCTCCGCCAGCATTGCGGTGACGGCACCGCGGTAGAACATGAAGTGGTGATTCTCGTCCGTAGCGATTCGACCCATCAGCTCGTACGCAACCTCGTCATCTGTAATCCTGCCCGCGTTGCGATGACTGACGCGTGTTGCCAGTTCCTGGGCCGAGGTATACACGAACGCTCCGATCGGGCTGGGGTACGCAGACTCGAAACCCGCCTCCATGGTGGCGAGCCGGTCGTCTTCGAGTTCCACCGGGTCACAGTTGCGGCTGGTGAGGAGATAGCTGCGAATGGCGATCGCGTGCTGACCCTCCTCCGCAGTCCAGAGGTGGTTCCATTCCCGAACTACATCGTTGTCTCCAAGGTGTTTCTCGATCTCGGCGTGGTAGTACGGGAGGTTGTCCTCGGTGAGCAGGTTGAGGACCAGCGACGTACGAGCTTCGGGGGACAGCGTGCATTGCGACTCGTCCCACGGCTCTGTGCGGTAGTTGCGGCCGCGTTCCCACGGCACGATCTCGTGGGCGTACCAGTGGTCGCGCCGATCCCGATGTTGCGCCATCAGGTCGGCGAGCGCGGGAGTGACCGTGTCGACGAGTTCGTATCCCTGCTGATCCAAGTGCGGCCTTTCGGTCGATGTTTCGAAGCATAGGCTTCGGAGGTTTGGTGAGCCGGGGGCAGGATTCTCCGGGATCGAATAGTGCGGCGCCGTCGTTACTCTCCCCGACGCCCTCCCGAGATCCCTTTCCCTCGGTGCCGCTTCGGCCAGGAGCCAGATAGCCATGACCTCAGATACCGACGCCTCATCCCGACAGACGCGGCTGCGCCGAACCGTCCTCAGCCTTGCGATCTGGGTGTTCAGCGTCTGCACGACGCTGCTGTTGATTGGCCTGTGGGGCAGGGCGGTGGCATCCGATCAGGTGACGCTCGAGGAGTCAACCCGAGCAGTGCTCGAAAGCGAGCTGGTCAATGATCGGGTGGTTGCGTGGCTGGGCGAGGGTTTCGCCGCCGCGGGGTCGCAAGGTGGAGATCAAGCAGCTGAGCTGGTGACGCGGCTCGAGTCGACGCCTGAGATGCAGGCTGCGGTCGACAGCCTGATCGACGTTGTCATTTCAGCCGCGCTCGCACCGCCCGGTGAGCCCGCGATCATCGATGTGGCTGCAGTGCTGGAACCGGTGATACCGATCGTGCTCGAGTCGATGGACCAGGCCGAACTCGCGGTCGGTCTCGAAGGTATTCAGACCACCGTCGATGAACTGTCTCCTATCATCCTTCCGGCTCAAGCCGACCAATCTGAAACGGTCTCGGTCTCGGTCGCGGCTGGGGCGGTTTCCGCCTTGAGCACCGTCGTGATCGCCGCGATCGTCGGGATGCTTATCACCGGAGGCCTTGCGACGTGGCTGAGTGCTGAGCCTGTGGCCCAACTGAGGGCGCTGGCGGTTCGGCTATCGGTGTCTGCTGTGACCTTCGCCGTGATTCTTCGGGCTGGAAGTTGGGCGGTGGACCCCCGGGGCGGACGTTCCCCGATCGCGGCGGGTGGTGCCGTCCTCCTCGCCTCCAACGGCAGGCTGCTGGTCTTTGTCGCGGTAGCAGCAGCCGCCGGAGCGGGGGCGCTGACCGTCTGGGTGCGACGCAGGCGTCTGCGCTCCGCCACCGCGAAGTGAGACCCGCGGGCAATCGATCGAATCCACAGGAATCACAGGGAGAGATGCCCCCAGGACCGCCAGGTCAGTTGTCGTCTACCTGGAAGACCGCACTGGGGTAGTCGCCTGCCGGAGCGGAATCAGTCGCGTCGAGGTCGCGAACCAGGCACATGATGAGCCACGAACTGGATTCGTCAAACACCGGGTTGGCAACAGCCTCACCGCCCGGCGCCGCGTCGCGGGTGTACGTCTTGCCTACGAAGTCCACGTTCTCGATTCCGAGCCCGTTGATGTCGTCAATGGTGAGTCCGCTGTCGATTTGGGCGAGGACCATGCCGGTCTTGGCATCCGTGTTGTTTCTCAACAGGAAGGTCTCCTCGTCACCGACATCGAACTGAGCTGGTCCCGAGTACACGCACGCCTCACCGTCGAAGGTCGCTGTTGGGTCGCCACCGGCGGTGGTGGTCTCGCTGGCAGCAATGGTGGTGGCAGTGCCATCGGTGGAGCTATCGCTGCCGCTGTCGCATGCACCGAGCACCACGACCAATAGGGTCGTGATGATCAGGGTGTTTCGTCGCATCGTGCTGCGCTCCTTCTCGGGTGGTCGTGGCCGGCGCACTGGTGCTGCCCGGCGCGTGGTTCATCCTCTCTGCAATTGATTGTTCACCCGACCCGAGTTCCTGACAGGTGGAGCTGCTCGCTGCAGACGGAAGCCAATTCACCGAGCCGCTCGACGTTGGAGACGCCGGCTACTTCTGCTTGCGGCGGCGACGTTCGCTCTCGGTGACGTAACGTTTGCGAACCCGAATTGCCGCTGGGGTGACCTCGACCAACTCGTCGTCCGCGATCCACTCGATGGCGAGCTCCAGCGTGAGATCACGCGGCGGCTTCAGCTTGATCGCCTCATCTGTGCTGTGGGTGCGGATGTTGGTGAGCTGCTTCGCCTTCGTGGGGTTCACCTGCATCTCCTCAGGTCGCGAAGCTTCGCCGATGATCATCCCTTCGTAGACATCGGTTCCGGGGCCGATGAAGAGCTCGCCTCGCTTCTGCAGATTGTCCAGAGCGAAGCCGGTGGCGGCACCGAGCCGGTCCGCCACCATCGCGCCTCCGCTGCGATGGGGCAGCTCACCTGCCCAGGGCATCCAACCCGCGTGATGTTGATGTACCAGGGCGGTGCCGCGGGTAGCCGTCATCAGCAGCGAACGAAACCCGAGCAGACCGCGGGCCGGCGCTTCGAGGGTCACGATGGTCCGCCCCTTGTCGCCTGGCCTGAGGTCGGTCACTTTGCCTTTGCGGGGCGCCACGGCCTGGGTGACCGTCCCCACATGCTCGTCTGGGACGTCAACCACCGCTCGTTCGAGTGGTTCGTGGGGCGAGCCGTCGATGGCCCGGATGATCACCTCGGGCCGGCTCACCTGGAGTTCGTAGCCCTCCCGTCGCATCGACTCGATCAGAACGGCGAGTTGGAGTTCTCCGCGCCCGGCGACCTCGATCACCTCTGGAGAGGAGGTGCTCCCGATCCGGATGGACACATTGCCGAGCACCTCGCGGTCCAAACGTTCGCGGATCTGGCGGGAGGTGAGGAACTTGCCGTCTCTTCCAGAGAGGGGCGAGGTGTTGACACCGAAGGTCATGCGGAGCACCGGTTCGTCCACTTCGAGCCGGGGGAGCGCCTCGGGGTCGGTGGGATCCGCGAGCGTGTCACCGATCTCGACCTCGGGAAACCCTGCAACGACGAAGAGGTCTCCGGCAGCCCGTGTCGCAACTTCGGCTCTCTCGAGGCCGGCGAAGCCCATGAGCTGAGTCAGGCGCCGGCGTAGCGGTGGCTCCTCCACGTTGCTGTGGCACAGGGCGACCTGCTCTCCGCTGCGCAGGGACCCGTTCACTACCCTTCCGATGGCGAGCCTCCCCAGATAGTCGGAGGCATCCAGGTTGGTCACGATTGCCTGCAGCGGTGCGTCGGGGTCTCCGGAAGGCGCGGGAATCGCCGTCACGATCGCTTCGAACAAGGCATTGAGGTCTGCGTCTTCAGCCGGAATCTCCGTGCCGACAACCGCCCGGCCTTGCCTGGCAACGGTGCTGATGATCGGGAACTCGATGTGGTCTTCCGAGGCGTCGAGATCGAAGAAGAGCTCGTAGATGTCGTCTGCGACCGCATCGATCCGCGCGTCGGAGCGGTCGACCTTGTTGATGACGACAACGGCCGGAAGATGCAACGCGAGCGCCTTGGAGAGGACGTAGCGGGTCTGCGGCATTGGTCCCTCGGCGGCGTCTACCAGCAGCAGCACCCCGTCGACGAGCGCGAGGGCCCGTTCCACCTCGCCGCCGAAATCGGCATGTCCCGGAGTATCGACGAGGTTGATTTTGGTGCCTTGCCACTCGACCGAAGCCGCCTTGGCGAGGATGGTGATACCACGCTCTCGTTCCTGGTCGCTCGAATCCATGACACGATCGACCCGGGCTTCGTGTGACGCAAATACGCCGGTCGCCGCCAACATGGCATCGACGAGGGTCGTCTTGCCATGGTCGACGTGCGCGATGAGCGCGACATTGCGGACGGGAGAAGGGGACATGCGGCGCGAGATGGTACCCCTACCGCATCCGTAGGCCGCCGCGAGCCCAATAACGCAGACGCCCCCGGTAGACGGGGGCGTCGTGCGAAATTGCTGACAGCGGACCTTTCTAGCGATACCGCCAGATGATTCGTCCCTTGGTCGGATCGTAGGCCGATACTTCGACCTCGACGCGATCTCCTGGGATGATCCTGATGAGACGACCTTTGCGCATCTTTCCGGACGCTCGTGCGATCAGTTCGTGACCCGATTCGAGTTTCACCTTGAAGCTGGCGTTGCGAAGCGTGGCTACCACGACGCCTTGCGCCTTGAAATAGTCGTCCTCACCTGCCATCTATGACTACCTGCGAGGGCGAGCTTCGTTGATACGCAACGGACGGCCACCCACATCTTGTCCGTCGAGTTCTTCGATCGCCTTGCGGGCCTCGTCGTCGTTTGCCATCTCGACGAAACCGAAGCCGCGGGGGCGGCCGGTCTCGCGATCGTTGATGAGGGCAACCGAGTCCACCTGGCCGTAGGGGCTGAAGAGGCCTTCGACCTCTGCCTCGGTGGCACGGAACGACAGGTTGCCGACGTATATGTTCATGCTCTGCATGTACCTTTCTGGTGTTGGACGCCCGGCCCGGAAGGAAAGGATGCACTGAACGCATCTCTTCCTGCCGCGGCGGACTGATATCAGACTCAGACCTTCGATCGAACGGGATGCCCAACGATTCTGCGGCGAGTCGCCGTCTCTACCGGCCACCGGAGGTTAGCGCGTGCAGCGAAGCCTGCATCCAAATCGCCATTCGCGTCGGGAACCCTCCCGTCGATACACTTCACCGATGGGTTCATCTCATGCCGTTGACTGGTCGCTCGATCCTGAGATCGACTTCCTGAACCACGGTTCCTATGGAGCGACTCCGATTGCGGTGTTGGACTACCAGGGGGAGCAGCGGGCCCGCATGGAACGTGAGCCGGTGCGGTTCTTTCAACGCGATCTCCAAAGCCTCGTGGACCTGGCCATGGAGCGTCTGGGTGCGTTCGTCGGGTCACCGGTGGATGACATCGGCCCGGTATCGAACGCCACTGCGGGGGTGAACGCGGTCCTGCGCTCGCTCGAACTCGAGCAGGGTGACGAGTTGCTGGTTACGGATCACATCTATCCGGCATGCAAGAACACTGTCGACTTCGTCGCGAGACGATGGGGAGCACGGGTGGTGCTGGTCGACCTGCCGATGGTGCCGGAAGCCGGGTCCACACCCGCCGACCTCATCCTCGCTGCGGTCACCGACCGGACCCGCCTGGTGTTGGTCTCGCACGTGACGAGCCCCACCGCGGTGGTGCTTCCGGTGGGTGAGATCGTCGCCAGACTCGACGAGCGTGGCGTCGACACGCTGGTGGATGGGGCCCACGCCCCCGGCATGGTGCCGCTTGATGTGGAGGCGATCGGTGCGGCCTACTACACCGGCAACTGCCATAAGTGGCTGTGTGCTCCCAAGGGTGCCGGGTTTCTCTACGTTCGTCCGGATCGTCAGGACCGGGTGGTGCCCGCCGTCATCAGCCACGGCTACGCCGGGTTCGAAGACGGTCGCTCTCGTCACAGGCAGCTTTTCGACTGGGTGGGTACCGATGATCCCACGGCGTTGCTTTCGGTCCCGACTGCGATCGACACCCTCGCTGCCATGGTGCCGGGGGGATGGGAGGAGGTACGGGACCGCAATCACTCCCTGGTGCTTGCGGGTCGGGCCGCGGTGGTGACCACACTCGAGGATATCGTGGCGACAACGTTGCCTGCAGACGCCGTGATCGGCTCGATGGCGGCGATTGCACTGCCGGACACCCCTGACCCTCTCGCGGAGAGGGATCCACTTCAGGATCGGCTGTGGAACGCATATCGGATCGAGGTGCCCATCGTCTCGTGGCCAGGGTGGCCGCACCGGGTGGTGCGGATCTCAGCTCAGCTGTACAACGACCTGGCTCAGTATGAGCGCCTCGGGGCGGCGTTGCGGTCCGAGTTGAGTTAGCAATCCAGTCAGAGTCCCCTGCATCGCCGGTGAAGACGCCCACGCGAAACGACATCTCGCGGCAGGCACCGGCAATGCCGGCTTCCCCGAAGTAGGACTCCGGTCGTGGGCCGAATCCTCTGCGTGTGGCTTTTCACGTACCCAGAGGCCGTTAGCGTTGCGTCGATTCAATCCGGCGGCAACGCACCCGCATACATCCCGGGAGGTCGCAAAGTCGTGAGACTGGCCATTCGCATCGGAGCGGCAGTGGTCCTCGTGGTGATGTCACTGCTGTTTCTGTTGCCCGTAATCCTCACGCAAGGCCCCATGCCGGTTGTGCAGCCTGCACTCGAGTCAGGTGATTCGGTGGTCGTCGAGCAGATCAGCCATGTCGTATTCACTCCGACCCAAACTGCCGACACCGGTGTAATCATCTATCCCGGCGGTTTCGTGGATCCCCGCTCGTACGCCCCGGCGGGGCGTGCCTTTGCGGAAGCGGGGTTGTTGGTGGTCATCGTCGAGATGCCGCTGAACCTCGCGGTGCTGGGTTCCGAGCGTGCCGAATCCGTCATCTCGGACCACCGTGAGATCAGTCGGTGGGTGATTGCAGGACATTCACTCGGCGGCAGCATGGCGGCCCGGTATGTGTCAAAGCATCCGCAGGACGTCGGAGGTTTGGTGCTTTGGGCGGCGTATCCGGAAAACTCAGTCGATCTGAGAACCTGGCCCGGCGTGACGACCTCGGTGTTTGGCACACGGGATGGACTCACCAGCATCGACGAAATCGAGGCCTCACGAGATCGTCTGCCCGCAGACACGAGGTTCGTCGCCATCGGCGGCGGTAATCATGCGCAGTTCGGTTGGTACGGCAGCCAGCGAGGCGACAACCCCGCGACCATCTCGCGCTCACAACAACAACAGCTGATCATCGACGCAACGCTCGCAGTGGTCGAAGCACTCCCAGCGGCGAATTGAAGACTTTCGTCAGGGAGCCGGCAGCGCGCTCAATCGATCGAGCGCCAAGGCCAGGGTGTCGAGGTCTTTGCAGAAGGCGAACCGGACGAAAGTGGCACCGTCTACCTTACGGTGGTAGAAGGCCGAAGGCGGAATGGCGGCCACTCCGGCATCGCGGATGAGGTGGCGAACAAACGCGACGTCGTCCGCGAAGCCGAACGGGGTGTGATCGGCAAGCAGGAAGTAGGTGCCCTCCGGCACGAAGACCTCGAAGCCGACGGCGGTCAGTCCGGCTGCCAGTAGGTCGCGTCGCTCCCGATACGCCCGCTCCAGCGCCTCGTAGTACTCCGGGCCTGCTTGCAGCGCGACCATCACCCCGTGCTGGAGGGGAGTAGCGCTGGCGAAGGCGATGTACTGGTGGGCCGCTCTGATCCCTGCGGTCAGGTGTTCCGGGGCAATAGCCCAGCCAATCTTCCAGCCGGTCAGTGAGAAAGTCTTGCCGAACGACGAAAGCGTGATGGTGCGTTCCCACATGCCGGGCAGGGTGGCGATCGAGATGTGCGCTCCGTCGTAGACCATGTGTTCGTACACCTCGTCTGCGATCACGATGAGGTCGTGCTCGATAGCGAGCGCCGCGATGCCGGCGAGTTCCTCGTGGGTGTAGACCCTGCCGATCGGGTTGTGTGGTGTGTTGACGACGATGGCTCTGGTGCGAGAGGTGATTGCACCCTGGATCTGGTCCGGGTCCACGGCGAAGGCGGGAGGGCGGAGGGTCACGTAGCGGGGCACCGCTCCCGCCAGGGCTGCATCGACCACATATGCATCGTAGGTTGGCTCGATGAGGACTACTTCGTCCCCCGGGTCGAACAGACCGAGGAATGTGGCTGCCAGTGCTTCGGTGCAGCCGGAGGTGACGGTCACCTCGGTGATGGGGTCGACAGCCAGGCCGGTGCGTTTCGTCCAGTTGGCTGCCAGGGTCGTCACGAGGGGCAACAGGCCGGAACTGCGGGCGTACTGGCCGTGCCCCGCCTCGATGGCATCCACTGCGGCGAGCTTGGCAAACTCCGGGCCATCGAAATTGGGATACCCCTGCCCGAGGTCGATCGCATTGTGATCGTCTGCCATCCTGGTGATTTCGGCGAACACGGTTTCACCGAAGGGCTGGAGTCGTCGCGCCATTGCCATGGCCGGAAGCGTACCGGGTCGGGCCACCTGCGGTGACCCCAGATAGCCCGGCACGTTGTAGCGTGCGGTCATGCCTGATACGACTGCGCCGCTCGACGCGGCACTCATGGACCTGAAGATGGAACCGACTGAAGACTTCTACCGGTACGCCAACGGCGGCTGGCTCGACGGCAACCCGGTCCCTCCCGAATACGGGGCGTGGGGCGCCTTCCACGAAGTGCTGACTCGCAACGAGGATCTCCTCCACGGG
This sequence comes from uncultured Acidimicrobiaceae bacterium, assembly GCA_964397045.1. Classification (GTDB taxonomy): domain Bacteria; phylum Actinomycetota; class Acidimicrobiia; order Spongiisociales; family UBA5794; genus CAYNHF01. The sequence goes on along the minus strand of CAYNHF010000028.1, from coordinate 11,783 downwards.
CTCCTCGAGGAGGCAGCGGCCGCCGGCGACGCTCCGGCTGACAGCCCGGAGGGAATGGTGGGCGACTACTACGCCTCCGGCATGGACACTGCGGGGATCGCGACGGCGGGACTGGCACCGCTCCAGCCACTGCTGGATGCCATCGATGCCGTCGAGGGCCTTGATGGGATCCAGAATGCGCTGCCGATCCTGCACCGGAACGGCATCTCGGTGCTGTTCGGCGCCTACGTGGCGCCTGATTTCGAGGACAGTGTGGCGAATCTGCTGTATGTCGGTCAGGGCGGCCTCGGGCTGCCGGAGCGGGACTACTACCTGCGTGATGACGAACAGTCGGTGGAGTTGCGCGAGCAGTACGAGGAGCACATCGCCGCGCAGCTCGTGAATCTGGGGGTGGTCGCGGATCAGGCGGCTCGAGACGCGGCCACCATCGTTGGGTTTGAGACGTCGCTGGCCTCGCCTTCACTCACCGCAACTCAGTTGCGCGATGTCGAATTGACTACCAACAAGCACACCATGGAAGAGCTTGCCGAGCTGACTCCCGACCTGCGACTTGACCTGTATCTCTCCGAACTTGGTGCAACGCCGGCGCAGGTCAACATCGACAATCCGCGGTTCTTCGCTGCGCTCGACTCGCTGTTGACGGTGGCTCCCGCGGCAACTGTTCGTGCTTACCTGCGGTGGCACCTGGTTCGGGCGACTGCGTCTGCGCTTCCCGCGGCCTTCGAAGAGGAGGGCTTCCGGTTCTACGGAACGGTCCTGGGAGGTCAGCAGGAGCAGAAGGACCGTTGGAAGCGAGTATTGGCCGCGGCCGGATCCGACATCGGGGAGCAGGTGGCCCAACTCTACGTTGCTGCGGCTTTCAGCCCGGATGCGAAAGCCCGCTGTGAGGAACTGGTGGATGGTCTCCTGGTGGCGATGGGGGAGTCGATTCGTTCGCTCTCCTGGATGGGCGAAACCACCAAGGAGCAAGCGCTCGAGAAGTTGGCGGGCTTCACCTACAAGATCGGCTACCCGGACGAGTGGCGGGACTACACGGGGCTGGTAGTGAACCGAGGCCCGTATGTGGCCAACCGGGTACGAGCGGCCGCCTTCGAGTTCGATCGAAAACTGAAGAAGCTGGGCGAGCCGGTGGATGAGAAGGAGTGGGCGATGGCGCCACACGTCGTCAACGCGTACTACCACCCGCTGCGCAACGAGATTGTGTTCCCTGCTGGGATCCTGCAACCGCCGTTCTTCTATCCAGACGGGGATGACGCCGTGAACTACGGAAGCATCGGCGCCGTCATTGGCCATGAGATCACCCACGGGTTCGACGACCAGGGAAGCCGATTCGACTCCACCGGGCATCTGCGCAACTGGTGGGCCGAAGAGGACCGCGACGAATTCGAAGCACGGGCCCAGGTGGTAGTCGACCAGTTCGACGACTACCCGGTTGCGGCCGACCTCAACGTCAACGGCCAACTCACGCTGGGAGAGAACATCGCAGACCTGGGCGGGGTGACAATCTCCTACGCGGCTCTCGGCGCAGCGCTCGATGGGCAGGCAGGCGAGGAGATCGACGGTCTCACCCCTCAGCAACGTTTCTTCCTCGCGTACGCCACCGTGTGGCGCCAGAATTACACCGAAGAGCGGTTGCGACTCCTCGTGCAGACCGACCCGCACTCCCCATCCCATTTCCGCTGCAATGGACCGCTCAGCAACTTCGCCCCGTTCCGGCAGGCGTTTCCTCCGGGATCGGGGGAGACGATGCTGCGTGAGGACGGTGACATTGTCGCCATCTGGTGATCGCGGCTATGGAACGATCGGCGAACCGCTGAGGAATCTTTCCAGACGGGTGGTTGTCTTGGTCAGAAACGGTTCGGGATCAGAGTCATTGAGCGCCATGTAGTTCATGAAGGTGAGGGTTCTTCCCGCCATGAGCGTGAAGAGCTGCCGATTGTTTCGGGCCGGCCATGGGGCCACCGATTCATATCCGGAGCGGAAACTCTCGAACAGCTGGGGGTAGTCGTCGCGGTCTCTGCCGTAGAAGAGGGTGATCGAGATGTCCTGCACCGGATATCCGGCCATGACATCCTCGAAGTCGAATAACCAGATGTCGGATCGATGGATGTGGGCGTTCCAGTAATGGAGATCCCCGTGAATCAGCCGGGGTGGGGTGGGTCCTCCGGCGAGCGTTTGGAGTTCAGCGGCGACCAGCCGCTCGGTCTCGCGAATCACTTTCATGCGCCGTGGTGGGAACAGGGCCGCCTTGTCCTCGTCATAGATCACGAGTTCCTCCGGCCAGTAGTAGACGCGGTCCCAAGCCATGAGGTCCCTGCGTGCCGGCGGCCGGTTGAGGTGCTGATGCAGGACGGCTTCCGCGGCTCCGAAGCGGCTGTAGGCCTCCACGGAAAGCTGGGTTTCCAGCGGCACTCCGGGTACCCAGGTGAAGAGCACGAGAGAGCGCGGGCCTGGGATTCCTTCGACTTCGAGGGTGGTCAGGTATGACCCGTCGCGGCGTGAGACCGGCTGGACGAGGTTGAGATCGGTGGCACGGCCCAGTTCGAGCAGCCACTCGACCTCGGTCAAGGTGTGCGGCGCCGGGTGTTCGGCCGGATCCCCCACCCGCATTGCATATCGCTTGCCGTTCGGTGTGTCGATGCGGAACTGGAAGTTCCAGTCGGCAGCGAGGAAGCGGATTCGGCTGCCTTCCAGGCCGTAGGCAGGCAACGCAAGGTCGACGAGTTGCCGCGCTCGGCCGGCCCGGCCCTGGGTGGTGAGCTCCGAGTAGGGCTTCATGAATCGCAGTCTCGTCTCGGCCGCCTGGGTCGTCTACTCGGTGGTGATGACCGCCCCGGGCCCGAGCAGGGCCTTCAAGCAGTACGATCGGTGTATGGATCTCTACGCCCGTGTCAATATTCTCGATGGCCGTGCAGTTCGCCTGCCGCGAGGCAGGATCGCCGATGCCATCGCTCTCGACGCCGATCCGCTCGAAAGAGCAAGGGGTTGGCTCGCCAAGGGGGTCGACCGTCTCCTCATTGTGGATCTAGACGCGGCGGCTCACGGTGATTACCGCAACCGTCCGCTCGTGCAGGAGATCATCCAGCAGGTCGATATCCCGGTGCAGGTTGCCGGCGGAGTCCGGTCGGCCGTCGAGGTAGAGCGGCTGTTGGGAGCCGGGGCGTGGCGGGTGGCGATGGGCACCGCCGCGATCATCGAACAGGTGATGGTGTGGGAGTTGTGCCGCGAGCACCCGGGCCGGATCGTCGTCAGTCTCGACGTGGCAGAGAACGAGGAACTGGCGATCCAGGGTTGGACCGCCAACAGCGGAAGGTACCTCGAAGAAGCCCTGATCGAACTGTCTTCCGCCGGAGCAGCCGGATTCATGATTGCCGAGGTAGGGCGCGATGCTCTTTCGGAACCCCCCAACCTCGACGCGCTCAGCCTGGCGTTATCTCTGGTAGACGAGCCTGTGATCGCCGCCGGAGGGGTGCGTGATCTCGACGATCTGCAGACGCTCCTGCGCCTCGAGGTCGATGGGAAGCGGCTCGGCGGTGTGGTGGTCGGCCGAGAGGTGACCGCCGGGCGCTTCTCGATCGAGGCTGCCGTTGCGGTGATGGGTGATGCGATGCCCAAACCGGTCACCTGGACCTCCGCCGAACTGAAGGCCGCGCTGGCGCGGTTCGTCGAGTCGGGCGAACCGGCAGACGGATCGGTTTCGGCACAGGCATTCCTGGACTGGATCGAAGAGCAGTCGTAGGCCCGAATGGACCTGCCGCGATGGGCGCTCCGGCTAGCCGCTGAATCCTTCGTCGGGGGTGGTGTCGGCGAGGAAGCGCTCGATTTCGGCTGCGAGCTCCTGGCCGGATATGTTGCCCTCCTGGTCGACCAGCGCTTCGAGCTGCTCGACGATGGCCCGCGCCTGAGGTTGGTCTTCGATGAGGTCGTCCAGGACTCCCCGTTGTTCGGCTGCTTGGTCCAGCAACGTGCCGAACGGCACGCTGACCCCCAGGTGGGTGCTGACGCGTTCGACGAGGGCTACCACCGCAGGCGAATAGGTGGTGCCGACGTAGTGCGGGACCCTGGCCCAGAAGCCGAAGGTGGGCACGCCGCGATCGATCATGGAGCGTTCGATGGCGGACACCGCAGCAGCCGGGACCCGGAGGCGACCCTCGGGATGGTCCGCATCCGCGCTGAGGTGTTCGGGCGCCGAGGCGGTTTCCACGATGGACGTTGGTCGCGTGTGGGGTGCAGCCCACGGAATTCCACCGAGCGAGACGTGCTCGATGACCCCGAGACCTTCCGCCAGGTCTGTGACCTCGCCGGCGAGTGCCTGCCAGTTCCAGTTGGGCTCCGTTCCGCTGAGTAGAAGCAGATCACGGTCTCCGAGGGTGCGGCGCCGCAACGTGATTTCCGGGAACGAGAGTTCTGTCAGTACCCCCTCGAGGTAGTCGGCAACGGGGCGGTTCGCGCGGTAGTCGAAGAGTCGGTCGCCGTCGAAGGTCGCGACCACCGGTCCGTCGCCTGCCAGATGGTCGATCGTGGCCGTTCCCGCCGATCCTGCGCTCACCCAGCCTTCGAAGGCAACGAGGAGGGCAGGTGCCGTGAGGGCACCGGGATCTTCGAGTTCATACATCACCATGCAGCCAGAGTAGACCTGGGCAGGACGGAAGGTCGCAGGGCGCGTGTCACCCGCACGGTGGCGGCGATCGTCTCCTCGGTGTGCGACCAGACGGCTGGGAGGTGGTCATCGTTCGTCACACAGCTCCATGGGTGGCTGCAGTAGCTCTGGTGTTGGTGGCCTGCACCGGGCCTGCCGGGGGTACCGCGGCGGGCCGACCACCGGACGTCGGTCAAGACGCAGTCGAGGTGGTGGCGGCGTGGTGGGATGCCCGTAACACGTTCGATTACGAGCGAATGGCTTCACTGATGGCAGGTGACGCATTCGACAATCCATTCGCATCCCCTGGAGAGGTCGAAGCGGCTCGCTGGCTCGAACGTGTGGTGACACCGCTCGAGTGCGAAGTCGGGGCCGAGACTGCCTCGCTCGGCACCTTCGTGGCGTGTGATGTCAGCGTCACGGACATCATCGTGGCAGCAGCCGGAGTGACGTCCACCAATCTCAATCGCGCCACCTTCCGGGTGCGCGACGGGTACGTAATTGCGGCTCCGGTCTGGATCCCTTCCTCGCAGGTAGCAGAGGAGGCGATCGAAGAGTGGGCACGGGCGAACGCCAGGATCGACTACCAGCGGGCCTGCCCACAGGGAATCGCGGGTCAGTCTTCGATCGATGGTCCGAAGTGTGCCCGGTTCATTGCAGAGAACGAGCATCGCTGGCGCGACGAGGTAGCTTCGCTCGGTCTCGGCGATTAGTCAGGCCGCAGACGAACGGGTCGGGCATATCATGCCCCGATGCGCTCGTGTCCATTCCTGCTCCGCTTCTGGCTATTCCGGCGCCGGCGATTCGCCGCGGTGTTGTGACCCAGATCCACCTACTTGCCCAGATCGGAGCCTCCGATTGCGAGGCGATCGGCGACGGCTTCCTCGCCCAACCGTTCAACGCATTGAGCAGCTTCGCGTATGTGATCGTTGGTGCCCTCGTGATGCTGCAGGCGATCAGATCGTCCGGCGAGCGACGCTGGGGTCCGATCATCTTCGGCAGCACGCTCATCTTCGTTGGGTTGGGGAGTGTTGCTTTTCACGGCACAATGCCGGAGTGGGCGAAGACGGCTCACGACCTCCCTATCGCCGCGGCGGCGCTGTTCGTCGTGCTCTATGACCTGGCGGTGATTTCGCCTCGGATGCGGACGGCTTCGCTGGTGCTGTTCTTCGTCGTCATTGCTGCGTTGTGGCCGGTGTTCCAGGCGTTTCCCGACGCCAGCGGACCGGTGACGGCGGTGTTCTTGATGGGCGCGGTCGTGGCGGAGATCGTCGTGTTTCGCCGGGACCTGAAGGCGGGACCCATCAGCCGGTCCCGGTTGATCCTCTACGGACTGATGGGCGGGCTGATTCTGATTGCCGGCGCCTCCTATCTGCTCGGCCAGACCGGGCGGCCGCTGTGTGATCCGGCTGGACCGATTCAACTTCACGGCTTGTGGCACATTGCCAGCGCGCTTGCATTCGGGGTGTTCGCGGAGACCGCGTTCGCCCCGACGTCTCATGTCGACCTGCCGGCAGCCTGATCGACTGTGTCATTCAGTCAGGATCCAGCAAAAAGCTTCTAGTGAAGCCGCCGGCGTTCGGTGACCCTCCCTGTGGACGGCATCTCGAAACTCAGGAGGCTGCAGTGGCAGAGTCGGCGTGGTGGGTGAATCAGTTCTTTATCTACTTCTTCGGAGGCTTGGGCGTGTTCTTCGCTGGGGTTGGCGTGCTCTACCTCGACCGGCAGCTGACCTCTTCCGGCGTTCGTTGGGAAGGTGAAGGAGAACGGCCAATCGGCCCTGGCGGGGTGTCGACTGGGGTCTGAGAGTGATGTGAACCGACGGCCACAGTGGAGGACTGCAGTGCGTCGCGCTTTGGCTGGAATCTGCTTGGTCAGCCTGTTGGCTGTGGGATGTGGCGGGGGTGACGAGACTTCGCTGGAAGCGTACGTCGAGAGCGTCAACGCCATGGTGAACCAGACTGTCGAGCGATACCAGGCGATCGTTACGAGCCCGTCCGGGCGAATTCTCCTCGCTGAGAGGTCTGAACTCAGCGACTACACCCCACAGGACCTGCAGGTGGCTCTCGACCGCACGACGGAGATGCAGCTCGAAGTCAAGAAGGCAGGCGATGCTATCGAGCCCCCGGATCAGGTCGCCGACCTCCACGGCCTCATGTTCAGGTTCGATTTCATTTCGATCGACCAGGCGCTGGCCGCAAGGGCAGCGACCGCAACGGACTGGGAGGAGCTATCCGGAACGCCGGAGATGGCTGCCTACCGGGCGCAGGTCGCACAAGACAAACAAGCGTGCCGGGACCTCCAGGCCGAACTGAACGCCACGGCGGAAGGGGAAGGTTTCGCGATCGACGCCTGGCTTTCCGCCGAGTTGAGGGAGATTGTTGACGCCGGGTTTGGGTGTGAATCGTTCCCGGAGAATCCCGAAGACCTCTTTCGCCCACTGGCGACCCCTGGTCCGTAGGTCAGCCTCCCTCGTCTCCTCGTCCACCGTTGCAGGGCTTCCGAAGCAGCGTTTCGCCGGCAACGACCGCTGGATGCCCTTTGCTCCGGCGGACCCGGTCCAGGATTGCACGGATCCTCAAGTGTCCGATCGGCCCTGGCGAGTTCAGCGCCGCCGGTATAGAAGTTGGGCGAAGGATCGGCGGTCACACTGGAGGAGATCGTGCGTCGCGTTTGGCCTGGTATGTGCCTGGCGGTCATTGCCGTCGTCGTGAGTGGGTGTGGTAGCGGCGAGAAGCCGCTGGATGAGTACGTCGAGGACCTCAACGCCGTAGTGAACCAGGCAGGCGCAGAGTACGAGGCAATCGTCGCCAGCCCGCAGGGTGAAGTGTTCGTCGCCGAGGGGGCCCAGCTCAGCGATTTCACCCCGCAGGACCTGCAGGTCGCACTGGAACGTGTCGCCGCGATCCAGGTCGAGGCCCTGGCGGCGATTGAAGCTATCGAGCCTCCCGACCAGGTCGCCGAACTCCATCACCTCTTCTTTCGCGAGCTCCCCTTTGATGCCCTGGCCGCCCGAGCCGGCTCCGCGGCGGACTGGGAGGAACTCTCTGCGAGCGCCGAAATGGCCGCATACCGAGCAGCGCTCGTCGCCGACATACAGGTGTGTGACGACTTCAAGGCCGAGCTGGATCCGGTAACCGGCGGGGGCGGGTTTGCAATCGATGCCTGGCTTTCGGCCGGCCTGAAGGAGGTTGGTGAGGCATTGCTCGGTTGCGAGGCGTATCCCGCGAATCCAGAGGACGTGTACCGCCCGCCCGCAAGCGTTATCCCCTAGGCCCATCGGTCAGTTCCAGCACCATCCACGAGGAGGCTCAAGCCTTCGTTCCACTAACAACGTGGATGCCAAATACAGCCAGTTGAGTGGGTCGGTGGTGGTGTGTGCTCCTCCGGGTTGGGTCATCGAGCCGAAATGTCCTCCCGCTCGGCAACTGAAAGCCAGCCGCACAGATCGGCACTTGGGCGCTACCTGACGTGTCGGCCTACCGGTCGCGGAGCAGAAGGCTCGCTACTTGCCGGATCCTCGAGTTGTTGGGCTGGTGTGAAGCCAGCCTCACGGCGCGCATACGCTGCCTCGAGTTCAGCAGCCTCATGGTCCCTTCCCCCGCCTGCAGATATGCTCATGCCCGCAGCGCCGACTGGAGGCACGCCGATGTCCATCACGCTCGACCACACCATCGTCCCATCCCATGACAAGGATGCGGCGGCCCACTTCTTCGCTCGGATGTTCGATCTGCCCTACGAAGGGGCTGACTACTTCGCGCCGGTCAGGGTGAACGACGAACTCACGCTTGACTTCGCCGCCGCAGGCAACGTCGACTCACTTCACTATGCGTTCCTGGTCAGCGAGGAAGAGTTCGACGCCATCTACAGCCGAATTGAGGCCGAGGGAGTCAGTTACGGGAGCGGGCCAAGTTCGGCGGAAGACGGGACGATCAACACCCGACGAGGCGGCCGGGGTCTCTACTTCACGGGTGGACCCGATCCACATCTGTGGGAGATCATGACCCGACCCGAGACCGGGTCGTGACCTGAGGCGCTCCACCTCAATCAGCGTCATATGAGCAGGTATGCAGTACCCGGCGTGGTGGGGGGAAGTCAGGGCTCGTATGGGTGGACTGAGCTTGGCCCGACCTCTGTGGCGACGAGGGAGCTTTCTTCGAGTGGCAACGTCTCGCAGCCATGAGCAGGCAAGCCCCAGCCTGGGTTCCGGGGAGCCTCAGCTACGTCCGGGACTGACAGGGGTGGCCGACGACAGGACTCCGCCCCGTCTGTTTCTGTCACAGCCGGGCGCGACGATGCCGGCATGGGGCAGGCGCCGCGTTCCATACTGCATGTGGACCTCGATGCGTTCTACGCATCGGTAGAACAGCTGCGCCGGCCTGAACTGAGAGGCAAGCCGATCGCCGTCGGTGGCGGGGTGGTGCTGGCCGCCAGCTACGAAGCCAGGGCGTTCGGGGTGCAATCTGCGATGCCGGTCGGCAAGGCAAAGCGACTGTGCCCGCGGCTGATCGTGGTATCCGGCAGCTTCGGAAACTACGTCGAGTTGAGCGACCGGGTGATGGACCTGTGCGCGGACGTCACGCCACACGTCGAGCAGGTGTCGATCGACGAGGCGTTCCTGGACGTGACGGGGTCTCAGCACCTCCTAGGTCCCGCGGAGCAAATCGGGAGGCAGGTGCGCCAGGCGGTGCTGCGGGAGACGGGCCTGGTGGTCTCGGTTGGGTGTGCGCCAACGAAGTTCCTCGCCAAGGTGGCAAGTCAGGTGGCGAAACCGGATGGGCTCGTCGCGGTGGCTCCGGGAGATGAGTTGGATTTCCTCCATCCCCTTCCGGTGAGTCGGCTGTGGGGCGTCGGACCCGCTACCGGCGCCAAACTGCACGAGATGGGCATCTTCACCATCGGAGAACTCGCGGCGACTCCACGGGATGCCCTACGAAGCCGCATCGGAGCCCACGCAGGCAAGCACCTTCACGATCTTGCGTTCAATCGCGACCCCCGATCGGTGGTTCGTCACAGCAGGGCCGGTTCCGTCGGTGCTTCGAGCACCTTCGGACGTGATTCGCGAGATCCGGCCGAACATCGCAAGGTGCTGATGCGGCTGGCGGATCGGGTAGGCAGGCGGTTGCGCAGCAAGCAGCGTGCGGGGCGAACAGTGACGGTACGTGTGCGCTTCGCGGACTTCGAGACCCACACCCACGCGGTCACCCTCCGGGCCCCTATCGGGACCACCGAGGCAATCTTTCGCACCGCGGTTCATTTGGTGGACGAGGCCATGGAGGCAACAGCAACCGGTCGCGGGTTGCGCCTGCTCGGAATCAGCCTCTCGAAGCTGAGCTACTCACCCCACATCCAGCTCGAACTGCCGTTTGCCGCCGAGTCGCGAGAGGAGGTTCGATTGACCGGATCGATCGCCGCAATCAAAAGGGAACGACTCGACCAGGCCATCGACGACTTGCGGGACCGGTTCGGACGCAACTCGGTCGGGCCCGGCTCGCTTCTGCTCAGCAAGTCCGGGACGTTCGTTCCAGACGAGTTTGGCGACCTGGCCGTGCCCGCCAGCGAGCGGCGCAATCCCCAATCCGACGGATAGGCTGCGGGGCACGCTACAGGAGGCCCCCGTATCGCTACCCGCCCAGAGCCGACCTACCCCTCGGTGGCCGCGGCATCACTGCCGTGGCTCACGGTGGAGCAGATGGTCGAAGCCGATCGCCTCGCGGTCGAGGACTTCGGCATCGATCTGCTGCAGATGATGGAACACGCCGGATCATTGCTGGCGGAACTCACCCATCGGTTGGCACCACAGGGACGCGTTGTTGTCCTTGCAGGCGCAGGCAACAACGGTGGCGGCGGCCTCTGTGCCGCACGACATCTCGCAAACCGGGGCCGCGAGGTGAGCATTGTGTTGGCGAGCGATCGGCCCGGCCCGGCAGCACGTCACCACCTGGCGACGCTCCAGGCGATGAGAGTGGAGACCGGTATCGACCCCGGGGATGCGCCGGTCGTTGTCGATGCGCTGGTCGGCTACGGACTGTCAGGTCCGTTGCGGGGCCGCGCTGCAGAGTTGGTCGAAGCCGTGTCCGCCCGTTTCGTCGTGTCGCTCGACTTTCCTTCCGGCCACGGCGAAATCGGCGGTCTCTCTCGCGCGGTCACCCTCACGCTGGCGCTGCCTAAGGCAGGGCTGCGCAACGTCCGGCCGCTGTACCTCGCAGACCTCGGCCTTCCCCCGGCGTTGTGGGCGCGGATGGGGCTGGCAGTGCCTGCGTTGTTCGGGCGCTCCCGCATTCTCGAGATCACTCCGTGAAGCCCGCGTACAATCCGGCGCGATGATCTCGCGCTCCGCCTCCGTTCCCGCATGAAGGCAATCGCGACGGCTCCGGCTTCTTCCGCCAACCTCGGGCCGGGATTCGACGTCTTGGCGATCGCCTTCGAATTGAGATGTCGGGCGGAGGCAGAGCTCGCAGACCGTTGGTCGATCACCGAACAAGGCAACACCTACGAGCCGGATGACGACTCTCTCGTGGTGCAAGCTGCGGCGATTGCCGGAGCGCGACCGCTGGCCATCCGCATCGTCAACCAGATCCCGCGAACCCGCGGTCTCGGATCCAGCGCCGCGGTGATCACCGCGGTTGCCGCGGCCGCGTTACGGGCCAACGGCACGGAACCGCAATCGGAGCAGCTTCTCGAGTATGTAGGCGACATCGAGGGGCACTATGACAACGCCGCGGCTGCGGTGTATGGGGGTTGCGTCGTGGCCACGGCCGCTGCCTTCCGCAGGTTGGAGGTAGATCCGGGTCTGGTCTTCACTGCCGCGATTCCTGAGACGTCGCTGGCGACACCCAAGGCCCGCAGCGCGCTCCCTCCGCAGCTTGACCGCGCGATTGTCTCCCGAAGCCTGGCTCGTGTGGTGTTTCTCATCGAAGGGCTGCGCACCGGCTCGGCTGCGGCCTTCGCCGCGGCCGCAGGTGATGAACTCCATGAAAGCCCGCGCGCAGAGCTGTCTCCCGTCACGGGCGCGCTGATGACCGCCGCCTACGAGAACGGGGCACTCCACGCCGCCTGGAGTGGCGCCGGCCCGAGCGCGATCGCGATCAGCGATCGTGAAACCGCCGGGCGGGTTGAGGCGGCGTTGACCGATGTGCTCGGG
>CAYNHF010000027.1:0-77247 GCA_964397045.1 uncultured Acidimicrobiaceae bacterium | reverse complement strand
CTTGGCCGCGGTCTTCGTGGCAGCCGTCTTCTTGGCCGGAGCCTTCTTGGCCGGAGCCTTCTTGGCCGGAGCCTTCTTGGCCGCGGTCTTCGTGGCAGCCGTCTTCTTGGCCGGAGCCTTCTTGGCCGGAGCCTGCTTAGCCGAGGTCTTCTTGGCAGCCGCCTTCTTGGCCGCCGGCTTCCTGGCAGCCGCCTTCCTGGCAGCCGTTTTCTTGGCCGCCGGCTTCTTGGCAGCCGTCTTCTTGGCCGGAGCCTTCTTGGCCGGAGCCTTCTTGGCCGGAGCCTTCTTGGCCGGAGCCTTCTTGGCCGGAGCCTTCTTAGCCGCGGTCTTCGTGGCAGCCGCCTTCTTGGCCGCCGGCTTCTTTGCGGCCGTCTTCGCCGGGGTTGCTGTACGCGTCGACGCCTTCGTCGATGTTGTCTTCTTTGCAGGCACGATCTCTCTGGGGTCGGGGGAGGGCGGCATTGTACCGGAAGTCGGCCAACGAACCGCCGATCGTCCACGAAGGCCCGGCCGAGTGCACATGACGGAGTCCGACGGAAGGTAGAAGACCGTGGTGAAGGCGCGTGGCACCCGCCCAGGGCAGGGGCAAGAGGGGCACCATCCTAAGGAACGATGGATCCGCTCTGGTAGAGCCGATCGAAGTAGGTGCGCAGTTGTTGGGCGCGAGCGGTGCCCACCCCTTCCACTTCGTCGAGTTCGCCCACGCTGGCATGGATCAATCGCTGGAAATCACGGAAGTGATCGATGAGCGCGTCCTTGACTGCTTCCGGGAGCCGCGGGACGCCGGCAAGGGTACGAATGCCGCGTGGGCGTGCCGGCGCTTCCAACTCGTCCAGCTTGAGTGCTTCGGCGATGCGGCTCCCATCTGAAAGCACCTGGGTCTCCAACCGTGCGAGACGGGTAGCCATCGTCCTCACAGAAGCGCCGCGCCGCCGGGCGTAGTCGGAATACACGAGCCGAGTCAGGTCATCGACACCGTCGAGCAGGTCTGCGATCTGCAACTCGATGAGGTGAGCCTCTCCCCCGAGTTCTACCAGAAGGTCTTCCACTTCCTCCGAGAAACGATGGACGAGGACTGCCCGCTGCAACACGAGAACGACGTCGTGGACGGTGACGAGATCGTCGACCTCGAGTCTCGTGAGTCGATCCTTCGCTTCTTCCAGCCTGGCCCGGATCCTGCTGGTGGACGCCAGCATTTGATTGGCTTCTGCCAGCAACTCGGCGGGGTCACGCAGCACATACGGGCCCCCACCCGAGTAGACCACCGCCAGGCTGCGGCCTTCTTCGCTCACCGAAAGGACGGGACAATCGGTTGTCAGGGCCAGTTGCTCCGCCGTACGGAATCGGGTTCCGGTTTCCCTGGTAGCGATCGTGGCGTCCGGCATGAAGTGGACATTGGCCCGAACAATCAGGTTCCCAGCCGCGTCGACAATGATGCCGCCGTCCATCTTCGCCAGTTCGGCAAGACGCTGGGCGGTCAGTTCGGCATGCTTCAAGAAGAACCCACCGGTGCTGACCTCATCCACCTGGCGGCCGGTGCCGATCAGAATCAGTGCACCGGTTCCCTGCCTGTCGATCATGTCGACAGCATCACGCAGCACCGTGCCTGGGGCGAAGCTGCTGCGGATGTCGGACCCGATGCGTGGAGACGGTGCCATTGTTGCCAGACGTTACTAGCTGGATTGTTCAAGACTGGGTTTCCATGCAGTCCCTCCGCACGACACCGCGGCACCTCCGGAGAGACGACCTGCGGGCTCGGGGTGGGTTCGGGACGTGTCCGTTGCAGGCAGGGAGACTTCCCGGACAGCACCCCGTCAGCCAGCTCGCAGCATGGAGGCTCGCTCCCTGGTGCCGCCGCTGAGACCGACGGCCTGCATCGCCTCCGCCAGGGTGCGAAGGTCGGCGTCTGCTCCGATCGTGGTGCTGATACCGAGACGTTCTGCTTCCCGATACCGTTCCCCGTTTCGTGCCACCGCCCGTAGCTCCCCGGCAAGCCCAACCTCTCCCCACGCGGCGACACCCGATACCGGTAGATCCAGCGCAGAAGATGCCAGCGCCAGGGCCAGCGGCAGATCGGCCCCTGGTTCACGGAGCTGGATTCCACCCACCACGCTGACATACACGTCCCTATCGTCGAGCGAGAGTCCAGCATGGCGATCGAGCACCGCCAGCAGCTGATGAAGCCTGGCGGGGACAATGCCCTTTACGCTCCGACGCGGGGAAGGCGACTTGCCGGTCGCAACCAGCGCTTGCACCTCCACGACAATTGGACGCTTCCCCTCGACCGACGGGAAGAGGACCGTACCGACAACGTCCGGGTCCCAGTGATCTACGAGTGCTCGCGCCGGGTCCGACAGACCGACAAGACCCGTTTCCGTCATCTCGAAGAAGCCAATCTCGTTTACGGCACCGAAGCGGTTCTTCAGACCTCGCACCAGCCGGAGTCCGCGCCGCGGATCGCCTTCCAGGTACAAGGCAACATCCACCATGTGCTCCAGCACCCTCGGTCCTGCGATCGCACCCTCTTTCGTGACGTGGCCGACGAGAACCACAGGCACTCCGGAGCGTTTCGCATAGGCGACCAGTCGCGCCCCGCACTCGCGAACCTGCGCAACGCCTCCGGCCGACCCATCGGTGTCGCCGGCCATCACGGTCTGGATCGAGTCCACAACCACCAGCGCCGGGAGGACCACCTCCGCAGTGGCGATGACGTCATCGACGCTCGACGATGATGTCAGGAGCACGTTGCGAGCACCGACACCGATGCGGCTGCCTCGCATCGCGATCTGGGCTCGCGACTCCTCTGCCGACGACACCAGCGTCGGTCGATCGCTTTCCGCCATGGCTGCCGCTACCTGCAGCAGCAACGTCGACTTCCCGACCCCAGGCTCTCCGCCGACCAGGATTGCCGAGCCGGGAACCGTGCCACCGCCCAACACTCGATCCAGTTGCTCGATGCCGGTTGGGCGATGCCGATCGTCAATCGATGTGAACGAATCGATCCGCTCGGCCGATAGCAGAGAACCCGCGATGACCGGCGTCTGCTCTGTCATCGAGCCGGAAGCCCGACACTGCGGGCAGAACCCGATCCAGCGCCCGGAGCGGTACTCGCAGGAGCTGCAACGGTAGGCCATCGCCCCGCTCGTACGCTTGCTGACAGGACCCCCGTTCTTGTGGCTGGTGGCGCCCAATGCAACCTCTCTCCTCGCTGATCACAAGGTAGAGCGCAGGTGTGACGCGAATCGGTCGCGGCATCGGATTCGCAGGAAACGCGGGCGAGGCGCCGGTGTCAGTCCGCCAGGTAGCGTCGCACGAGCCAGACCAGGACGACCACGATCACTACCAGCAGGATCACAGACGCCACGACATTCGTGGTGCTCCACGTCTCGGCCTCGGCTAGCGCGCGATATTCCGGCATCCGTGGCACAATAGCGCCGGCCCACGAGCGGCGGCTCGTGAGCGAATTGGGCTGCCGGGACCATGATGAGGAGCATCCTTGGCCGACAAGAACGGCGTCGATTCATTCGATGACCTTTTCGAACCCTTCGAACTCGAAGACGGCCCACCACCTGCGGGCCAGGAGCCGACGCGTCCCGCGCCGCCGCCACCACCCACGCAGGAGGAAACCGTGGCTCCGGTCGCTTGTCCTTCCTGTGGAACTGCCAACCCCGGCTACAACCGCCACTGCGAGGCCTGCGGAGCGCGTCTCGGCAAGGACCCGCTCCCGGTGGCTTCGCCCCCTATGGTTCGGACCACACCAGGTGTCCGCGCCCTCGGCGTGCTGGCAGGCGTCGTGCTGGTTGTTGCGTTGATCGCGGTAGTCATCAACATCTTCGGCGGTGGTGACGAGGATCCAGAAGCGGCCTCGAGCACCACTTCGCTCGAACCCACCACCACCCGAGCGCTCACCATCGACCGGATTCAGCCCACCAATGTCACCGCCAGCTCCGAACTCAACGCATCGTTCTCGGCGAGCAACCTCATCGACGGAGATGTCACCACCGAGTGGCAGGATGCCAGCTCCCGTGGCGAGGATGGTTCGATCACCTTCACGTTCTCGCAACCCGTCGCCATCACCGAAATCGAGATCGCCAACATCCCTGACGACGATCGTTTCAAGCAGAACTACCGGATCAAGGGCTACAAAGTCATCGTCGACGACCTCAACTTCGACATTCCCGGCCAGCTCCAGGACAGCAACCGGCCCCAGATCGTGCCGGTAGCGAGCGTCGCCACGCGCACTCTCACAATCGAGATCACCTCAACGTATGGTGCCGAGGCTTCCGGCGACCAGCCGCCGTTCAACGAACTGGCCCTCGCCGAGGTGAGCTTCTTCGGGCAGATCCCCGGTAACTAGGGCCTCGGGTTTGGCCATGTCTTTCGCCGTGCTGAGCGACGCCGCGACTACCGCAGCACCGCACGGCAGACCGGACGTCAACGAGGACCGTGGAACACCGGGAGAGTGCCGGCCGTGGAGACGTCGTTCCGACACGTCGACACCGGCCGGGAGTCACCGAAGCAGCTATTCCTTGATGTACGGCTGACCGTCTGCAGCAGGTGGTCGTGACTTGCCCACCAGACCCGCCACCACAACCACGGTGACGATATATGGTGCCATGGCGAGGAACTCAGACGGAATCGGCGTACCAAGCGTGCCGAGCTTGATCTGGAGCGCGTCTGCAAAGCCGAAGACCAGGGCCGCGCCCAGCGCTCCGACCGGGTTCCACCGACCGAAGATCATCGCGGCGAGGGCGATGAATCCGCGACCGAGCGTCATGTTCTCGTCGAACCGGCCGACTGAACCCAGGGTGAAATAGGCGCCTCCGAAGCCGGCGATCATGCCGCCGACGATCACGTTGACGTACCGCATCTTGAAGACGTTGATGCCGACGGTGTCTGCCGCCTTCGGATGCTCGCCGACCGCCCGAGCGCGCAGCCCCCACCGGGTGCGGTAGAGGACGAAGGTCGTCGCGGCCACCGTCAGAAACATCATGTAGACGAAGATGTTCTGATCGAACAGCACGGGCCCGAGCAGTGGGATGTCGGACAACAGCGGGATGGCCATCGGCGACATGACACCGGAGTTGTTGAGTTGCTGATTCTCCACCAGGATCTGGCCGGTCAGAAACGACGTGATCCCGAGCGCGAAGATGTTGATCACCACGCCGGCAATGATCTGATCCACAGCGTATTTGATCGCCAACACCGCCAACGCAGCCGCCAACAGACCTCCGATGAGGGTCGCGCCGACGAGACCGGCGAAAGACCCCCAGAGTGATGCAGCGAGCACCCCGGCGAACGCGCCGGAGAGCAGCATGCCCTCGATGCCGATGTTGATCACCGCCACCGTCTCCGACAGGACTCCGGCGAGCGCGCCGAAGGTAATCGGAACCGCCCTCTTCACCGTCTCTTCCAGCATGCCCACCATGCTGAAGGACTGCCCGGAGGCCGCCCAAGCCAGGAAAGCAACCACGAACATCAGCAGGACGATTGCCAGCACGATGTTCGTCTTGGACCCGAAGCCACGCAGCAGCTGCACCGTTCCCAGCATCACGAGGATGAACGCCACCAGCCACGAGAACGCCAGGGCCGGCACGTGCAGATCGGGGAAACCGGAGAAGCGATCCGCATCGCGCGTCAACTCGAAGACGGCGGTGCCGTCCGATCCGAAGCCGAACACGACCAGTACGAAACCGGCCAGGAGGTAGTACAGGACACCCAGGATCCTGGCCCGCTTGATCTCTGCCGGAGTCCGGATCTCTCCGGTGGCGACAAGCTGAGCCGTCATGTCGCCCAACCCTTCGTGACCTGTACTCCTTCTTCCACAGTTGGCGCCGGCAGCCTCCACATAGAGCGAACCAGCGCCGGGGCCGCAATGAAGACGATGATGAGCGCCTGGATCACGGTGACGATGTCGATTCCGACCGTCGTGGATGCCTGCATCGCCTGGCCACCCGCGGCCAGACCCCCGAACAAGATTCCGGCGAAGATCACCCCGATCGGATTGGACCTAGCGAGCAGCGCCAACGCGATTGCATCGAACCCGATGACCCCGGCGAATCCGGGGGTTGCCCTTCCCAGGGTTCCCGTCACCTGGTCGACGCCTGCCAATCCGGCCATCGAACCTGCAATCGCCATCACCGCGATCGTCAGGAACGCCACGTTCATGCCGGCGTACTTGGCGGCGTCCGGGTTGGCTCCCACCGCCCGGAACTGGAACCCCAGCGTCGATCGATACAGCAACCACCAGATGAAGATCGCCGCCCCAATCGCTATCACAATGCCGAGGTGGAGGCGCAGGCTCGAGTCGAGCCACCCCAGGAGCTTCGGGTAGCGCGCGGAGGTCTCCACCGACTTCGACACCGGATCGTCTCGACCCACGAGTTGGAAGAAGTCGATCGTGAGCCAGTAATCGACCAATTTCAGCGCGATGAAGTTGAACATGATCGTGGTGATGACTTCGTGAGCGCCGGTTCGGGCCCGTAGGTAGCCGGGAATACCGCCCCAGATGGCGCCTCCGACCATCCCGGCGATGATCACGAGCGGGACGTGGATGACTGCGGGCAAGCTGAACGAGAAGCCGACCACCACGGCAAACATGCCACCCATGAGGATCTGGCCGTTGGCGCCGATGTTGAAGAGCCCTGCCTGGAACCCAATCGCAACGGCCAACCCTGCCAAGATCAGCGGTGCCGCCCTGGTGAGTGTTTCGGACCATGCCTTGGGGCTGCCGAATGCTCCGGTAAAGAGCGACCGGAACGCGTCGACGATTGTGGTGAAGGTGGTCGCAATCGCCTCGCTGGGGCTATCGGTCCACTCACGGAGCGTATCGAGATCGCTGAAAGCAATGATGATGGCGCCGATGAGCAGGGCGGTCACTACCGCCAGCAGCGGCACCACGTACAGCGAGACCCAGTCGCCGCCTACTCCCGTCAGGTTTGCGAAGAACAACCTCTTACGATCGTCCCCGTCGGACCCACCTTCTTCCCCCTCGGCTACTGCGGTCTCCGATGCCTCTGCTTGTGAAGTCTCAGACGCGGATGCCTCAGCTTCGGCGATTTCGGTTTCCTCGACTTCATCTGGCGCCGCGTCGTCGGCCGGAGGAGTCTCGTCGCTCATGTCCCTGCCCCCGCCATCAGCAGGCCCAATTCGGTGTTACTCGTGTCTCCGGGCTTGCGCTCGCCGACGATCTCACCCCGGAACATCACCAGGATGCGATCGGCCAACGCCATGATCTCGTCGAGTTCGGTGCTGACGATCAACACGGCGGCACCGTTGTCGCGCTCCTCGACAATCCGCTCGTGGATGAACTCGATCGACCCAACATCCAGACCCCGGGTCGGCTGCGAAGCCACGACCAGTCTCACGTCGCGTGAGAACTCCCTGGCAACGACCACCTTCTGCTGGTTTCCACCCGACAGGCTGGAAGCGGTCGTGGTCACCGACGGGGTCCGCACGTCGTACTCGGCGACCAGGCCCTCCGCGACCGTGGCGGCCTCGCCCCAATTCATCCGCAAACCGGTGCTGTACGGCGGGGCGTAGTACCCGTTGAGCACCAGGTTCTCCGTCACATCGAACGACAGTACGAGCCCGCTGCGTTGCCGATCTTCGGGCACATGCGCCACACTTGCCTCGTGGATGTCTCGCGGGCTGGCCCGCGTCATGTCTCTCCCCTCGATGGTGACCTGGCCCGAAAGCGGGGTCCGCAGACCGGTGAGGGCCTCGACGAGTTCGGTCTGGCCGTTGCCCTGCACCCCGGCAATGCCGACAATTTCACCCGACCGAACTTCGAAGCTGATGCCGTTGACGGAAGCCTGCAGCCGGTCATCGAGTACCACGAGATCCTGCACCCCGAGCACCGGCGCCGCGGGCTTCGCTTCTTCCTTGGAGACTACGAGTTCGACAGGCCGCCCGACCATCATCTCGGCCAGCGCACTCTCGGATATCTCACCGGGAATCGCACTCCCCACCACCTTGCCTCGTCGCAGGACCTCGATGCGGTCCGCTACGTTGAGGACTTCCTTGAGCTTGTGCGTGATGAAGATGATGCCTTTGCCTGCATCCTCCAGCGAACGAATGATCCCGAAGAAGTCCTCTACCTCCTGCGGCGTGAGGACAGCGGTCGGCTCATCGAACACGAGGATCTCAGCTTGCCGGAAGAGCACCTTGATGATTTCCACACGCTGCTGAATACCGACAGGCAAATCCTCGATCAGCGCGTCGGGATCGACCTCGAGTCCGTATTGCTGCGATATCTGACGCACGTCCTCACGCGCCTCTTCCATATTGAGAACACCGGGGCCGGACGTCGGCTCCACTCCAAGCACCACGTTCTCGGCGACGGTGAAGACCGGCACGAGCATGAAGTGCTGATGGACCATGCCGATCCCTGCGGCGATGGCGTCGCCCGGTCCTTCGAAGTGCTGGGTCTCCCCGTCGATGATGATCTCACCCTCGTCTGCCGAATAGAGGCCGTACAGGATGTTCATCAGGGTCGTCTTGCCGGCACCGTTCTCACCGAGCAAACCGAGGATCTCGCCGGAACCGACTGCCAGGTTGATGTCATCGTTAGCCAGCACACCGGGGAAGCGCTTCGTGATGCCAATCAGTTCGAGCTGCAACGTGCCCCCTATCGACTTGGCGCCAGGCAGCCTAACAAAACGAGCCCCCTCCGGCAGAAGGGGGCTCGTTTCTTGTTGCACGCCGATGCGGGCAAGCTCGGATCAGCCGGCGCCGCCGACGGATACGCTCACGATTGCATCGATGATCGCTTGACGGAGGGCCTCGATCTCCGCGGTGAGTTCGGCAGGTACCTGGTCAGCCCACTCGTGGTACTCAGCCAGGCCGACACCGTTGTTGGCCAGGGTGCCCACGTACAACGCATCGCTGAAGTTGTCGTTGACTGCCGCGTCCGAAGCCGAGAACACCGCGTTGTCGATCCGCTTCAGCACCGAGGTCAGGTAGACCCCTGAGTTGGCTTCATCCGCGAGCGCGCCGTCGGTGTCGACACCGATGATGGCAAACGTGCCGAGCTCGCTCGCGAGTGCCGCCGAGCCGAGGCCGACCGGGCCCGCGACCGGCATGACAACGTCTGCGCCCTCGTCGACGAGGTTCTGTGCAAAGGCACGGCCGTCATCGAGGCTTTCGAAGTTGCCCGTGAAGAGTCCGTCCTGGGTTGCGAGGTCCCAGCCAAGCACCTCTACCGCCGTGCCCTTCTCCGTGTTGTAATGATCCACGCCCTGGACGAAGCCGTCCATGAACACGGTCACCGGCGGGATGTTGATTCCGCCGAACGTGCCGACCTTGCCGGTCGTCGTCATCCCGGCAGCCAGATAGCCGGCAAGGAAAGCCGCCTGCTCGGTACCGAACACGAGGCCCTTCACGTTGGCGTTCTGGATCTCAGGGATCGGGTTGCCGTCGTCGCCGAGGATCTCCTCGAAGTTCTCATCTACCTCATTGCCGTAGGCAAAGTCGACGATGGAGAACTGCTGCTCCGGGTTGGCGTTGGCTGCCTCCTTCGTTGCCTGGCCGAGCAGGAATCCCACCGTCACGATCAGGTCACAGTCCTGGTCAACAAACGACTGGATGTTGACTGCGTAGTCGGTCTCTGCCTGAGACTCGAGCACGACAGAACGTACGTCGAACTCGTCTCCGGCGCGTTGTGCACCTTCCCAGGCGGACTGGTTGAAGCCTTTGTCATCGACACCGCCGACATCCGTTACCTCACAGACGCCTCCGGTATCGCTGTCACTCGAACAGGCAGCAGCGATGATTGCGAACGCTGCGATGAGCGCAACGAGCGCTGCTCTTCTCGAAAACATGGGAAACGTTTCCTCCTCTAGTGAAAACACAGGGTCCCGTTGAGAACCGTAGGCCATGATAGTGACCCTCTTGTTTAGGGTGCCAGATCAGAGGGTGTGGTAGCGAAGCCCGAGCAGGCAACGCCGGGGCCTCAACCCTGGTCTGCGAGCTCCACGGGTGGCTGGTCCGGCGTCTCGATGGCGGTGAAGCTGAGCAGTTCGCGGCTGTCAACTTCCGCGTCCGGGTCGACATCGACCAACAGAGTCGAACCAGCGGGGAACTCCTTGTGAAGCACTCGCTCCGACAGCGGGTCCTCGAGCAATCGCTGGATCGCCCTGCGCAAGGGCCTGGCACCAAGCTGAGGGTCGTAGCCCTTCTTGGCGAGTAGCTCCTTGGCGTCTTCGGAAAGCACCATGTCGAGCGCCTGCGATTCGAGTTGGATCCGCACCCTGCCGAGCAGGAAGTCGACGATTTCCTTGACTTCGTCAAGCGTCAGCTCGTGGAAGACGATCACCTCGTCGATCCGGTTGAGGAACTCGGGACGGAATTGACGCTTGAGCGCCTCCATCACCTTGTCCTTGATCTGCTGGTAGGAGAGCTCGTCGCTGTCCTGCATGAAACCGATAGCTTTGCGCTTGAGCTCCGCGGTCCCGAGGTTCGAGGTCATGATGATGACGGTGTTCTTGAAGTCGACGGTGCGACCCTGCGCGTCCGTCAGCCTTCCATCTTCCAGAATCTGAAGGAGGATGTTGAACACATCGGGATGAGCCTTCTCGATCTCGTCAAAAAGCACGACTGAGAATGGCTTGCGGCGTACCGCCTCGGTCAACTGACCGCCCTCGTCGTAGCCGACGTACCCGGGCGGGGAGCCGACCAGGCGGCTGACTGCATGCTTCTCCATGTACTCAGACATGTCGATCTGAATGAGTGCGTTCTCGTCGCCGAAGAGAAATTCGGTGAGGGCCTTGGCCGTCTCCGTCTTCCCTACCCCGGACGGTCCCAGGAAGATGAAAGAGCCGGAAGGACGCTTCGGGTCCTTCAGTCCGGCACGCGTCCGGCGGATGGCCCGGCTCACAGCCTGGATCGCATCGTGCTGGCCGATGATCCGCTTGTGGAGTTCGTCCTCCATTGCGAGCAGCTTGGTGGTCTCTTCGTCTGTGAGCCGATGCACCGGAATCCCGGTCCATTGCGCCAGCACATCCGCGATCTCTTCTTCGCCGATGACGGCGGAGTAATCCTCACCGACTGCCTGGCCGTCCTGTTCCTTCTCCGCCCGATCGGCGAGCAACGTCCGCTCCTGATCACGCAGCTGAGCAGCCCGCTCATACTGCTGGGCCTGAACGGCTTCCCGCTTGTCGCGCCGGATCACACCGATCTGATCGTCGATTTCACGAATGTCGTCCGGCAGGTCGGCGCGCCGCAGCCGCATCCGGCTGCCCGCTTCGTCGATGAGGTCGATCGCCTTGTCCGGCAGGAACCTGTCTGCGATGTAGCGATCGGCCAGGTTCGCGGCAGACACCAGCGCTTCATCTGTGAAGCGCACCTTGTGGTGCTCCTCGTAGGACTCGCGCAGCCCGTCGAGAATTTGGATGGTGTCCGAGATGGTGGGCTCATCCACCTGAATCGGCTGGAAACGCCTCTCCAGGGCGGAGTCCTTCTCGAGGTACTTACGGTATTCCTCGAGCGTGGTAGCCCCGATGGTCTGCAGTTCACCGCGCGCCAGCATTGGCTTGAGGATGCTCGCCGCATCGATGGCACCTTCTGCGGCTCCTGCTCCCACGAGTGTATGGATTTCGTCGATGAACAGGATGATGTCGCCGCGGGTGCGGATTTCCTTCAGCACCTTCTTCAGTCGCTCTTCGAAGTCGCCGCGGTAGCGTGAACCGGCAACGAGCGCGCCGAGGTCGAGGGTGTAGAGGTGCTTGTTCGTCAGCGTGTCGGGCACCGTGCCGCTCACGATCTGTTGGGCGAGCCCTTCGACGATGGCGGTCTTGCCGACGCCCGGTTCGCCGATGAGCACGGGGTTGTTCTTGGTGCGCCGCGACAACACCTGCATCACGCGCTCGATCTCGTTGGTGCGGCCGATCACTGGATCGAGCTTCCGCTCGCGGGCGAGCTGCGTCAGGTTTCTGCCGAACTGGTCGAGCACGGTCGAACCGGAAGAGGAGCCTTCACTTCCTGAAGACGACCTCCCCGAACCGCCCGGGTGTTGCGATGCCTCTTCGCCCTGTACCCCGGACAGCAACTGAATGACGGTCTGGCGGACCTTGTGGAGTTCCGCACCGAGCTTCTGCAGCACTTGAGCGGCAACCCCTTCACCCTCGCGGATGAGACCGAGGAGGATGTGCTCGGTGCCGATGTAGTTGTGGCCGAGCTGCAGCGCTTCGCGCAAGGACAGTTCGAGGACCTTCTTGGCACGGGGGGTGAATGGGATATGGCCGCTGGGTGCCTGCGAGCCCTGGCCGATGATCTCGACGACCTGGGAACGTACCGACTCGAGGTTGATACCCATACCCTCGAGAGCACGTGCGGCAACCCCTTCGCCTTCGTGGATCAGTCCGAGGAGGATGTGCTCGGTGCCGATGTAATTGTGGTTGAGCAGGCGCGCTTCTTCTTGTGCAAGCACGACCACTCTGCGGGCCCGATCGGTAAACCGTTCAAACACTCTTGGTTCCCTCTATAAAACGATCGGCGCTCTCGATCTCTCGAGGCGCCTCGGTGAGTATAGCCGAGGCAGGTCTCTAGGACGGTTCTGGGATCCTGCCAAGCAGGAGTTCGCCGCAGCAACAACCGGCGCAATCGGCGGTCGAGCAGACTCCCTGTTACTCCTTCTCGTGCGGTCTTGCCCTTCGATGGTTCGGATCGACTCGCCGTCTTGGATTTTGTCGGCAAATCACCGCCTGCTGTGAAGGGGAACCCACCGGATCTCCCTGGTAATCCCGGAAAGGTGATGATCCACTCCTCGCCTGAACCGGTTCGACTGTCACATGGCCTAACCTTGCAGCGATGACCGAACCCGTCGTATTGCAGGATCTCGTGCCGATTCCAGACGTCTGGGAACGGCTCGACCGCGTGGAGTTCCGACTCGCGGAGGCAACCACATCTTCGAATCAGTTCCTCACCGATATCGCTCAGCACCTCCTCAGTGCCGGAGGAAAACGGTATCGGCCGCTCTTGGCTCAGGTCGCGGCAGAACTGGGTCCAGATCGCGACACCGGCCCGATTGAGGGCGGTGTCGCCGTCGAGTTGGTACACCTCGGGTCGCTCTACCACGACGACGTCATCGATGAAGCATCGACCCGGCGGGGGGCAGCCTCGGTCAACCACAACTGGGACAACACGATCGCCATCCTGGCCGGAGACTTTCTCCTGGCACGTGCTTCTGAGGTCGCCGCTCCGCTGGGAGAGGAAGCCGTCTCGCTCATTGCCAGTACCTACGCCACACTCTGCGAGGGCCAGGTGCTCGAACTGCAGCTCGAAGGTCAGTTCGCGCACGGCCGCGATGAGTACTACGCGGTGATCGGCGGCAAGACGGCAAGCCTCATCAGGACCTCAGCCCGAATCGGGGCGCTCACTGCCGGCGCGGACCGCGATGCGATCGAGGCTATCTCTGAGTGGGCCTGGGAGATGGGCCTCGTGTTTCAGATGGCGGATGACGTCCTCGATCTGGTGGCGGACGAGGCGTTCCTCGGCAAGCCGGCAGGCAGCGACATCGGAGAGGGCACCTACACGCTTCCCGTGTTGTACGCCCTCGAGGGTGCAGACGGCCCGGAGATCCGCGATCTCCTAGCGGCAGAGCGCCCGTACGCCCGCACCGACATCGACCGCGTCATCCAGTTGGTGATCGAAGGTGGCTACGTAGACCAGGTCATCGACGAGGCGACCGAGCGACTCCGCATAGCCGAGAAGGCCTCTGCCAGGATTCCGGACGGCAAGCTGACCCCGGTGCTGCGCAGCCTCGACTCCTACCTGCTCGACCGCGTGGAACAAGCGAGGGGCTGAACTGGATCACGCTTCCGGTCGCATGGTCGGGAACAGAATCACTTCACGAATGTGAGCTTGATCGGTCAGCAACATGACCAGGCGGTCCACCCCGATGCCGAGACCTCCGGTCGGCGGCATGCCGTACTCGAGAGCGAGCAGGTAGTCCTCGTCGATAGGGTGAGCTTCTTCGTCGCCACCGGCGCGAGCCGCGGCCTGGGCCTCGAATCGGGCGCGCTGATCGAGGGGGTCGTTGAGTTCGGAGAACGCGTTGACGTACTCGTCTCCTGCGATGAACAACTCGAATCGCTCAGCGAGATGCGGGTCCTCGCGATGCCGCCGCGAGAGAGGAGACACCTCCACCGGATGGTCGAGTACGAACGTCGGTTCCCAGATCTCGGCGGCGACCAGCGCGTCGAATAGCTCCTCCACGATCTTGCCGTGCCCCCAGCGTTCCTCGGGTTCGACCCCGTAGCGTCGGGCCAGATCGCGCACCTCATCGAGCGGCGCGTCAAAGTCCACGGGGCCACCGATCTCGGCGGCGACGAGGTCAACCATCCGTACCCTGCGGAATGGCGGCGTCAGATCCAGGGGGCGCCCCTGATAACTCAACCTGGCAGAGCCAAGGGCGGCTTCTGCTACGGCTGGCAACACCCCTTCGACCAGTTCCATGATGTCGTAGTAGTCGGCGAAGGCTTCATACGACTCGAGCATCGTGAATTCCGGAAAGTGGGTGGCATCGACCCCCTCGTTGCGAAAGATGCGGCCCACCTCGAAGACCCGCTCCATCCCTCCGACGATCAACCGCTTGAGATACAGCTCGGTGGCGATGCGAAGGTACATCTCGAGCCCCAGCGCATGGTGCTCCGTGGTGAAAGGCCGTGCCAGCCCTCCGGTGGCGAGGCTGAGCAGGACCGGAGTCTCCACCTCAACGTAGCCGCGGGCCTCGAACTGGCGACGTAGCTCGGCCACAACCGAGCTACGGGCCGTCGCGATCCGACGGGCTTCCTCGTTGGCAATGAGATCAACGTAACGGCGTCTGCTCCGCAGCTCGACATCCTGCAGACCATGCCACTTATCCGGCAGCGGGCGCAGGCTCTTCTGCAGCAGTGTGAACCCGTCGACCCTCACGGACAATTCACCCTTCTTGGTGGTCATCACCGCGCCGGAGGCGCCGACCCAGTCTCCGAGATCGACTTCAGAGAATCGGGTGAACTCCCCTTCCCCCAGATGCGATCGGTCGACGAAGAGCTGAATCGTGCCGCTGCCGTCGCGAATCGTCGCAAACACCAGCTTGCCGAAGGAGCGCAGCAGGACAACGCGACCGGCGATGACCACCTCGTCAGCCGTAGTCTCACCAGCCGCCAGGCCCGAATGGGTTGCTTGAAGTTCTGCGGTCGTAGTGGTGCGCTCGAAGCGATACGGATAGGAGCCTTCTGCGAGGAGACGTTGGTGATGCGCCAGACGCCCTGCCGTCAGCGAGTCCGCTGCGACCGCCTCTCCCTCCGGGGTCCTCTCTGCGGGGACCGCCCCCTCGTCAACCATCAGTCAGCTCGATTCATCTCGTAGATGCGTCGCAGGCCGTCCAGGGTCAAGAACTCGTCAATCTGATCGACGCTGCGACAGTAGGGAACGATGGTAGATGCCAGCCCCCCGGTGGCGACCCGCTCTGCCTTGCCGCCCAGCTCAGCAACAATCCGTTCCGTGATGCCGTCCACCAGGCCGGCGTGGCCGAAAATGGCTCCCGACTGGATTGCCTCAACCGTGCCTTTGCCGATCGCGCCGCGCGGCGGCACGAACTCCACGGTGCGCAACGCCGCCGTTCCCGAGATCAGGGCCTCGGTCGAGATCACGAGCCCGGGAGCGATCGCACCGCCCAGGTACTCCCCCTCGGGGCCGACCACATCGAAGTTGGTCGAGGTTCCGAAGTCCACCACGACAACCGGCGCCCCGTATCGAGCCCGAGCCGCAACCGCATTGACGACCCGATCGGCTCCCACCTCCCGCGGATTGTCGATCTGGATCGGCATACCGGTCTTCACTCCAGGTTCGACCACGATCACAGGTCCAGACGTCAACCAGTCTCCGACCTCGCGGAAGCGAGCAGTGATGGCAGGAACAACACTGGAGACGGCGACCCCTTCCAGTTCTGCTGCGGCAAACCCCTCGAGTTCGAGCAGCGAGCGCAGCCAGAGCCGGGTTTCGTCCGTCGTGCGGTGCACGTCGGTCGTCAGCCGCCAGTGGCCGACTAGCTCCTCCTCGTCGTAGACGCCGCTCACCGTCTGGCTGTTCCCGACGTCGATCACCAACAGCATCAGTCCTCCTCCGTCGAGTACAACGCGCTGATCCGGTCGAGGCGGACCCCCCGATCCGGGACGGGGACTCCTGCCTTCCACTCGAAGGACACGTTGTCGATCAAACGCACCCCGTCGATAGTGGCGGCGATCGCCAAAAAGGCTGGGCGATCGAGCTCCTCGAGCCTACCGACGTCCTCCTGAGCTGCCAGCTCGACGTACTCCAGTTCGACCCGATCGTCCGCGCCGGCCGGAGTGCCGGCATGCGCCTCGAGCACTGCTCCACCCCTCTCCCCGGCGGCAACGGAGTCTGCGGCCATGAACAGCCCCCTGCTGAGTGAGCGGGCGCGGGATCGAGCTGCGGCACCGAGGAACACGTTGCGAGACCCCAAAGCGAGACCGTCTGCTTCCCGCACTGTGGGCATCGCCACGATGTCGACCGGCAGAGACAAGTCCGTAGCCAGCCGCTGGACGATCGCCAGCTGCTGTGCGTCCTTCTTCCCGAAGTACGCCCGGTCGGGCCGGATGCCGGCGAGCAGCTTCGTCACTGCCAGCGCCACCCCTTCGAAATGCCCGGGCCGCCGTGCGCCTTCCATCGACGCCGCCATCCTGCCCGGCGAGACCCGGAAGATGGGATCGGTTGCGTACATCTCGGCAACCCCCGGAGCGAACACGACGTTGACCCCCGCTCGTTCCGCAAGCTCGAGGTCCCGATCCGGGTCGCGCGGATAGCGGCTCAAGTCGGTGGGATCGTCGAACTGGAGAGGGTTGACGAACAGGCTCATCACTACAGCGTCACACCCGGCACGGGCGCCTTCGAGCAGACTGATGTGACCCTCGTGGAGGTACCCCATGGTGGGAACGAGTCCGAACGAGCCCTGCAAGCTCTCGCCCCAACGCCTGACGGCAGCGAAGCTCCCCAGCACCTCCACCGTCAGTCTGCTCCCCGGGTGGATTGTGCGATCAGCGGCTCAAACGCCTCGCTACGGCCCGCCAGTCGAGCCAGTTCGGCAACGGAATCGGCGAAACCGGTGACGAGGGAGGGGTCTGCAGCCGCCACCGCCGCCAGCTGTGCAGCCACGGTACCAACATCGCCACGCGCCACGGGTCCGGTGAGTGCGGCCCGCGGACCCATTTCGTAGGCATTGGCAATCACAGCTTTCACGAGGGGCCGGGAGGCGGCAAACGGTACCCCGGCCGCAACGAAGAGATCATGGGCCATCGTCAGTGCTGCCAGCGGGAAATTCGCTGCAGCCGCGGCTGCGGCGTGATAGGTCGCCTTGAGCGAATCGTCGAGAAGGAACGGCAGAGCCCCAAGGCTGGTAGCCAGTTCGTCGAGGGTCGTCCTCAGGCCCGGATCATCGGTGGTGACGCCAATCCACGAGCCTTGCAGTGCCGCAGCCCCCGCCTCCGGATTGGGCAAGGTCTGCAGCGGATGGAACGACCCGACAGCGAGGCCACGCTCGTGCAGCGGAGCCAATGCGGTCACCGAGGTCAGGCCGGACACGTGCACCGCGGCGCCGGCTGCCAACGGGTTGGCTGCGAGTTCGGCGGAGACGGCTGGAATCGCATCGTCCCGCACCGCGATCAGCATCACGTCGCTTGCCGGCAAGGCATCGGTGAGACCATGGGGCACTGCCTCGAGCCGATCGGCTGCAGCCGCAACGATCCCGGGAGCGCGGCCCGCGACGGCTGCGATCGAGTGGCCCGCGTCAACCGCTGCAATAGCGAGCGACATGCCGGCCCTACCGGGCCCGACGATCGTGAGTTGCATGAGTCCTCGGCTTCAGTCCACTGGGTACCGGTGCCGGGGCAAGTGTAGGCCCAGCGGGTCCGTCAGCCGGGCAGCGGCCGGCGACCGGCCTGTCACAGGAGCGCGCCGACGAGCCACCACACCAACACCGCGGCCGCTGCGACCAGCGCGAACAGCACCAGCGCGGCTCGACTCCCCCACGGCGACCCTATCCGGTGGACCTCCTGGCTCGAAACGCCTGCCAGCAGTGGCGCCAGCACTGTCCCGTCGGGGAGCTTGGCGTCCGGCCAGACTTCGACCAGCGGCTCGAGCACGAAGCGCCGCTTGGTCAGCTCAGGGTGCGGAATGGTGAGGCCGGTATCATCGACGGTCTGGTCACCGTAGAGCAGGATGTCGACGTCGATGGTGCGGGGCCCCCAGCGCTCGCGTCGTTCGCGTCCCATCGACCGTTCGATCCTCATCGCGCCTTCTAGCAGTGCCTGCGGCTCGAGGTTCGTGTCGAGCAACACAACCGCATTCACGTAGTCGTCCTGCGGCGGGCCTCCTACCGGGGCAGTCGAATACAGCGATGACGTCGCAAGGAGCGTGCCCAGTTCGTCAAGCCCCGCAATGGCGGCACGGATGTTCGCGTCCCGGTCTCCGAGATTGGACCCGAGCCCGATCGCGGCCCGGATAGTCACCTCAGGCCTGTTGGGGAATCAGCCGGCGTCCTTCCGGACCGATTGCCCGACCTGCGATCTCCTGGATCACGGACGTCGCCACGATCGGGTCGTCGATCAGGCCGCAGTGCACCAGATACCCACCCAGCAGGCCGACGACAGTGTCATCGATCAGATCGCGGTGTACCAGCAGCGACGAACCACGGGGCTCCAGCGCCTCATCCATCGTGGTGAAGACCTCAGCGACTTCCTCAGGCTCAATGTCAGCCTCGATCGGAAAGTTGTAATACCGAAACGCAGCGCCGTCGTACGCGGCCTGGTTCTGGTTCCCCGGCAACAGAGTGAGCACCGTATTGATCCCCTGCTCAACAAGCCAGATGATCTCCTCCTCGCGCCGGACCCTGCGGTGCTGGAAGCCATAGCCACCGATCCGCTCGGACACCGCGAGGCGTCCCGCGATCACCCACTTGAAACCCCTGGGCTCGAGCCCTGCCACGGTTACTGTTTCCCTTCGCCGGAGTGCTCACGCACGATAGCGTCGGCAACCCGGGCAACATCGACGGTCATCGGGACATTGTGAACCCGCACCACTGCAACGCCTGCGGCAACCGCCAACGCGGTGGTCGCGGCGGTCGCCAGATCCCGTTGTTCTCGCGACACCTCCCCGCAGCCGGCATCGGCAAGGATTCCTCCCAGAAAGCCTTTGCGCGAAGTCCCCACCAGCACCGGGCTTCCCAGGGATACAAACTCCTGGAGATGGCTGAGCAGCGTCAGGTTGTGATCCGAGGTCTTGCCGAAACCGATCCCCGGATCGAGACAAACCGCGGCGGGATCGAGTCCGGACCGTTCAAGCCTGCCGACGAGGTGGGCTCTCACCTCGATCACGACGTCCGCGTAGCGAGGATCGTCCTGCATCGTTGCCGGCTCTCCCTGCATATGCATCAGAACCACGCCCGCCCCAAATGTCCCACAGATCTCGACCATCGCAGGATCACCCAGACCGGTGACGTCGTTGACGATCACCGCTCCGGCTTCCAGTGCCGCTGCAGCCACCTCAGGCTTTGAAGTATCGATCGAAACCAGCTTGCCTTCTGCTGCAAGCGCCGACACAACCGGGATCGTACGCTCCAATTCCGTCTCTACCGCGACCGGCAGGGCCCCGGGCCGGGTCGACTCTCCGCCAACGTCGATGATGTCTGCGCCCTCGTCCCACAACCGCCTTCCCGCCTCGACTGCGGGCGCAGTGTCAACGCCGACCGTCGTCGCCAACCTGCCGCCATCCGAGAACGAATCCGGGGTCACGTTGAGCACGCCCATCACCAGCGTATGTGTCGCTGTAGACAGAGTACGATCGCGCACGCTCCACTCCACGGGCCGAAACGTGGCGGAGGTCAATTCCTCGGCGGCTGTGACGGCGTCGACTCTTCGGAACGCTGCGAGGCGACGAGACCTGCCTCACGCACCGCTCCATGCTGCGGCATCCTGATCCGGAGGCCTCCGGTTTCGGTGTGCTCCCACTTCGGAACGTCATGCAAGATCTCGTCGAGTTCCTTGGCGCCGACGGTCTCCTTGTCCAGCAGCACAGCTGCAAGACGGTGGAGCGCATCAATATGGGTGGTGATGATCTCGCGTGCCTCTTCGTGGGCGGCGGTGATCATGGCGCGAATCTCGGAATCGATCGCAGCCGCCACCTCGTTCGAGATGTCGTTGCCGCTCGTGTAGTCGCGGCCGAGGAATACCTCACCTTCGGGTTTGCCGTATTGGAGTGGCCCCAATTCGTCGCTCATGCCGTATTCCATCACCATCCGCTTGGCGATCTGGGTGGACTTCTCGATGTCGTTCGATGCTCCAGTGGTGGGATCCAGGAATATGATTTCCTCGGCAGTGCGTCCGCCGAGCAGCATGGCAAGCTGATCTACCAGCTCGCTGCGCCGCATGTAGTTCTTGTCCTCCATCGGCAACGCCATGGTGTAGCCACCTGCTCTGCCACGGGGAATGATCGTGATTTTGTGGATGGGGTCGGCGTTCGGCAGCGCATATCCGACCAGGGCGTGGCCACCCTCGTGGTAGGCAGTGATCTTGCGTTCTTCTTCCGACATCACACGGCTCTTGCGCTCCGGACCAGCGATCACGCGCTCGATGGCTTCTTCCAACTCGACCATGGTGATGATGTCCGAATCGGTCCTGGCGGCGAGCAAGGCTGCTTCGTTGATGAGGTTGGCCAGGTCCGCTCCGGTGAACCCGGGAGTCTGTCTCGCCAGCGCCTTCAGGTTGATGTCATCCGCCAGCGGCTTCCCCTTGGCGTGCACTTCGAGAATCGCTTCCCGGCCCAGCAGGTCGGGGCGGTCGACGACGATCTGGCGATCGAAGCGACCTGGGCGCAGCAAAGCAGGGTCGAGGATGTCGGGGCGGTTGGTCGCCGCGATGACGATCACACCGGTGGTCACGTCAAAGCCGTCGAGTTCGACGAGGAGCTGGTTGAGCGTCTGCTCGCGTTCGTCGTGACCTCCGCCGAGGCCTGCGCCGCGATGGCGACCGACTGCGTCGATCTCGTCGATGAAGATGATGGCGGGGCCGCTCGCTTTGGCTTGCTCGAAGAGATCGCGAACCCGGCTGGCACCCACGCCGACGAACATCTCCACGAAGTCCGACCCGGAGATGGAGAAGAACGGTACGCCTGCCTCCCCGGCGACGGCACGAGCCAACAAGGTCTTACCCGTGCCGGGGGGTCCGAAGAGCAACACCCCCTTCGGGATCTTCGCTCCCATCGCCCGGAATTTGCCCGGGCTCTCGAGAAAGTCCCTGATCTCCTCGAGTTCCTCTACGGCCTCGTCGGATCCTGCAACGTCGGCGAATGTAACCTTCGGCTGGTCCTTGGTGACCTGCTTTGCCTTCGCCTTACCGAACTGCATCACCCGGTTGCCGCCGCCCTGGAGTTGCATCATCACGAAGATGAAGATCCCGAAGAGCAGCACGTAGGGCAGCAGCCCGATGATCCACTGGAACGCCGAGGGGTTCTCGGGGTCGATCTCAAAGTCCTCGACACCGGCGTCGAGGATCTGCTGGGTGAGTTCACCCTCGTACTCGTTGGGGTAGCCGACCACGAATTCGGTGACGCCATCTTCGGCGGTTGGGTCGACCATCTCGCCCTCGATCTCATCTGAGACCTGCTTCATGATGACCGCCGTGATTTGGCCGGTTTCCAGCTTGGTCTGGAACTCGTTGAGCGTGAGCGCCTCAGGTTCCTCTCCGGTCGACATGAACACGTTGACTGCCATCACGACGAGTAGAACCACGACGGCGTACACAACGATGGTGCGGGCGGTACGGCTCACGCTGCTCCTAATCGGCCGGTTCGGGGGTTTCGCTGAGAAGTTTGCAGTTTCATCATATGTGATCGTGGGAGCTAGTTCTGTGATCGCGGCCGCGAGGGAGGTGGCTTCGGGTGGTCCCGATCAGTCTTCTTCACCGTCTTCGGCCATGACACCGATATAGGGGAGATTGCGCAACAACCCCTGATAGTCGAGGCCATACCCGACGACGAACTCGGGCGGAATGTGGAAACCGGTATAGCGAATGTCCAACGGAGGCCGCTCGATGCCGTCCTTGACGAGCAACGCGGCGAGTTCAAGCGATTCGGGGCCCCGGACACCGAGGTTCCGAATCAGGTAGTGAAGCGTGAGGCCGGAGTCGATGATGTCCTCGACGATGAGCACGTGGCGACCTGCAATCTCGGTATCGAGATCCTTGAGGATCCGTACTACCCCCGAGGTCTTGGTCGCGGACCCGTACGATGAGACCGCCATGAAGTCGAACTCGACCGGGATGTCGATGTTGCGGGCCAGATCGGCCATCACCATGAAGGCACCTTTGAGCACCCCGACCACGAGCAGGTTCTTGCCTTCGTAGTCCCGCGAGATAGCTGCACCCATCTCGGCCAGCTTGGCCTGGATTTGATCTTCTTCGATCAGCACCCGCTCGATCTTCACAGGGCGATCCTCTCCATTCTCAATGTCATCGCTTTGGGAGTTTCCGGGTTGGCTCTGGCCCACGGGGCCAGTCGCGATCCGGCGATCCAGGCGATTCTCTCATCTTGAGCCACGACCGGCCACTCGGACCGGAGCCGACGTGGGATTCCACTTTCCGCCATGGCGTCACGCACCAACTTGGAACCGCCCTCGATCTCCAGTCGCTCGCCTTCAATCGCCGCCCTCACGGCATAGGGTCCGTCCGCCTTCAAACGAGCCGCGAGCCTGCCGATCGTAGGCCGCGAAGGTCCCGTGAGGGCGTGCAGCCGCACCGGGCCGTAGGTGATGGGATTGGAGGCGGCGGCACGGATGAGTTCGATCCGGGAGCTGCTCGATGCATTTTCCGGCCGGTAGATCGCAATCAGCGCATCTTCCCGGTCGACTACGAGGTCGCCTGCGAGGCCCAATCGACGTGCCTCCCCGGCAGCGACTGCCAGCACGGCCATCACGTCTTCCGTCGCGGCTCCGTATGGCGGGTGCAGGCTGCGGAATGCACGCTGCACGACCCGAGCCGCCAACGCGGGGGCGGTCACTGAGAGCGGCGCCGCTGGAATCAGCACGGCCCCGCGATACCCCACGTGAATCGGCACGTGGTCCGCCTCGGCTTCCAGTGCGGCGTCATCGGCGGCCAGGTGCCTGCCTGCCCTGGCGACCCGGGCGGTGACGCCGGCGCCGAACACCTCAAGCAACGCCGGGACTACCCGTTGGCGGATCGCATTGCGCCGCAAGGTGGTGTCGAGGTTGCTGGGGTCATCCAAGTACGGAAGCTCCAGTTCGTCGGCAACGGCTCGCACCACCGACCGATCGGTATCGATGAGCGGACGCACGAATTGCCCGCGCCGTTGGGCGATTCCGGAAAGTCCTCTGGCACCGGCCCCTCGGGCCAGGTTAGAGAGGATGGTCTCGGCGACATCGTCACGTTGGTGGCCGACCAGCACCACTCCGTCTTCTCCCGCGGCCGCTGCCAGGGCGGCGAGTCGCGCCTCGCGAGCCTGGTTCTCGAAGGACGCTCCGTTCCCGAGTTCGACCGCGAACACTTCGAGAGGAACCGAAACGCGGGCAGCAACCGCAGCCGCAGCTCCCTGAAGATCGCTCGATGCCGCCTGTCCGTGGTTGATATGAACGGCTCGCACTTTGCCCGAGCCGTTCGCCTGGGTGGCCACCCAGGCGAGCACGGCAGAGTCGGCGCCTCCACTGACGGCCACCACCACGGTTCCGGGAGGAATCCGCCCACCGACGTCGGCCAGCAGATCCGCTGCCAGGCTGGTCACCCCACCCGCTCCAGCCAGAGGACGGGGTCGGAGATCTCATCGAGCGTCGGGAGATTCTCAGGCCCCTGCCAAGCAGCGTTGAGTGCATCCCATCCGGCATGACGTTCCACCCCTGCAACGAATCGGCCCCCCGCCTCGTACTGCTTCATCTTCAACTCGAGGCCGACCAACCTGAAGAACGTCGCGGTCCTGGGATCCAGTCGCCTTGCCTTGAGCACCTTCGACATTCGATCCTGCGTCACCAATTCACGCGCCCCGACGCGATCCATCACCACGTGGCCGTGCCCCTCGAGAAGCGACATCAACGCTTGGACCCTTCCGATGACCTCGCGCTGGGCAGGCGTTGCGAACAAGCCGAACAGGCCGGCTTCGCCGACCAGCGGCTCACCCGAAGCCGAAGCAGCGCGCAATTCGGCGGCGACACGGCTGGCGCGGTGCGGTTCCGGCTCGGTTTTGGCGACCAGTTCGCCGACCAGTGCCAGGAAATACTCGCGCATCCACGGGACACCGCGGAACTGCAGCCGATGGGTGCACTCGTGGAGCGCCACCCAGAAACGGAACTCGGCAGGACGGAACACATGGCGCCGCTCCATCTGGAGCACGTTGGCTCCAACAAACATGACGGTGTCACCGAGGCCCCCCTCTTCGGTGGGAAGGACCAGTTCATACTGCCCGAGCACCCGACGAGAAAGGATGCCGAGCACTGCCCCCATCTCCGCCGCCATGAGGCGCTGCCCTGCTCGGGTGGTCAGCCCGGAGTGCCGACTGAGTCGCTGCTCGGCAGGAGCCACCAGGGCCGAGAACGCAGACATGTTGTTCTCCACCCACTCGCTGCGGGATACCACTCTCACGTCCGGAACACCGGGCGCATGGAGGCCCGTCTCCGCCTCGACCAGAGTGGCTGCACGATCGACGAGACCGGGCGCTTGCTCGGCGAACCGCTCCTCGTGATAGGTCCCCGCCAACGGATACGACCCCATGAACCTGGCAGCAACCCGGAGGGCGAGTGGAGATGTCGTGGTGGTCACCAGCGTCAAGGTACTACGACAAGAGGCACCAACCGGCCGAGCATGCGGTACCGGGCCGTCAGCCGACTACCTCATAGCGACCGCGGATACGGGCGAAGTAGTACACGACGACGATGACGAAGATGACAATACCGAGCACGGCGGTCGCGGGTGCCAGGAACCGTGCGGTCCACGGCTCTTCGTCGAGTTCAGGGATCGTGTCTTCGACGACAACCGGCGGCGCATTCGGGTCCAGCGGAGCGTCGGGATCCGCTGCCTCGGCCTCGGCGGCGGTGGTTGACGGAGCCTCATCGGTGGCCAGCGCCGTACCCATGGCACCGGTGAACCCCAGTGCCAGCAAGGTGAGGAGGGCAAAGGCCCGCAGCGTCTTCATCGGGCCGGAAGCCTAGAGGCGCATCCGACACGGTGCGAGTCACCCGACGGCCGATACCTCGACCTACGCCTCCGGAATGACCCTGCCTCGAAGTCGAGGGAACCGAGTGGGAGCGTGTGCGTAGCAGTGGTCGCGTTTGTTGTATCGCGACAGCGTGGTGTCGCAACCGGAGTGGGCACACACCCTGGTGGCTTCGATTTGTTTGGGAGCCCGGCTCGAGCCGAGGGTCCGCTTACCTTTCAGAACATTTTCAGCCATTGGACATCACGTCCTCTCGCGGCTCACCAAGCCGCTCAGTTTTCGGGCTGCTGTTGACCCCGTTGTTCCTCTATCAACGTCCGGAGACGGTTGACCAGTTCCGGCGGAGGCTCGTCGTGGCCTTTGGACCGCACCACGGCCTTGAGCTGGGTCTCGAATTCGTAGGCGTCACAACAGTGATCACAACTGCGCAGGTGCCACCTGACCCGCATCCGACGGGTCCACGTGATCTCCTCGTCGAGGTAGTTGTAGATGTACTCGATGGCGTGACCACACCCGTTGGTGCTCATTGCGTCTGTCCTGTCAACCCGCGTTCCTCTGCCAAGTTCCACAACTTCTTTTGGAGCGCTTTTCTTCCACGATGCAGCCTCGACATCACCGTGCCTATCGGAATGTCCAGAATCTCGGCAATCTCCTTGTACGAGAATCCCTCGACGTCGGCGAGCAGGACGGGCATCCGGAAGTGCTCGGGAAGCGACTCGAGCGCCTGTTTCACGTCCACATCGACGATTTCGTCGAGCACCGTTTCCTCGGCACTCATCGATGCACCCGAGGGCTCTCCGAGGCGCTTGAAGAGGTAAAGGTCCTGCAGCTCTCCGAGTTCCACCTCAGAAGGGCGACGCTGCTGCTTGCGGTACTTGTTGATGTAGGTGTTGGTGAGGATCCGATACAACCAGGCCTTGAGGTTGGTGCCTGCCTCGAAGGTGCCGTAGGCGCGGTAGGCCTTCAGGTACGTCTCCTGCACCACGTCCTCCGCATCCGCCGGATTCCGGGTCATCCGCAGCGCCGCGGAGTAGAGCTGCGGTGCGAACTGCATCGCATCGCGCTCGAAGTCAGCTTGGTCGGCCATACCCGGCGCCTCCGGGTTCGATGAATCCTCGGTAGGCGACCAGCCTAACGGGCATCCCGACGGGAGAGGATGTTGCTGTCCGGCCGCGGTGACTACACGAGGACACCCCGCCGGGCGCTGCCACAATGTCCACCATGTCATCGAGCCAACCACTGCATGATCCCGGTCTGCCCGCCCTCGCCGTGCTGACAGGAGCCGAGGCGGAAGACCTGCTCGAGACAGCCATTGGTCCCGAAGCGGGCATACTCGATGCGCGTCTGGCCCAGATTCGGTACGTGCCGGGGATATCGGTCGTGGCGCAGTTCTCAGCCAGGATCGAGCGACCCGGCGATAGCCCGACCCGGGAGACCATCGTGGCCGCGTCCGGACGCGAAGCACCCGGCAGTGCGTTCAGATTGGTCGCAGACGGGATTGAAATCGCACTCTGGCGCTACCCGCATGACCCGGCGCTGCCGGGGCTCGAGGTCGCGGCGGACCCAACCCGGGTGCTGGGCCTCCTCGAGCAGCTCGGAGCACCGGCGACCGCGGTGCGCCTGCGGCGGAGAGCGTATCGCCCGGGGAGGAGAGCGGTCATCGAAGTCGTCACACCAGTCGCTCGCATCTATCTGAAGGTGCTCCGGCCCAATCGAATTGCTGCTCTGCAGGAGAAGCACACCGCCATGGCCACCCACCTGCCGGTGCCATATAGCTTCGGCTGGTCGGCGGACCAGGGCCTGGTGGCACTCCAGAGTCTGCCGGGTCAGACCATACGTAAGTCACTGGAGGCGGGGAAACGGCGACTGCCGACCGGCGACCAGCTCCTCGCCTTGCTCGATGCCATCCCGCCCCGCCTCGGCAGCACCGTGAAGGGCCCTTCCCAACGGGCCGCTTCGCATGCCAGGCTTCTCAAGGCTGTCGTCCCCGATCTTTCAGCTCGGATCGACGCCGTCGCCGCTGCTGTTTCGGACGTCGAACGGACGCCTCTGGTCCCGGTGCACGGCGACTTCCACTCGTCGCAGGTCCTGGGACGCGACGCCACCGTGGCGGGTCTCATCGATATCGACACGGCGGGCCGTGGGGAACGGGCCAACGACTTGGCGATGATGCTGGGGCACCTTGCCTCGCTGGCCCTGGCATCCAAGGCCGGTCACAACATCGATCGGTACGGTGCTTCGCTGATCTCGGCATTCGACGAAACGGTCGACCCGCACGATCTCCGGTTGCGAACTGCGGCAGCAATTCTGGGATTCGCTACCGGACCGTTTCGTGTCCAGGAACCGAGCTGGCGGACAGCGACCGAGCGGCGTATCACGCTGGCCGAACGGTGGGTCGACTCGGCTACAACCGCAGAATAGTCACTGACAGTGGCCGATCGGCCACATATGCTGGCAGCAGCTGCATCCTCTGGTTGTTGGTGGCTTAGCGATGCGTTAACCACAGCCCGACCAGATTGGGATCAAGAGACACAAGGCAGACGGAGGAGAATTCAATGGACCCGAGTCGAAAATGGAGAGTTGTGGGCGGTGCCGCGGGCGTCAGTCTCGTCGTGGCAGGCGGGGCAACCGCGGTCGCCTCTGACGCCGGCACCAATAGCCCGGACGTTCTACTCGATGACATCGTCCCGATCCAGCAGATCACCACGTCAACGACGCTCGATCTCGACGAAACCATCTTCGTCGTCGAGGACGCAACCGATTCACTCTCTTCACCCTTCGATGACGACGCAACCGCCGAACCAGGAGACGATGACGAGGCTTCGATCGAAGACTCCATCGAGAGCTTCGCCTCACCAGACTCACCAGATTCGCCGGACACGGTGGACAGCACCGATTCGGTCGCAAGCGATGACAGCGTCGACTCGCCGGACAGCGCCGAGTCCCCGGAAGAGAGCGTGGACTCGCCAGACGACAGCGCCGACGAGGACGAGGAGAGCGTGGACTCGCCAGACGACAGCTCGGACAGCACCGACGCCAGCGAAGGCGACTGACGACGCCCCGCAACCAAACCGACGGACAT
This sequence comes from uncultured Acidimicrobiaceae bacterium, assembly GCA_964397045.1. Classification (GTDB taxonomy): domain Bacteria; phylum Actinomycetota; class Acidimicrobiia; order Spongiisociales; family UBA5794; genus CAYNHF01. The sequence goes on along the minus strand of CAYNHF010000027.1, from coordinate 48,956 downwards.
TGTGCCGCCCCGCGATGGGGCGGCACAATACGTTGCAGCCGTGCCGGCCGTTCTGTCACAGGACGTTCGACAGTGTCAGGTCATCAGGCTCGCCTGTCGGTTCCGACCGATGGGCGTACGAGGGTGGCGTGGGCTGCCCTCCGACACGTGGTCAGCCCGGGACCGCCCCGGTTTCGTCTTGCTCAGTGGGTTCGCGTTCCCAACGGAGCAAGAGAACCTTCGCCGCCTGGGTGGACGAGGGCGTCGCATTTGCCAGCGCCCTCCCCCCGCAGTAGCCGGCGCCTCTCGTCACGCTCGACGGATTGACGTTGCTCCGGCGCGGCGCGAAGGTTGCGAACGAGATGACGATCGAATTCAACGACAGAACGGTCGATTTCGATGAGCGATACCGGATCATCGAAAGCGACGTCATGCAGCGCATCGAGCGCCGGGTCATCGGATCCGGGTTCGGGGCCAACAGCTACACGACCATGGCGCAAGCGGACGAGCTAGCCCACCGGCTTCACATCGAGCCGGAGAGCCTGCTGCTCGACATCGGCAGCGGTGCTGGCTGGCCGGGGGTTCACCTGGCCGGCACCACCGGATGCCGCGTAGTCCTCACCGACATGACCATCGAAGGCCTGCGAGTCGCCGCCAACCGGCTGCAGCGGGAAGCAGTTGATGGTGGGGCAATTGGCGCCTCTGGCACCGACCTCCCGATTCGAAACGAGACGTTCGACGCCGCGACGTGTTCCGACGTCTTCTGTTGACTGGAAGACAAGCTCTCCGTGCTGAGAGCGTGCAATCGAGTCCTGAAGCCCGGCGGCCGGATTGCTTTCTTCGTTATCACCATGGCAGAAGGCCTCGATGCGAAACAGCAACAGCGTGCGCTCGAGGTGGGTCACGTTGATGCCGGGCCCGGGTATCCGGCACTGCTCGAACAGGCGGGTTTCGAACACATCTTTGCCGCAGACGTAACCGCCGCCTATCTCGCCACACTCGAGAGCTGGATCGACACCTGGAACGAGGAAGCCGCCGCATTGCAGGACCTCATCGGCGCCACCGAGTTTGCCGAACGCCAGGCTCGCCGCAACCGCACGCTGCAGAGCGGTAAAAGCGGCCTGATTCGCCGCCTGCTCCTTTCGGCAGAGAGACCTGATCCTGCGGCATGAGTCTCCCGACGATGGGCTGACGCGCTCTCTATCGTGAGCAGCCGCATGAGGGGAGTACCGCAGATGCCGTCGTCAGCTGCGAGCGAAGCCTCGAGTACTTCGATCCGGCCGAGGACACGTTCGACTACGGGTGGGCCGAGTTCGTGCTTGCAGGGAACCTCATCACACTCGGAGAGCTGGACCGGTCAGCGGACAACCTCAGGGCAGGGCTCGGCAGGTTCCTGGAGGCAGGTGACACATCGGGGCTCGTCCTCTACCTCGGAGGCTTCGCGCAGCTGGCACACGAGCGCGGTGACGACGTGAGAGCGATGCGGCTGGCGGGAGCCACCAAGCGGCTGCGAGGAGAGACCGGGACCGGACTTGTCGACTCGGACGATCCGACGCGTCCCGAATTCTTCTCAGAGGATTCGTACGCCAACCTGCCTCCGCTCCTCGAAGCAGCGTTCAACGCAGGCCGCGACCTCGATCTCGCGGCGGCCCTCGAATACGCCACCTCGGGCTCTTGAACTGCAGGTAGTGCCGTCAGCCCCTGACGCGGGGCCGGCGTCTTCGTGATGATGAGCCGTCACCCTCAGATCAGGAGTACCGCGGTGCCTCCCTTCAGGCGTCATTACGTTGGAATAGTTGTCGTGGTCATCCTTCTCGCGGTCCTGTTCGTCCTTGCGCTTGGCCCGGGCATCGGGATGCCGGTGGCGGTCCCGCTGGTGATGCTCCTCGCGACCGCCGCGGTGGCTGCGATCGCATACCGATGGCTGCCCCGGTCGGCGTCGACAGGACCGGATGCCCCGTGGCGTGCCGTTGGAAGTGTCGTGATCGGGTTTGTCGTTGTGGTTCTGGTCTCCCAGGTGATCCCCTACGGGCGGGCGCACTCGAATCCCTCGATCGCGGCCGAACCGCCATGGGACACGCCGGTGACGCGAGAGCTGACGGCTCGCGCTTGCTTCGCCTGTCACAGCAACGAAGTGGACTACCCGTGGTATGCGTCCGTGGCGCCATTCTCATGGGCGGTCGAGATGCACGTCGACGATGGTCGGTCGGAGGTCAACTACTCCGAGTGGGACCGTGGCGACAGCGAAGGCGATGAGTCGGCCGAAACCGTGATCGATGGTGAGATGCCGCCCCGCTACTACACGGCATTCGGCCTCAACCGCGAGGCAAGCCTGACTGATGCCGAACGCACCGAACTCATCGCCGGTCTCCGCACCACCTTTGGAGATGAACATCTGGGGGATCGGGACGACCGCGAACACGACGACAAGGACGAGGACGAGGATTGAGCCTCGCGAGATGGCCGACCACCGGTTTGTCGGGCGTCTCGGCGGAGCTTCACGCCGCTGATGCGGCTCTCCCGTTTCCCAGCTATTCCTCAGTCTTGCCTCACCAAACACTTAGGGAAGTGCCGTAATCTCATCTCCGATGCGCTCTACCTCTCTGTTCAGTTTTGTCCTCGTTCTAGCCCTCCTGGCGGCGGCATGCTCAAGGGAGGGCGCAACGCCACAGATCGCCAGCCTCGAACCGGAGTCGGCGAGCACGTCTGAGGACGCCGGCACCGCGGATGCCGATCCGGTGACAGACACCGAAGCTGCCATGCTCGCGTTCACCCAGTGCCTCCGGGACCAGGGCATCGAGATCGACGATCCAACCATCGATGCAGATGGCAACGTCCAACTCCCGCCCATCAATCTCACGTTCGAATCCGAGGGTGAGGATCCTGAAGAGGCCATGGCAGGTTTCGAAGCAATCATGGCCCCCTGCGAGAAGCACCTCGAGGGGATCACCACAACCGTCGGCGGCGAAGACACCACAGACGTCGAAGACAGCTCCGGTGGGGGTCGAGATCCCAGATTCCGTTCGGCTTCTCTCGGGAGACGTAAACGTGGCGGAGACGGTTCTCGATGAGTCGGGAGCGGCAACCGTGACATGGCCCTCTGGCAGCTACACCGTTCAGGTCTTCCTCGACTACGGTAAGCCCGGCTGCTTCTGGGGCACGACGCTCGACGAGGTTACGTTCCCCCGGTAGCAACTCGATATCGACGCCTATCAGATCTGCACATGCAGCCCGTGTGACGATTAGGGGCCCAACGCAGCACCCTGCAAAGAGCCTCGAATTTCAGCCATGGATGCCTCGGTACTCCGGACGATTTGGCGGGCGGCAAACAGGCCGGTGAGGTACGCGTCCTCAAGGCCGCAGATGTTGTGGTCACCAATCAGATACAAGTCGGGCGTCAGTCGGCATTCGAGCAGAGCGTGCCCCTTCAGACGGAAGGCGGGACTCCAGGGCTTGTGCTCAATGACTTCCCACGACGTGAGGTATCGATCCAAATCCGGAGCCAGTTCACGCGAACAGAACAGAATCGAGGAGTCTGGCTGGCGAGCGATAGCGAGGGTGGGGTCGCTGCCCGAGAAGAGGTTGATATCGGCTCGGCTGAACGGCTCACGAAGTGATCCGACGAGCTCAAACATGTGAGCACACGCCGGCCCCTTGATGTCGGGCAACCCGAGTAGACGTTGTGACACATGCGGAGGAGTTGCCACCACGACACGATCTGCGACAAGGCTGCCGCTGGATTGTGTGTTGATTCGGTAGCCGACGTCGTGCTGTGTGATTGAAGCGACCGAGTCCCTCATCAGCGCATGGGAGAAGCCATCGACCATGGCGTCGAGCCGGAAGGTGAACTCGTAGATCGGAACCAGGAACGGAAGCGCAGTGAGGAGGAGAATGAAGGCACTCAATTCCTCCGGAGGCGAGAAGGCGGTGCCATGCAAACTCGGCGTCAGGTAGTGACGGGCAATATCCTTCAAGCGGTTCTGTCGAATGAACTCGACTGCCGGCTGCCGGTAGAGATCATACAGGTAGGGATCGGACCTGATCGCTTCGGCCTGCGACATGATCAGGCAGTTGCTCTTGAGCACTTCGTAGTGGCGCCGAAAGGTAAGGAGCATCGTCAGGAAGCGCATCGCTTGAGGCACGTGGAAGAGCACCCGACGGTCCAAGAAGGTATATGCGCCGTCGCGGTCGTGACGCAGGGTACGGAGCGTGTTGATCCTGCGGCCAAGTCTCACGAACTGATTCACATGGTCGTAATCGGCTCGAACGTAGTAGGCACCGAGGTTCACCCGTCCGTCTCGCGATCGGCAGATCCTGCCACCAATGTTCTCACTGATCACGAGGAAAGGGTGCCCTGCCTTGTGCAGACGACGAGCGCACGCCAAACCGGCGATCCCGGCACCGATGATCACCGTGCCCGGAGACCCGGCAGGCGATGTCGCCGTCGCGTAGGTTCTTGTCTGCGTCGGCGCGGCCCCCGGCGTCCGGGCGGACGGGAGGCCGCCGTAGCCGGTGTCCATCAGGTAGAACGAGCGAAGGCGTCCTTCAGAATCAGAACGGCGATCCCCACCAGCGGCAGTGCGTACCAGGCCGGGCTCAACAATCCGCCGAGCCCAAGGGCGAGGAATATCGTTCCCCACAGCATCGACCATGCCCACTTCGAGCGATAGCGCGGCATCCCCAGACGGACCAGACCCTCGATCAGCACGATCACGCCAGCTCCGACGAAGAAGACGCCCCAGCCGTCCCACCAATCAAAGTCTTCGCTGAATTCGCTGTACGTCGCGAGGACGACGACGGCACCCCACAGGAAGAGCGCGGCCCAACCCACCGCGTCCGCCCGGTCGCTCCGCCACCAGTTGTCCCAACTCGCCTCCCATGAGTCCTCCGCGTCTCTCATTCGCTCTTTCCGATCGGGCTTCGTTTTGTGTAGCTCAGTCATGTCAACCTCCGTTTCACGAATCGTGGTGCCTCAACGCCAGCCGACGCGGGTCGACTCCGGCCTATGCGGCCTCAGCGCCCGCCCCGGTCGGCTCGCTCGTGACCGCCTCGAGAATGCGCTCAGTGTTCTCACGGATCGCATTGATGTTGACGAACATCCACTTGGGTGGGAACTCCTCCGACGCTTCCTCGAACATTCTGTCCATGCGCTCACCCAACTTCGGGCCCGCGAAGCGCATGGCCAGCATGCCGATGCCAACTACCGCGGCGATCTTGAGCGATTTGATTGCGATTGGCTTCATGTGCCTTCCTTCCAGATTCGATGCCGCCAGCACGCAGCTGATCAGTGCATCCGATGGTCACAGCCGAACAAGTAATGGCATACCGGGATGACGTCGTGGAGCAGACAGGCTGCCAGAAAGAACAGAACCACCCCTCCGAGCACCCCTGCAATGAGCCGGGGGTGACTGTCAATTGTCCCTGTGATGCTTGCTGCAATTGCTGCCATGGCAGTACCTCCTCAGGTCTGTGGGTTCGGGTCTCCTGCTTGAATCTGGCTCGGCGAACAGCAGAAGGGACCGAGCCTCCCGCATCGGGCCTCCACGTCCGGTGCCTCAGAACCCGGTGACCCTGCTTCGCAAGCCGGGTCATCTCCTCCCGGCGCTGATTCATCTGGTTACGGGCTCTCAGGCCGCCTCGATCAGGCTCGCACTCGGCTCGTTCCCGGCTCGCTCTCCGGCGTCGTTCATCCATGCGGCCTCCCCCCGAGTATCTGTGGTTTCCTGGCTGAGAGGTGAACGTTCCATACCTGGCCGACGACGGCGTCGGCGAGGTATCTCGCCGAAGCAGGAGGAATCGCGTCGGCGGCCATGAGACCCGCGAGTTCATGACGGTCGTAGACATAGCGGCCATACAACGCAACGTGCCGCAGGCCCGCGCCACGGAGACCTGTTTCGTAATCCTGTTCCGTAGCGGCACCTGTGACACTCGAAAGAGGCAGAATCTGGCTGTGCCGAGCCCAACCCGACAAAGCTTCAGCGACGATGCCTGCAAGTCGCATGCGGCCGCCCGACTTCAACACCCGAGCGACCTCGGCGAACACCCGGTGCCGATCGGGCACCAAGCTGAGGACACAGTTCGAGAGCACCCAGTCAATTGAGTCGTCGGCCACCGCTAGACCCTCGATGAACCCGTAGCGCACCACGACGTCGGTAGCGCCCGCCGCACGTTGATCGCCACTCGCCCGCTGAATCCGCCCGTCCGGCAAGTAGCCACCGATCGGCGGCCCGGTGCCCTCTACCTCGCTCGTTCCCGCCAAAGGGTCGAGGCTTGCTCGGCACCCCAGGTCGAGAACCACTTCTCCCGGAGTCAGGTCATCGACCGCGACCGCGCTTCCGCAGCCGAGGACATGGATCGTGGCTTCCGTTGATGGCGACGGGGGTTCCCTGACGTCGTATGCAATTGCCTGACTCGCATCGCTGCACACCGTCGACCCTTTTTCGGCGACGGTGTAGGTGCAGATCCTCGCTGCCCGGCGCCGCGCACGGACTTGACGATCCCTCATGAAGAAATCTCGAAGCACTGCTCAACCGATGTGATATCTGACGTCATCGCCCAACCTTCCAAGCCATAGACGTCGCAGGTGCGAAAAGGACGCAAAGGAATCGAAGCGTGACGACAACTAGGGACTAAAGGCCCTACACCTCTCATCCCTGAGTCGCAGAGTTGAAGGACCACCCGTGCCTGCGAAGACGAGGATTGGAGACTTCTGTGTCGGTTACGACCGACGACGCCTGGATCGGCTACCGCGATCAGCTCCTGGGATACATCCGAGCCCGGTCCCGCAGCACGCCGGATGCAGAGGACATCCTCCAGGACGTCTTCGTCAAGGTACATCGCCGAATTGGAACCCTCGAAGACGACACCCACCTGGGGGCGTGGCTGTATCGGGTAACGCACAACACGATCATCGACCACTACCGCAAGGCACAACCCATCCCCACCGCGATCGAGCCGACAGCCATACCTGAGGACGACGTCCCTGCCGCCGAGCAGAGACTGGCACCATTTCTCACCATCCTGGTTGCCGACCTTCCCCGCATCTACCGCGAAGCCCTCGTCCTCACTGAACTCGAAGGGCTCACTCAAACCGAGATGGCTCGCCGGCTTCAGCTGACGCCAAGCGGCGCCAAATCCCGCGTGCAGCGCGCCCGGGCGATGGTGCGAGAGCAACTACTCACGTGCTGCGAAGTCGAACTCGACTGCCGAAACCACGTGATCGAATACGAATCACGCACCTCCGAAGCGTGGCCTTCCGAGTGCCCGTGCGCTCCCCGGAAGCACGCCGACCGGGACGAGCTCGCGGCGAGGTGACAGAGTCCGCCTTCGCTTGAAGCCATCCTGATTCCCGTTTTGGAACGACAGGTGTGAGCTGCTGCCTACCAACCTCAGACCGCCGCGCCAACCGTCGCTCCGGCCCATCGAATGGTTGCGGCCACCCATTGGCGGCGGTGCGTCGGAGTGCGGCGATCGTGCGGACCTACGGCTCGCGAGGTGACGCGTCGCCGGCGCAGCGGAACGCGACTCGGATCACTTCCCGCAACTCGGGCGGAATCCAGGGAGGAACAGCGAAGGCTGCACCATCGGCGGTATCGTCGAAAGTTGCCTGCGCCGCCCGACACATGGCAATGATTTCTCCCTCGACGGCCATAACCGCCTCGGCCTCAGCACTCGCCTCGAGCTCCGCCATAGTCTGAACCGACCCGGCGCGGACCGCGTATTCACCTTCGGCGGCAACATACCGACTCATGATGTCCAGAGTCGCGGCGTGCAGCTCGGCGACCTCTCTAGGAGGATCTATGGTCTCGAGCTCTTCCAGGAGCATGACGCCGGCGGCGGCCCGACCCTCCCAATACGCCTTGGTCCGATCCACACCCGGCGGCTGTGACGACAGATCCGCCTCGAGAGCGTCGATCTGGAGAGACTTGGCCTCGACCATCTGGTCAATCTGCGACGCGTACTCGGTGAGGGAGAGGCCGCTATCGGAACACGCGACCGGAAGCAGAACTAGCAAGATGCCACTCAATACGAACCGCAGAGAGTTCCTCCTCTCAACGCAACCATCCTGATCTCGCCGAGCGCAGGCTCATAGGGTCCATCGACAGGAGTGCTTGCGCAATCACAAGCGATTCGAGACCCCGCGTCTTCCTTCGTGCCGTCGAGGTCGACAGGGGAAGCCCCTGCACGTCCACAGAGCTGGTGCCGCCGAGGGAGAGCAGCCCTCCGCCGAGGACTTCAAGCCGTTCCTCGAGCATCGCCGCAAGGTCAAGGCGAGCAATCTGAGGACGCCATCGAATGGCTTGCTGTGCCATCTCCTTTCACCGGTCCGCTGGCTGTGAGCTACGGCGATGGGGAGTCGGCGGTTACTGGGGACGGGAACAATGGATACACCGTCTTCACCCAGGATGCGGGTGGAATGCTCCTGCAGTGGCACTCAGCCGATTGCATCGAATGGCAGTTGGTTGAGCCCTCGACAGGAGACGCGGCCGGTGTCCGAGAACCATCCGATATCAAGTATGAGGTTGACGAGTTGCCGCCTGTCGCCTGCCACCAGGACCAGGACGACCGTGCTTGCGGGATATGGTTCCGGTTGGACTCGGGTTGGGTATGGGGACTCGGTCCGGAGACCCAGGGTGGAGCCGCTATCCCGATATTCGCGTCGGCTGATGGTGTGAACTGGGAAGAGATCGAAACCGATGTGCCGGGATGGGGAGCGATAGGTGAGGCGTTCGGCGCAAACCACATCCAGGAATCCGGTTGGGCAGCCTGGACCGGAGTCGGCTGGTTCGTCGGGTCCGCCGAGAATATCGCCATCATGACCGCGTATCTGGCGTCCGACGACCCTCACGACACCCCCGCACCAGCGTGGTACTGGGTGACAGAGCTTCCCTGAACTCGTCCGCCCATATCGACTTGTGCGAGCTGAGGCCAGGGGAATAGACCACCGCCCCCCAGGGTTGCTGGGGTTCGCGAATGAAGGGACAGGCTGTGTCTGACTGGAACGCCAACATTATCGACGAGTTCAGAGCGAACGACGGGATAGTGGGAGGTTGGTTCCATGACAAGTCCGTGCTGATCCTTCACACCACCGGCGCTCGGTCGGGTATTGAGCGACTTGCTCCGCTCGTGTACCGCGAAGAAGGTGATCGCTTCTTCATCTTCGCGTCAAAGGGTGGCAGTCACTCGCACCCCGACTGGTACCACAACCTCAAGGCGAACCCGACTGTCAGCGTAGAGATCGGCGCAGGCACCTCGCCGGCAACGGCTGTAGAGATTATCGGGGACGAGCGCGACGCCATTTACGCGAGGCAAGCCGCGGACCTCGACAACTTCGCCACCTACCAGGCCGGCACAGATCGGACCATCCCGGTCATAGAGCTCCTCGTCGAGTAGGTCGGGTCCGCAGCTAACAGGTCGAGGCGCCGGGAATCCATGAAGGGTTCGCCTCGAACCTGCGGGGCAACTGCGGTCGAACAATTCCATCCCCTTAAATCACAGGCAATATGGGCGGGTATCCGGACGTTGTCTCCCACATCACAGCCCAGGATCCTCTGGCTCGGCCGTCATGGAACTCCGTCTCGACAACCGCTGGTAATCTGCTCTTCAAGCGTTGTGCTAAGGAATGTTCGGACTGCCTCGGAACAAACCGCCGGCTCAGCGTCACATCCACCCGCCGGGGTAGCTCAGTCGGTAGAGCGACGCACTCGTAATGCGTAGGTCACGGGTTCGATTCCCGTCTCCGGCTCCAAAACTGACACCGCGGCTCAACAAGACGCGCCCGACCGCAATCGAACTCCACCGCGTCCTCGATCCCTCCTCAGCATCGAACGCGCTACCCACCACCGAGCGCTCCCCAGCAGACCCCCGGCCGTCGCCGAACGCAACACCACGGGCCGCCTCCTGGTCGTCTCCCCCTACCGGGGCGAGGGAGTCACCACGGATGCCCGCAGTTCGTGAGCGCCGTCCTGGCGGGTGTACTCGTAGTACATGAAGACCTGGCTCTCCACCGGAACCATCCCGACATACCGGACGGCACCGTAGGGAGAACGAACCCAGGGACCGCCCGTGGCGACGCGCTCGAAGATCCGCCCGTCCGGCGACGTCGCGATGCCAGCCCACTCCTCGTAATTGTCGTAGAACGTGCGGCCCCCATCCCACATCGCCACGTACCCATCGCCCCATGGCATCACCGAATTGATCCGGGCGCGACGACCGTGCCAGTTGTCCTCCCCGGTCGGCTCGAAGACGTACTCGATCGTCGGGAAGTAGCGACCGTCCTGCGACACCGCGAGCACAGTGGCGTCGAGCGGACCGGCATGCACCACGTCGCCCTCAATCCGTGGACCGGTGCGCGGCGGCACCGCGGCATACAGCCACCACTCCTCGTCCCGCCGGTAAATGTGCGGATCCTTGATCCAGGGCAACCCGTAGTCGCCCGGCCACAGCACCGTGCGTCTGGACTGGGCATCGAACCCGTCCGGCGAAGCCGCGGTCAGCACGTCGATTCGCCAGGTACCGGTGCGGGCGATCTCATACGAGACGTAGAGCCACCACTCTTCCCCATGCCGCACGCAGTGCCCTTCTTCGATCGAGTCGGCGCTGAACTGCTCTTTCGTGGCAGACCACACCTCTTCGAAGGTGAGCCCATCGGCGCTCACGGCCACCCCACAGCGACCGGCCCGGCCCAGCTCGAGTGGCTTGCGCTCGCGGAAGAACAGCACGAACCGACCCGATACTGCGTCGTAGGAGACCTTGCCACCCACCCAGTTCCCGTAGCCGGGGCCGGGTGGAGTCCGCACCACAGTGCCCTCGGTGGGGTCGAACGACAGGGCGGTTTCGGGTCTCGGCACGGAAGTCGAGTTCATGCGGGTTCGGCTCGTCGTGTGGCCGTTCTAGCCCTTGACCGAACCGGCGGTGATGCCACGCACGAAGAAGCGCTGCAGGGCAAAGAACACTACGAGCGGCACGACGGTGATGACAAACGCGCCTGCCGTCAGCAGCTCCTCGCGGAGCCCAAATTCGCCCGCTAACGACGCGACCACCACCGTGGCCGGCAGCGCTTCCCGGTTACCGCCAATCATCGTCAGTGCGATGAGGTAGTCGTTCCAGGTCCACAGGAACTGGAAGATGGCGAAGGCTGCCAGAACCGGAAGCGAGAGCGGAACCACGAGACGCCAGAAGATCGTGAAGTGGTCGGCGCCGTCGATGCGGGCCGATTCGAACAGATCACCCGGGAGGCCTGCGATGTAGTTGTGTAAGAGGAAGATGGCGAACGGCAGGGCAAAGCCGGTATGTGTCAGCCAGACCGCAGGGATCGTTCCCGCCAAGTCGAGATCAGGGAAGATCGTCACCGTCCGCTCGACGATGGGGAGGGTGAGGTGGACGCCACTGGCATACGCCTGCAGCAGCGGGATGAGCGCAACCTGCGTCGGGATGGCGAGCAACGCCACGGTGGCGATGAACAGCCACTCCCTACCCCGGAAGTCGATCCAGGCGAAGGCGTAGGCAGCAAACGCTGCAATCGCAATCGGGATGATCGTCGCCACGATCGCGATCGACATCGAGTTGAGCAGGCCGTTCCACAGGCCACCGGTGGCTTCGGAGCCGAGCACATCCGAGTAGTTCTGGAGGGTCGGGAAGTCGAAGCCGTTGGCATTGTCCTGCCAGGCCAGCCACCACCCGGAGTTGCGCATCGCGTCGCGCGTCCGCAGAGAGTTGACGAACAAGCCGAACGTAGGGACCGTCCAGACGATGACGAGGAGCCACAGCACCCAGGAGGGAATGGCACGCAGGAAACGGTAGATGCGTACCCCGAGCGGCCGCCCTCCAGGCTTCGTCGCCATCGCGGCAACCGGAACCGATTTCTCCTTGGTGACCATCAGGTATGTGCCCTTTGTCGTTGCATTCTTCGGATGTTGATCCACATGATCGGCAGCACGCCGAGGAAGAGCACGACGGCAAGCGCCGAGCCAAGGCCAAAGTCGAGTTCGGTGAACGCCCGCTGCCACATCTCATTGGCGAGCACCTGCGTATCGAAGTTGCCGTTGGTCATCACCTTCGGGATGTCGAACACCTTCAACACCGTCACGATGAGGGTGGTAGCGACCACACCGATCGTTGGAGCAATCTGCGGCACCGTGACCCGCCAAAACGCCTGGGATTCAGTGGCACCATCGATCCGGGCTGCTTCGAGCAGGTCTTCCGGCACAGCCTTGATAGCGGACGAGAAGATGACCATCGCGAAACCGGTCTGAATCCAGATGAAGACCACCATCATCCACCAGTTGTTCCAGGGCGACTCCGTCAGGAAGAGGACCGGGTTGGCCACGACTTCGCCCGTCTCGGTGATGATCACGCCGCCCATCTGGCCGAAGAGGAAGAGGTACACCAAGTAACCCAGCGGAATGATCAGCGCAACCGAACCGCCCCAGATGGCGTTGTTACCTGCTTGCCAGCCTCGATAGGCGAGATAGGCGAGACCGAAGATGATGAGGCCGAGGATCACCGCGATGACCGCGGACGCCGTGTCCGATGCGCTCCACTCACCGATCCGCACCCAGATCGCGTTCAGCACCCCCGTCTGATCACCCTGCGGCGGGCGGGCGATGTACATGCAGCGCCAAATGATGCTGGCCCCGACGAACGAGATCGCCATTGGCAGGAAGATCAGCGACTTGGCGATGTTCTCCCCTTTGGATCGGTCGGCGAGTACAGCGATCGCCAGACCGGCTCCTACCGCGAAGAGAGTGACGGCGAAGATCCACCACAGGTTGTTTGAAATCGTGCCTCGCATGACTACAAAGAACGAGAAGCCGATGACAACGACCGCGGCTGCGATCCAGGTCACAGACCCAGCACTTATCGAGAAACCGGTGCCGCTGCCGCCCTTGGCGCGTCCGGCGTAGAGGCCGATCGCCAAGCCGATGGCGAGCAGAACCACCGCGGCCCAGGTCATCCGACTCCCGAGAAACTCCCCCCAGTTCGAGAGGTCAAGAATGTTGGGGTCGGTGAAGATCTCCCCGTAGTTGGAGAGCCCGGTCCACTCCAGGTTCCGCGGAGTCCCGCTCAGAAAGCCGAGCCAGATCGTCCGCCCCAGCGGAATCAGGAGAGCAGCACTGACGAATACCAGCGCGGGAGCAAGGAAGATGTACTTGCGAGAAGCCACCTCGATCTTCTTGCGGCCGACATCGTCCGGCAGGGCAGTCGAACCGATCGAAGCGCCGAACAGCAAGCCGAGGACCACCGCGACCGCAATCACTTCACCTTTGCTACCGGTGAAGTCTGCAGCCAACCACGCTCCCCACAGCCAACCCGCTCCGAGCCAGAAGAACATCACTCCCTGCAGATTGAGGCGGCGGCCGGACAGCACCCAGGTCAGTAACGCAATGCCTGCACCCACCGCGAGATAGATGATCGTCGGCACCGGATCGATGCTGGGCCAGACCTCACTCTTGATGGTCAAGCCTGCCAGCAAGCCAAAGGCGAGTCCTCCGACGAGTCCGACGCCGAGGCGTTGCCAGCGGTCACCGACTACGCCGAACGCGTAACCGACGGCGAGACCCAGGATCACCGCGATGAGTGTGACGACCTCTGGGGACACGATGAGCCGGTTGCCCCACAGGAGGCCGAAGACGATAAGGGCACCGACGCCGCCGATCACAGAGCGGAAGATCGCGTAGCGTTTCTCGGCGAGGTCGAAGAGTTTGTTGAAGCCGATGAAGACGATGGCACTGAGGCCAACTGCCAGAACGATCCCGATGACCGTCTCACCGAACCGACCCAACGTCCCTCCCGTGTCTCCTCCGCGTGGCGACCATAGCAGAGAGCCGGCCTGCGTCGCAGGCCGGCTCTCTGACGTTGTCAGCTGATAGTTGGTGTTACTCGGTCGGCCACGAGGCGTCGATCGCCGCAGTGGCTTCCTCGACCGTCTTGTCGCCATTCACCGCGCTGGTGCCTTCGGTCCAGAAGCTACCCGAGCCAACGGCCGCGGGCATCAGGTCGGAACCGTCGAACCGCAGCACCTCTGCGCCGAGCATGATGCTGATCATCTCTTGCTCCAGCGGCAGGTACGCAGACAGGTCCTGATTCTGGTTCGCAGACAGGAAGCCGGACAGTTGTCCGTTCTTGCGAGTCTGCTGTGCCAGCTGGCGGTTGGTGGCGTATTCGCCGGTGGCGTAGTACTCCATGACCGCCCACACCTCAGGTGCGTCACGGAACGCGGAAGCGAGCGTGCCGCCACCGAGCACCGGGCGCTCACCATTCGGTCCCGGCGGGAAGTAGAAGACGGAGATCCCGTCCGGTCCCGTCGGAGTGCCCTCAGGCAGAAACGCCGAGAAGAACGACGCCTGGCGGTGCATCATGCACGTGCCGTCTGCCAGCGGCTGACCGTTGTCGCCGAACGGAGTGGCTGCAATCGAACCACCGGCCGCATACGTGTTGCCTGCGGAGTTCCACAGTGACAGCACCTCGGTCCAGATGGCCTGCATGCCGGGATCGCTGAACTTCACGTCGTTGGAAACCCACTGGTCGAAGTAGTCGGCGCCCTCGAAACGGAGCGTCAGGTCCTCGATCCAATCGGTGTAGGGCCAGCCCGTTGCCGGACCGGACTCGATACCAACACACCATGGGGTCAGTCCGTCGGCAACCATCGTCGCCGTCAGGGCCTTCAGGTCATCCCAGCTAGCCGGGACTGCATAGCCGGCCTCGGAGAACGCCGAGGGGCTGTACCAGACGAGTGACTTGATGTCTGACTTGTTGTTGACGCCGTACTGCACGCCGTCCACGGTGCCGAAATCGATCCACGCCTGGTCCCAGTTCGCCTTCAGCACCTCGTTGACGCTGTCGGGAACCGGCAGGATGAATCCTTCACGCGCAAAGTCGGCAACCTTGCCCGGCTGCGGGAAGATCGCGATGTCCGGCGGGTTACCACCGGCAGCCTGCGCATTGATCTGGTCCGAGAAGTCACGGGCACCCGTGAACACGATGTTGATACCGGTCTCCTCGGCGAAGACGTCGAGGGCGTCCTGCATGGCGCCTGCCTCTTCATCCGAGCTCTCGGAGCCGAACACCGTCACGGTTGTACCGGACAGGTCCGCCATCGCCTCGGTGGTTTCGGTCGTGCCACTGTCACCCGCCGTCGTGGACGTCGTGGTGGTGTCATCACCTTCATCGTCCGCACACGCGGCTGCAATGAGGGCAAACGCGACAAGCGCGACCAGAAGCCAATTGAATCGCTTCATAGTTCCTCCGTAAAAGGGGTTCTTCCGCGCCCGCAGATCGCGGGCACAGGGAGGACGTTACCCCCTTGGTGGGGTAAAGGCCAGGCAAGAACGCGCGGCTCGGGGTCGTGGAGGGATGAGCGAGCAGATCCCCGCCGGGGTCCTCCTCCTACACTCGCTTCCATGATCGCTCCATCGAATGCCAATCTCACGAGCCAGCGTTCCACCTTCGTCACCCACCTGGAGTGTTCCGCCACCGGAGAGCGGTACCCGGCGAACGAACTCCGGGGGCTCTCCGCTTCCGACAAGCCCCTCCTGGTGCGGTACGACCTGGAAGGAGTCGCCGCCGCCGTAGACAAGGAGGCCCTGGCCGCCCGCCCCGACGATCTCTGGCGTTATCGGGAACTGCTTCCGGTGCGGCACACAGCCAACATCGTCTCCCTCGGCGAGACGGCCACCCCACTCGTGCCGCTCGATCGGATCGGTGCCGACCTCGGCGCCGACTGGCTGGTGGTCAAGGACGAAGGCCGGTTGCCGACTGGATCGTTCAAGGCCAGAGGGCTCGCACTGGCAGTCTCGATGGCCAAAGAGCTGGGGGTCACCCAGATCGCCATGCCCACCAACGGGAACGCCGGGGCCGCGCTCGCCGCCTACGCGAGCCGGGCAGGAATCGAAACGTTCGTCTTCTGCCCGGACGACACCCCTGAGGTGAACGTCCGCGAGATGGCGTTGCAGGGAGCCAGGGTGTGGAAGGTCAACGGTCTGATCAACGACTGCGGCAAGATCGTCGGCCTCGGCAAAGAAGCCGTCGGCTGGTTCGACGTCTCGACTCTCAAGGAGCCCTACCGGATCGAAGGCAAGAAGACAATGGGCCTCGAGCTAGCGGAACAACTCGGCTGGCAGCTGCCAGACGTGATCTTCTACCCGACCGGCGGCGGCACCGGGCTCATCGGGATGTGGAAAGCCTTCCACGAACTCCAGGCAATGGGTTGGCTTGGCCCCGACCTGCCGCGCATGGTCGCCGTGCAGGCCGAAGGTTGCGCCCCGATCGTCAGGGCCTGGGAGGAAGGAGCCGATCACGCCGCGCTCTGGGAAGATGCTCACACGATTGCGGCTGGGATTCGAGTCCCCGTGGCGATCGGAGACTTCCTCATCCTCGATGCAGTGCGCCAGAGCGACGGTTTCGCCATCGCAGTGGGCGACGACGAGATCGGAGCTGCCCAGGTGGACATCCCGGCTCGAGACGGACTGCTCTTGTCTCCGGAAGGTGCTGCCACCTTCGCCGCGTACCGCAAGGCTCGAGAAGCAGGGCTGGTTTCGGGAAGCGAACGTGCCGTGCTCTTCAACTGCGGAAACGGACTCAAGTACCCGATGCCGTCTGCGGAGGAGACCATCGACCACACCGCACCAGTCGACTGGGACACGGTGGTTCGGGCATAGTCATGGCCACCATCGTTGTCACCGAATACATGGCTGCTCCCGGCCGCACGGCAATGGAAGCTCGCCACGATGTGCGCTACGACCCGGACCTTCACGCCGACCCGGCGCGACTTCGCGTCTTCGCGGCAGACGCAGCCGCGCTGATCGTCCGCAACCGCACGCTGGTGGACCTGAGTCTGCTCGACGCCGCGCCGAGCCTGGTGGCGGTGGGCCGCCTCGGTGCCGGACTCGACAACATCGACACGGCAGCATGCGCGACCCGAGGCATCGCGGTGCATCCGGCCGCAGGCGCCAACGCGATCGCGGTGGCCGAGTACGTCATCGGGGCGCTGCTCGTGCTGGCCCGAAGCGCCCTGTCCGTCACCGACATGGTCATCGCCGGCGACTGGCCCCGGGAGCACGTCCTCGGTAGGGAGCTTGCCGGCAAGCGGCTCGGCCTGATTGGGTTCGGGGCAATCGCGAGGGAGGTCGCATCGCGAGCACTCGGCATCGGCATGCAGGTAGGTGCCTTCGACCCATTCATTCCACAAGGTGACCCGACCTGGTCGCTCGTCGACCGAGTGTCAATCGACGAACTGGTGGCCGCCGCAGACGCCATCTCGATTCACGTGCCGCTGACCGAAGACACCAGACGGCTGATAGATCAGAGTCGTATCGCAGCCATGCGACCTGGTGCCGTCCTCGTGAACACGTCGCGCGGCGGCATCGTCGACGAAACCGCTCTGGCAGCGGCGCTCCGTCGCGGTGCGCTCGGTGGCGCCGCCCTCGACGTCTTCGAGCATGAACCGCTCGACGCAAGCGACGGCGCCATATTCGCCGGGTTGTCGAACGTCATCCTCTCGCCGCACGTTGCGGGGCACACCGAAGAGGCCAACGATCGCATCAGCGAGGTAGTTGCGGCCGCGGTCCTCCGAACATTGGATGGAACCGAATGAGCCCGGTGATTGCTTGCGTCGGCACCGCAGTATTGGATCACGTGTACCGGGTGCCCAGCATGCCGCACGGGGAGGGCAAGCACTTCGCCACGTCGCAGGCAGACGTGGGTGGCGGACCGGCAGCCAGCGCTGCGGTCACCATCAGTCGCCTCGGTGGAACCGCTCGTTTCGTCGGAGGCCTCGGTAACGACGCCGCCGGGGACGAGATCATCGCCGATCTGGACGCCGTCGGAGTGGACACGCGTTGGGTCGGTCGCAGCGCCGACCGCCCCTCCCCCACCTCAGCAGTGATCATCGATGACGCCGGTGAGCGGATGATCATCAATCACACCGCTCAGAGCACCATGGCCGGCGTCGAACCCCTCGTGGTCGAGGCAGTGTTCGACGCAGACGCCGTGCTGACCGATCTGCGCTGGGCTGCCGGCTGCGAAGCCGCACTCGCGACGGCAACCGCGACCAGTGTGCCGTCAATCGTCGACTACGACCTGACGGACGTCGCCGCAGGCGAGATCGCACTGCTGCTTGCGGGCTACGTCGTCTTCTCAGCTCCGGCCCTGGCTGCAGTCACCGGCACGACCGACCCGGTCGCCGGATTGCGGAAGGTGCGCAAGAGATCTTCCGCCTGGCTGGCGGTGACCGCGGGGGCCGAGGGCACGACTTACCTTGCCGACGAAGATGCTGGGCACGTGCCGGCGTTCACCGTCGACGTCGTCGACACCCTCGGGGCAGGAGACGTCTTCCACGGTGCCTTCGCTCTCGCCATCGGGCGCGGGATCGCGCCCGAGCAAGCATTGATTCCGGCCTCTGCGGCGGCGGCGATCAAATGCACACGCCCGGGAGGACGAGCCGGAGCCCCGACACGCGATGAACTGATCACCTTCATGGAGGAGCATGGATATGGAACTGACACCTGGTAAGTGGTGGGGGCTTCGCCGGCTCGCGGATCCGGCAGGTCGTTTCAAGATGACCGCAGTCGATCAGCGCCCGCCGATCAAGAACCTCGTTGCCGAGCGCCGCCAACTCGAACTGGCTCCGTACGGCGACGTCTGCGACGTGAAGGCGTTGCTCGTCGAGGTGCTCGGCCCGGCGTCATCCGCGTTGCTGCTCGACCCTCACTTCGCCTTTCCCGCCGCGGTGCAACTCGTCCCTCCGAGATCCGGCTTGATCCTCACGCTCGAAGATTCGGTGTTCGAGGACGATATCGATGGACGCCGCTCCAGAATGATCGACCATTGGAGCGTCGCCAAAATCAAGGGGACCGGCGCGGACGCCGTCAAGCTTCTGGCCTGGTACCGCCCCGATGCGTCGCCCGCGACCTTGGCTCATCAACAAGAGTTCGTTGCCGCGATCGGCCGCGACTGCGCCAGGTACGACATCCCGTTCGTCCTGGAGTTGCTCGTATATCCGATGCAAGGCGATGCCGGGCACACCACCGACTACGTCGAACAGCCCGGAAAACGCGCCGATCACGTCCTGGAGAGCGTGACGACTTTTGCATCACCCGAATACGGCGTCGATATGTTCAAGCTGGAGAGCCCGGTTCCCGGAAGTGCGGTACCCGACACCGAGGAACCCCGCGCCGCCGAGACCCAAGACCTCTTCGACGAGATGGGCCGCGCCGCCGGTCGCCCGTGGGTCATGCTTTCGGCCGGAGTCACCCAGGATCAGTTCGTCAGAATCCTGCAGATGGCGTTTCAATCGGGTGCCAGCGGCTATTTGGCAGGCAGGGCCATCTGGTGGGACGCGTTCCAGCAGTTCCCCGATCTGACGGCGATGCGGTCTGAGCTGGAGGATGAGGCCGTCGGATACATGCGACAGATCAACGCCCTCACCGACGAAGCGGCCACGCCGTGGCACGCCTCCCCCTCGTATGGCCCGGAGGGCCCGACCCTGATCGCGGCCGGACCTGCGTTCCGGGTCAACTACGCGGGAATCGCCCCGGAATGAGGGCGCGACGAGTCGGGGTGATCGGCATCGCCCGTCCCACCTTCGACGTTCCCTATGCGGAGGAAAAGGCAGCTGCGGCGCGCGAAGCCGTTGCCGGGTTGCCGGGGGTCGAGGTCACCGGCGCTGCGGCGCTTGCTCTGGATCCTGAATCGCTCGACCTGGCACTGGCGCCGCTCCGCGGCATCCGGCTCGACGCAGTCGTGGTGGTGCAGGCAAGCTTCGCAGACTCAACCCTGGCAACTACGGTTGCGAATGCCAACCCTGCACCCTTAGTGCTCTGGGCAGTCCCCGAGGCAAGAGTCGGCGGGAGGCTGCGGCTCAACTCATTCTGCGGCATCAATCTCGCGGCGTACGCCCTCAGGCGGGCAGGCAGGGATTATCGCTACGTGCTGGGAGACCCTGCGGCTGCCGGCATCGACGAACTCCTCCTCGCTGCCATCACGAAGGCACAGTCGGAAGATCACCCGACCGCCGTCGACTTGCCCCTCGTCGACGAAGCCTCCCGGAAGACGGCACTACGCGTGGCGGCGACCCTGGCGAAGTCGACGGTCGGGCTCATCGGAGAACGTCCAGGAGGGTTCGAACCCTGCGACTACGACCCGGCGACGCTGGCCCGAATCACCGGCACCCGAGTCGACCCGATCGACCTGCCCCGGTTGTTCACGACGGCAGCAGCCACCGACCCGACCGACCGCGCTGAACTGAGGGAACGGGTCACCACGTCGCTGGCGGGCCTAGATGAACTCAACTCAGACAGCATCGATCGCAGCCTCGAACTGCAACTCGGGATGCGCCGGTTGGTCGAAGACCGAGACTGGACGGCATTTGCCACCCGATGCTGGCCCGAGTGTTTCACCGAGTACGGCGGAGCTGCCTGTACCGCGATGTCTCTCTGCAACTCCGCCGGCGTACCCGGCTGCTGCGAAGCAGACGTGTACGGGGCGGTCACGAGCATCATCCTGCAGGGCATCACCGGTGCACCCGCGTTCGTCGCCGACCTCGTCGATCTCGACTTCGCAGACGACACCGGCGTGCTCTGGCACTGCGGCCTGGCCCCACTAGAGATGGCGGCACCGGATCCCACCCCGCGAGGGACACTCCACTCGAACCGGGCCATGCCTCTCCTGAACGAATTCGCGCTGCGGCCGGGTTCGGTCACGCTGGCGAGGCTGAGCCAATCCGGGAACCAGCAGCGGCTGGTCATCGGAAGCGGCGAGATGTTGACGAGGCATCCGGCATTCACCGGCACTTCGGGAGTGATCCGCTTCGGCGCACCGGCGTCGAAGGTCTTCGACACCATCATGAGCGAGGGCCTCGAGCACCACTACGGCATCGCCTACGGAGACATCCGCGCCGAGTTGTGCGCACTGGCGGATGCTCTGAACATCCCGGCCGTCCCGCTGACCTGAGCGATGCGAGCTCCAGTTACCATCCGCGCGACAGATCGAAGGAGCAGCCGGTGCACCGTCATCACGCCACACATTCTTCTCGAACGATGAGCCTGATCGGGGGCACGCGATGACCGAGCCGCTTCGTATCGGGATCATCGGCGGCGGCATGATGGGCAGGGAGCACATCGGCAATGTCATGGCGATCGAGGGCGCTGAGATCACTGCCGTCGCCGACCCCGACCCCGGCTCTCGCGAGACCGCGATGAAGGCTGCTGGCCTCACGACCGGCGGGGTGTTCACCGATCACCGCGACCTGCTGAGTGCCGATGTATGCGATGCCGTTGTCGTCGCAACCCCGAACCACACCCACGTCGATGTGCTCCTCGATGCCCTGGACACCGACCTCCACGTTCTGTCAGAAAAGCCCCTCTGCACCACCATCGAGGATTGCCGGAGAGTGGTGGCCGCAGCCGAACGTCACCCCGGCCTCGCGTGGATGGGCCTCGAGTACCGATACATGCCTCCGACTGCCGAAATGATTCGACGCACCAGGGCGGGCGCAGTCGGCGAAGTCCGGATGATCGCCATCCGCGAACACCGGTATCCGTTCCTCAGCAAGGTCGGGGACTGGAACAGGTTCCGCGCCAATACCGGCGGCACTCTCGTCGAAAAGTGCTGCCACTTCTTCGACCTGATGAATGTCGTTGCCGATTCCGACCCGGTGCGCGTCTTCGCCACCGGAAGCCAGGCCGTCAACCACATCGGCGAGGTGTACGAACAGGGCACCTGCGACATCATCGACAACGCCTTTGTCACCGTCGAGTACGCCAACGGGGTCCGGGCGATGCTCGACCTCTGCATGTTCGCTGAAGGCTCGAAGAACGAGCAGGAGATCGCGGTCACAGGCAGCACAGGAAAGATCGAAGTCCACATCATCCCGGACTCGATCCTCCGGGTCGGCGACCGGGCGACGGGCACTGTGACTGAAGAAGTCGTTGTTGACGACAGGGTTCGCATCGCGGGTTCGCACGCCGGGTCGTCTTACCTCCAGGACCTCGAGTTCATCGAGGCGATTCGAGATGGAGGCGTCCCACAGGTGACGCTCACCGACGGCCTCCGCGCAGTCGCCATCGGCGTTGCGGCCCATCGCTCGATCGACACCGGGCAAGTGGTGGAGTTGAGCGACCTCCTCTAGGCGTCGCGACTACCAGTTCGAGGCTTTGTCGCTCCCGGCTCGAAGGAACGACCGCGGCCCTGACGCTCGCCGTCTGCCTCGATTGGCCCGCTCACTCCTACGGGTACCATCGCCTCACTGACCTGGGTTCGGAGGACGCGATGAGTTTGCTCGACAGACTGGTGAAGGAAGAGAAGACGGGATTGTTCATTGGGGGCGAGTGGCGACCGGCATCGGATGGCCGCATCATCGAGGTGGTCGATCCTGCGACCGAAGAGGTGATCGCTCCGGTTGCGAGCGCTTCCGTCGCCGACGCCGCAGAGGCAGTGGCTGCGGCGCACGAAGCCGCAGCCGGCTGGGCCGCCACTGCACCACGCGAGCGAAGCAACGTGTTGCGCCGCGCGTTCGACCTCATTACCGAAGAGGGCGAAGACCTTGCCCAGCTCATCACCCAGGAAAACGGCAAGACGCTCGCCGACTCCCGCGGTGAGGTGGGCTACGGGGCCGAATTCTTCCGGTGGTTCTCAGAAGAAGCCGTGCGCAATGTCGGAGATGTCTACCGAGCGCCAGGCGGCGACAAGAACATCGTCGTGATCCATCAGCCCGTCGGTGTCTCCATGCTGGTGACACCGTGGAACTTCCCGTTGTCCATGGGTACCCGCAAGATCGGCCCGGCGCTGGCTGCGGGCTGTACGGTCATCCTCAAGCCTGCCAGCGACACGCCGCTCATCGCGCTGGCACTTGCCGACATCATGGAGCGCGCCGGCGTGCCGCCGGGAGTCGTCAACGTGATCGCTGCAGACCGTTCCTCCGCAGTCGTCAGCGCAGTGATGGCCGATCCCAGGGTCAGGAAGCTCTCATTCACGGGCTCCACCGAAGTCGGACGCATCCTGCTCGCGGAAGCATCCAAACGGGTGGTCAATACCTCGATGGAGTTGGGTGGCAATGCTCCTTTCCTGGTGCTGCCCGACGCCGACCTGGAAGATGCCGTCACCGGCGCCATGCTGGCCAAGATGCGCAACGCCGGTGAGGCGTGCACCGCGGCCAATCGCTTCTACGTGCACGCCGCGGTGGCTGACGAGTTCTCGAGCATGCTGTCGGATGCCATGGGAGCACTCCAGCTCGGGCCGGGTCTCGATGAAGCTTCGGACGTTGGGCCGCTGATCAATCGGTCGACCCAACTGAAGGTGTCAGGGCTCGTCGAGGGAGCCGCCGACTGGAACGCCAGAGTGCTCACTGGAGGAAGCGAACCCGAAGGGCGCGGGTTCTTCTACGAACCGACCGTGCTCACGAATGTCGATCCGGCCGCTCCCATTCTCAAGGAAGAAATCTTCGGCCCGGTGGCACCAATCGTCCTCTTCGAAGATCTCGACGATGCCATCTGCCTGGCGAACGACACCGAATACGGCCTGATCTCGTATGTGTATGCGGGGGACCTGACCACCGCCATGTCGGTTGCCGAGGCGCTCGATGCCGGGATGGTGGCGGTCAACCGGGGCCTGGTGTCCGATCCGGCAGCACCTTTCGGCGGCGTCAAGCAGTCCGGTCTCGGCCGGGAAGGCGCCAAGGAGGGCATGATGGCGTTCCTCGAAACAAAGTACATCGGCGCCGACTGGTAGCGACACGCCGGCCCGTTCTTGCCTCCCACGCCGGTGTATGTCCCGCCGAGCGACGCAAGAACAAGAAGGGTGCACGCCTAGTGGGGCAAGGACCAGTGCGCGACGCGGTGGTCCACGGCAGCTTGCCACGCCTGAGTCATGGCCAGCCGCGGGTTGGAGTCTTCGCGGAAGTCTTCCGGGTAGAGCGGGGGGTCGGCCCACGCACGGATCGAGGCGCGACGCATGGCTCGTTCCCGGACGCTCAACGTTTCCTCGGTGCCGATGATCGAGACCGGCACCAACGGCACTCCGGCTCGAAGCGCGAGCCACGCCGCTCCCTCCTTCGCTACCGACTCGCCCCAATGGGCGACCCGCCTGCCCTCCGGGAATAGCCCCACCGCTCCGCCCTCGCTCAGAATTTCGAGTGCTGCCCGTAGCGCACCCAGCGGGGGCCGCTTCCTCGACATCGGGATCGCACCGAAGTAGCCGACCAGACGATCGAAGAATCGGCTCTCCCCGAAGAGCTCGTCAACCGCAAGGTACCGAACGTTCCTCCCGGCGAGATGGGTCGCGACGATCACGTCGAGGTGTGAAAAGTGGTTGACCGCAAGCACCACGGGGCCCCGGCGCGGGATGTATTCGCCTCCCGACACCTCGAGGTCGTACCAGCGGCCCACCACTCGCATGAGTGCACGTCCGGTTCCCACCGCCAGCGACACACCGCGCCCAGGCGTGTGATCAGCGCTCATTGCCGAGATCCGAAAAGAGAGCTGCGAATGCCAACTGGGGTCGTTGGTTGGCGCGTATCGCGTCGATCGCGTCGAGCACCCGCTCGGCATTTGCCACGGCCCTTCCCGGCGAGATCCGGGTGAGCGCCGTGCCCTGGATGTCGGGATTGCGCACCTTCGCCCCGAACTGTGCGGCAGCCGCGTCCCTGTAGAACCCGGCGAGGATCTCGAGGCCAGACACGTACAGCGCAGCCGTTGCCCGCTTCAGCTGACGCTCATGACGTTCCCGCAAGGTACGATCGGTGATTCCCTCGGCAGCGAGCGTTCCCACGGATTGGTCCTGACGTTCCTTGAGCGCAGCCAGCAGCGGTTCGGCCGCGTTCGTGACCTCGTCCGCCAACAGGTAGGCGTCACCAGGGTGCTCGGACAGGCGACTCGGGATGCTCAACCAAATATGTCGATAGCCGGCGACCTGATCATTGGTAGCCAACGCTACCGCCAGACCCGGCCTCCCCCCCGAGATCCGTGCTGCCTGCTCCGCCTGGGCCGCAGCTACCCCGCGGGCTACAAGTCCGGCAACGATGTCTTTCTCGGTGACCCTGCCGAAGACCACCGTGCGGCACCGGCTGTTGATGGTGTCTGGAAGATCGTCTTCCGACTCCGCAACGATGATAAAGATGGTCGATGCCGACGGTTCTTCGAGCGTCTTGAGCAGAGCGTTGGCTGCCTCATCGTTCAGCAGGCCACCCTCCTCGAGGAGGAAGATCTTCCGGCTTCCCTCGAACGGAGCGAGGCTCGCCAGCGCTACAGCCTGACGAGCCTGGTCGACGGTGATGGAAGCGCGTCCCTCGGGCTCCACCGCCACCACATCGGGGTGGCGGCGCAGCAGCACCCGCCGGGTGCAGTCTTCGTCGTCTATGCAGAGCAGCGCGGCCGCAAACCGAAGTGCCATCGTCCCCTTCCCGGTTCCCGCCGGCCCTACGAACAAGTAGGCATGAGTCGGCTGTGCCAGTTCGGACTCGAGCAAATCGACGAGCGGGCGGTGGCCGATGATGTCGCCGAATCCAGCTACCACCGGCGAGCCACCTCCGCGGCGACGGCAGCGACGACTTCATCGATACGTGCCGAAGCATCGACCACACAGAAGCGATCCGGCTCCTTCGCGGCGAGATCGTCAAAAGTGGCAGCCACCCTTCTCTGGAACGCCACTCCTTCACCGCCGATGCGGTCTGCCACCGCCTGGCGGACCAGTCCTGCCTTTGCGTCGATCCGCAACAGCACGACAAGATCGGGCCAGGTCCCTTCCAGACCGGGACGATTCAACTCCCGCACCTGCTCGACGCCGAGGCCGCGGCCTCCTCCCTGGTACGCAAGGGACGAAAACACCGACCTGTCGCTGATCACTGTTTCGTCGCTATCGAGGGCAGGTCGCACCACATCGCGGATCAGTTGTGCCCTCCCCGCCGCGAAGAGCAGCGCTTCGGTCCAAGGGGCCAGATCACCGCCCGGCTCCAGCAGCACTCCTCGTATCAACTCACCCGTCGCGGTACCACCTGGTTCGCGGACCCGGCACACCTTGGTACCTCCTGCCTGCAGCATCTCCGCCAACCGGTCCGCGACGGTCGACTTGCCTGCCCCTTCGACCCCTTCGAGCGCGACGTATCTGCCGCTCACGATTCGTCTCCGCCATCTTCATCCCGGGGCGATCGCCGAAACTTCAGGGCCCGGTCCATCTGTTCCATCAACTTCCTAGCCTCCTCGCCGACCCTCGGCTGCACCAGCACACCGCGCAACACCCAGACCACCGCGCCCCCCACCGCCATGATCACCACTCCTCCGAAAAAGAGCACCGACCGTATCTCGTCGTCGAACAGGACTCCGCCTCCGGTGCGAGCGAAAAGCCCTTCCAGCGGTACCGCGATCGCCATGGACACGAACAGTCCCACCCGCATCAGGGCGAACAGGGTGGAGAACACCCGGCCGCGGAGATCATCCGAGACGATCTCGTGAAGGTAGCTCAAACCCATGACATACGCAGCTCCGGCGCCAAACCCCATCACAACCATCCAGGCGGACGCTCCGAACACCGTATCTGTCATTGCGGACGCAGACAGTCCCAGCCCTGCCGCGACCGTCGCCACGCCGAACACCACGTCGCGATGGACCAGCCGGTCGGAGTAGACCGAAACGACGGCAATCCCGACCACAGCCCCGACCGCGAGCGCGGTAACGATTGCGAAGAACCCACTGACGTCGGCGTCGAGCACATCCTCGACAAAGGACTTGCCGAGCACGATCACCAACCCACCCCCGGCCAGTGCGGTGGTCATCGCCACGATGATGCGGCGGACCCGAGCTTCCTCCCAGAGGAAGCGTCCCCCCTCAGCGAGGTCGCTGAAGGTCTGTCTCCACCCAGAATGCGTGCTGGCCTCGTCTGCCTGACGCTCCGCCTTCGAGGTCCTGATGGCGGGCAGGGTGGCGATCAGCCCGGCTGAGATCAGGAACGTGATCGAGTTGACGAGAAACGCCAGGGCGAAGTCCTGGTTCTGGGCAGGTATCAACCCACCGAGCGTCAGCGGTGGCAACAGCGCGAGCACCCAGTTGAACGCGGCGCCGAGCGGAATCGTGCCGTACGCGGCTGCGAGCAACAGGCTGTTGGCAGTGACGATGTTCTGTGGCGGTACGAGGCGAGGAACGGCGGCTGCGCGCGGACTCTGCCCGAGCAGGGACAACGCCTCGAGCCCGATGGTGACCAGGACCAGTGCGGGCAGTTCGGTGGCAAACGCCAGGAGCGGGACGAGCGCCGCCCTGCCAACGTCTGCGATCACGATCAGCTTGCGACGGTCTACTCGATCGGTGACCACACCGACGAAGGGAGCGAACACCAGGCCGGGAAGCACCCTGGCGATCATCGCCACCAGGATGCCTGCGCTACCGGCGATCCGGTCTGCTACCGCGATCGTCGCAAACAGCGTCACCCAGTCGCCTGTGCTGCCGATGGCGGCTGCCCACCAGAACCGGGCGAATGGTCCGGAAGTGATGAGGGACGCCGCGGAACGCGGTCGGTCGGTCGACGTCATGACCGGAATCTAGATGCACCACCTCGCGGCGGCACCCCAGCTCAACCCTTTTTGACCTTTTTGGCCGGCCCTTTGGCACGGCGATCCGCAATGAGTTCGGCCGCCCGTTCCAGGGTCAGGTCCTCCACCGTGTCCGCGGTCTTGAGCGAGGCGTTGAACTCGCCGTCCGTCACATAGGGCCCCCAGCGGCCGTCTTTGACCACCAGCGGCTTGCCGGAGCTCGGATCGTCGCCGAGTTCCTTCAGCGGCGGCTTGGCGGCCCGCCTCCCCCGCTGCTTCGGTTCAGCGAGTCTGCGGACGGCATCGTCCGGGGTGATCGAAAAGATCTGTTCTTCGTCTTCGAGGCTGCGGGTCTCTTTGCCCCATTTCAGATACGGCCCGTACCGGCCGTTTTGCGCCGTGATGTCCACGCCATCTTCGGGGTGCTGGCCGACGATGCGGGGCTGGGTGAGCAAACGAAGCGCCTGCTCGAGCGTGATCGTGTCGAGATCCATCGACGCAAACAGCGAGGCCGTCCTCGGCTTCGTCTTCGACCCTTCCTCAATCTGGCCGAGCTGCACGTAGGGCCCGAAACGACCCTTCCTGGCGATGACCGTCAGCCCGGTGGCCGGATCCTCACCGAGATCCCGGTCCCCAGACGGCGCGTCCAACAGCTCGAGCGCTCGCTCGAGCGAGAGTTCATCTGGAGCAAGATCCTCGGGGATCGAAGCCCGGTCCTCGCCGCGCTGAAGGTAGGGGCCGTAGCGGCCGACGCGGGCAACGACGGGAATCTCTCCTGCGGTTCCGATCAGGATCGAGTTGATCTCACGCGCATCGATCTCCTCCAGGTTGGTGGACACCAGGCTCTTGAGGCCCGGGTGCCCGTTCCCGAAGTAGAAGCTGTTGAGCCACGGGATTGCCTGTTCGTCGCCATTGGCGATGCGGTCGAGGTCGTCCTCCATCCTGGCGGTGAACGCGTAGTCGACCAGGTCCTCGAAGTGCTGCTCGAGCAGGGTGACCGTGGCGAACGCGGTGTAGGTGGGCACGAGTGCCGTGCCCTTCTTGAACACGTAGCCGCGATCCTGGATGGTCGAGATGATCGATGCATACGTGGAAGGTCGCCCGATCCCGAGTTCCTCGAGCTTCTTCACCAGTGACGCCTCTGTGTACCGAGCCGGTGGTTTGGTGGCTTTGCCTTCTGCGCTGATCTCAACGACCTCGAGTGGATCGCCTTCGGCGAGCTGCGGCAAGGGTCGCTCCTGGTCATCGAGCGCCGCATCCGGGTCGTCGCTGCCCTCGACGTATGCTCGCAGGAACCCCGGAAAGAGAATCGTTCTACCGGATGCAGCAAACCGACAGTCGCGTTTCGAGCCTGCAGCCAAGGCGCCCAGCCTCACCTGAAGACTCTCTCCCTTGGCGTCCTTCATCTGGGAGGCAACGGTGCGCTTCCAGATGAGCTCGTACACCCGCGCTTCGTCGGACTTGCGGCCGAAGGCAGCGTTGACGGTCTCGAGCGTGGGGAAGACGTCGCCCGCCGGGCGGATCGCCTCATGCGCCTCCTGAGCGTTCTTCACTTTGGAGGTGTACACCCGAGGCTTGCCTGGTACGTACTCGGGCCCGTACCTCGCCGCCACCAGGTCCCGGGCGGCTGCAATCGCGCTCTCTGCCAGCGTGATCGAGTCGGTACGCATGTAGGTGATAAAGCCACCTTCGTAGAGACGCTGTGCCGCAGACATCGTGCGTCGAGCTCCGAAACGCAGCTTCCTGCCCGCCTCCTGCTGCAAGGTGGACGTGCGAAACGGCGGATACGGCTTACGGGTGTACGGCTTGGCCTCGACCGTGCGAACCGTGAACTCGGCGGGACGCAACTCAGACGCGAGTGTTGCGGCCGCCTCCTCATCCAGCACAAGTCGATCGGGGCGCACCGCACCGGTCGCATCAAAATCCTTGCCGGTGGCGACCTTCGTTCCATCGACCGTCAGCAAAGTCGCCACGAAGTCTGTCTCCGGCTCGGTCCCTGCGGTGAACACGCCCGCAACCGCAAAGTAGTCGGCGGCCACAAACGCAATCCGGTCGCGCTCGCGATCCACGATGATCCGGGTCGCGGGCGATTGGACCCTTCCGGCAGACAGGCCCTGACGGACTTTCCGCCACAACACGGGCGACACCTCGTACCCATAGAGGCGGTCGAGAATGCGCCGCGCCTCTTGAGCATCGACCAGCCGACGGTCGAGATCGCGTGGATGGGCGACGGCTTCGCGAATCGCGGCGGGCGTGATCTCGTGAAACACCATGCGATGAACGGGCAGCTTCGTGTTGAGCACCTCGAGGAGGTGCCAGGCAATGGACTCACCCTCCCGATCCTCATCAGTCGCCAGGAAGACCTCGTCTGACTCCTTGGCGAGGCTGCGAAGCTTGGTCACCTGCTTCTTCTTGTCTGCGGGCACCACGTAGAGCGGCTTGAAATCGTTGTCGACGTCGACGCCGAGCCGCGACCAGGGCTCCGACTTCATGGAGGCCGGAACATCAGACGCCGAACGCGGCAGGTCGCGAATATGTCCGATGGACGACTCAACGATGTAGTCGTCGCCGAGGTAGCCCGCGATGGTGCGGGCTTTGGCGGGGCTCTCCACGATGACGAGCTTTTTGGACATGACGGTGATGGACTCCTTCGACGGCAGCGAGCGCTGCGACTGCGCATATCTATTGGAAGGCGGCCCGCATGTCAAGGTCTGGTGGCGCTGCCGTATTCCGCGCCGGGCTCCAGTTACCGGGTATCGGCCCCGGATGTGGCCGCCTTGAACCCGGCCTGCAGACGGGTCGCGACGGCCTCCCAAGTGTATTCCGCCAGCACGCGATTCCGTCCCGCTTCACCCATCGCACGGGCCCGGGTCGGATCACCGATCATGAGCTCGAGGCCCTCGATGAGGTCGTCGACCGAGTGCACGACGAAGCCGGTTTTCCCCGGTATCACCGTCTCGGGGCTGCCACCGGAGCCACCGGCAAGGACCGGCAGACCGGAGGCGGCGGCCTCGAGATATACCAGGCCGAGGCCCTCGATTTCCAGGCCCGCCCACCGGCTACGGCAGGGCATCGCGAAGACGTCCATGGTGCGGTACAGATCCGGCAGCACCTCCCACGGAACATCCACCGCGAATCTGACGACCACTCCGCTGCGCGCGGCCAGGCTGCGCAGCCTGCCCTCCTTTCGCCCCCTCCCGACGAGCACTACCTCGACCGGCGTTCCGCGATCACCAAGGCGGGCCGCGGCTTCGACCAACCGGTGCTGTCCCTTACGCGGCACGAAGCGGCTCACACATCCCACGACCGGAATCGCTCCCGGTTGCCGGCGGTCCGGCGCCGGGGTGAACATGGTTGGATCCACCCCACCGCCGGCATAAACCACCGGAAGGCCGGTTAGGCGTTGTACTCGCTGCTGCGTGTAGCGGCTCACCGCGAACCTCACGTCTGCCGTCCGTAGTGAGCGGATCATGGCACCCCGCAAGCCGGGGACAGCGGCCGGCAGCGTGATCTCCGCGCCGTGGCACATGACACCAATAGGAGTCCCCAGCCGCTGCCGCAATCGGTCCGTCAGCCGCGGAAGCGGATGGGGAGCGCCGAACAGCACAACGTCTGGTGCGAACCGGGCCGCCTCGGACTCGATCCAGTCGGCTACAGCCGGGGTGGGCCACATGAAGGTGCGACGATTCCGGGCCACCAGTCCTTCGCCCGACCTGGTGTCTGCCGGGCCGTCTGCGGGGGCCAGTACCCGGACCGGGCCGCTGAGGTGATCAACCAGGTTGCCGAGGTACTGCTGGATTCCACCTGGTTTGGGCGGATAGTCGTTCGTGATGAGAAGCAGCCGCACGATCAGAGCGCGGTTGCCGGTACGGTGAGATGCGGAGTGAGGTTCCACGCCGCCAGCGCCGGACCCCGTGGCCCGTACGCCACCCTGGCCATGGCAGTGTTGGCGAGCAAGCCCAGCCGGTGCCGCGACGAGAAGTCGAGCCCGAGCACGCCAGCGGCATACGCCCGGGTGGCTCCGCCGTGCGATACCGCTGCAGTGACCGAGCCCACGTGATCGGTGACGATGCGCTCCGCGCTCTCGGCGACCCTGCTTGCGACACCACTGAACGTCTCGCCGCTCCCTCCCCTAGGTTCGTCGATCCCTGCCGCTAGTTCATCGAAGCCGACCCGGTCTGCCTTCCGGATCTCGGACACGGTAAGCCCTTCCCACGTCCCGAAACCGATCTCGCACAGTCCGGGATCGGTCGTCACTATTGCCAATTGGCGATCGGCGAGCGCCACCGCCGTGTCATAGGCCCGCAACAGCGGGGAACTGTAGAAGGCATCGACCACGGGAAACACCGAAGCCAGCAGCCGGGCTTGCTCGCGTCCTTCCGGAGTGAGCAAACCGTCCTGATGGCCCTGCCACCTTCCGTCGAGATTTGCCTCGGTTTGTCCGTGCCGGACCATGATCAGTTCCGTCGAGCCATCCGGGATCCGCAGCGGTGCTCCCGGCAGATGCGTGTTGTCGTTGTAGACCTGCACGGTGGTGCCGTGCCGGTCGATCTCGATCCGCGACACGGCGGTGTTGGTGAGCCGGATGAGGCGATCGTCCATCCGCCCGCCGAAAACCGTCGAGAACAAGGCCAGGAGTGCCCCGCCGTGGCTCACGACGAGTGCACGCGAACCGTCCTCGAGCCGATCGACGAGGTCGTCGAATCCACTCGACAGCCTTCCGACCAACTCGGAGATGCGCTCGCCTCCACCAATCGCGACGTCTTCTCCCGCCAGAACCGCAGCGGCAACGGCTCCGTCCTGCTCCTCGATCTCCTCGCCTGTCATTCCTTCCCAGCTCCCTAGGTGCAGTTCGCGCCAGCGGACATCGGTTTCGTAATCCACCCCAAGAGCCCCGGCCGTCGCCGCGGCCCTCCCCAGGTCAGAGGTGATCACGAGGTCGAAGCTTTCCGCGGCCAGCCGTTCGGCGAGGCGTTTCACCTGCTCGCGTCCGTACGGAGAGAAGCCCGAATTCGTATGGCCCTGCCACACGCCTGCGACGTTCGCCGTCGTCTCGCCGTGTCGGACCAGCGTGATCTCAACGCTCATCGATCTGCCTTCCTGCGAAGACGTAGGCTAGGTGGGTGCCGAAGGAATGCCATCACGGATCCCAGCTCCTCAAGGGCGCCAGGTCGCCGCGGGCCGGCGCATTCCCGGAACGTCGCGTGCGGCGAGCCACGAGATACACACGAAACCACTGCCGTCTGGTGACCAGACCAGAGCAGGCGTGGCCGTATCTGCAGCCGGCGGCCGGCTCATGACCGAAGGGTTCACCGACGTGCTGACCGTCGCAAGTGCGGCTCAAGACACAGACGGCATCATCCCGAACCAGCCGGAGGACGGCGGCGCGCTCGTCGTGTTTGCGGTCGTCGGCGCTGCCATCGGCGCGGTCTACTGGCTCATCCGCCGCTCGCGGCGGCGCAGCGAAGACGCCTATTGGGAACGCAATGCGCTTCAGGAGGAGTTGCGCCGCAACGACCCCGACATGGCGCGTCCCCCCGACCAGCCGAGCGGCGATATCGGCTCAGACGAAAGCTGAGGCGAAGATCAGGCTCACAATCGTCATGACCTTGATCACGATGTTCATCGCAGGCCCCGAAGTGTCCTTGAACGGGTCACCAACGGTATCCCCGACCACCGCCGCCTTGTGCGGATCCCCGCCCTTGCCCCCGAACGCGCCGGCTTCGATGAACTTCTTCGCGTTGTCCCAGGCACCACCGGCATTGGCCATGAAGATGGCGAGGAGGAAACCGGTGAGCAGTGCTCCTGCCAGCAGGCCACCAAGCGCCTGAACCGATACGAAGCCGACGATAAGCGGAAGCGCCACTGCCATTGCACCGGGCACGATCATCTCGCGCAAAGCTGCCTTGGTCGAGATGTCGACCGTCTTGGCTGAGTCCGGTTTGACCCCCTCGCGGCCCTCGAGCAGCCCGGGAGTCTCGCGGAACTGACGGCGCACCTCTTCGATCATCTGGTTGGCGGCTCGCCCGACCGCCTTGATGGTCATCGCGGCGAACAGGAAGGGGAACATCGCCCCGAGGAACAGCCCGATCATCACCTCGATATCGAGAATATCGAGGCTCAGTGCCTCGCCCCCGGCATCGAAGATCGCCTGCCGGAAGGTGTAGAAGAGCGCCAGCGCCGTAATGGCCGCCGAACCGATGGCGAACCCCTTGGCCACCGCGGCGGTGGTGTTTCCCAGGGAATCGAGCTGGTCGGTGGCTTCGCGGACCTCTTCGGGCAGTCCTGCCATTTCGGCGATGCCACCCGCGTTGTCCGCGATCGGGCCGTACGCGTCCACGGACACCGTGATGCCCAGTGTCGACAGCACGCCGATCGCAGCAATGGCGATCCCGTAGATGCCGGCGAGTTCGGCATCGAACGCCATGTCGCCACCCCAGTAGGCGACCCCCATGCCGGCGGCGACCACGATCACCGAGAACGCGGCGGACCGCATTCCTTCTGCGATGCCCGCCAGTATCACCGTGGCGGGACCGGTCTCGGCCTGTCGTGC
Organism: uncultured Acidimicrobiaceae bacterium; assembly: GCA_964397045.1. Classification (GTDB taxonomy): domain Bacteria; phylum Actinomycetota; class Acidimicrobiia; order Spongiisociales; family UBA5794; genus CAYNHF01. Next base: position 14,913 of record CAYNHF010000027.1, on the reverse strand, counting down.
GATTTCCTTGACGGTGCGGAAGTGGTCGCTGGTGAACCATTCCGAGATCTGCCCGATGATGTATCCGGTGACCAACCCCGCAACCACTGCGATGACGAGACCCCACGGGTTGTCGACACCTTCAATGTCGTTGAACATCAGCGGGGTCATGATCACCACCCCGACGACGGTGAGACCCATCGCCACCCAGGTGCCACGGTGCAGTGCCGCAGCCAGGCTCTTGCCGCCCGGGCGCACGAAGAAGGACCCGATGATCGAAGCCGCCATCCCGAGGGTCGCAATCATCAGCGGATAGAAGAAGGTCTCCTCCTGGAATGCGAGACCGGCGAACGCGAAGCTGGCGAACACGATCGGAGCTATCAGGGACCCGACGTACGACTCGAACAGGTCTGCTCCCATGCCTGCCACGTCGCCGACATTGTCGCCGACGTTGTCCGCGATCACCGCAGGGTTACGCGGGTCATCTTCTGGGATGCCCGCTTCGACCTTGCCGACGAGGTCGGCACCGACGTCCGCCGCCTTGGTGTAGATGCCGCCGCCGACCCTCGAGAACAGAGCAATCGATGACCCGCCCAGACCGATGGCGGTGATCACTGAGAAGGCAGAGTCGACCTCGAGCCACTCGACGAACACCGCGTAGCCGAGCGCCAGACCGAGCAGTCCGAGACCTGCAACTGTGAAGCCCATGACGGCGCCGCCTCGGAAGGCGAGCGGGAGCGCCATTTCGACGCCGCCCACACGAGCCGCCTCGGCGGTGCGGGCATTGGCCGCCGTAGCGATCCGCATGCCAATGAACCCGGCAGTAGCCGAGAGGACGGCTCCAAAGACATAGGCAATGGCACCCCACGGCCGACCCCACTCCAAAAAGATGAGAATCAGCACCGTCATCACGGCGACGAAACCAGCGACCGCGACGTACTCGCGGCGGATGAAGGTCATGGAGCCGTTCCGAATCTCTGCCATGAGTTCCTGCATCCGGGCGTTGCCGGGATCGGCAGCATTCACCTGACGGGCGAAAACGGCGGCGAGTACCAGCGCGGCTGCGGCGGCAATGATGGCGAGCCACAGCCAGGTCAACGGCTCCAAAAGGGATCACTCCTACTACATAGATGGGAAATGACGTCGGGAGTGTAGCCGTCGGCAACCGACCCGATTCTTGCGCAGACCCCGTAGGTGGCGCGGCAGAACCTTGCTCGGGACTCGCGGCCCTGCCAACTCAGCGACGCCAGAGATCCCTCGTGAATAGCAGCAGGATCGGGTAGATCTCGAGCCGACCGACGATCATCAGGAATACCAGCAGCCACTTGCCCGGCCCGGGGATCACGGCATAGTTCGAGGTCGGCCCGACGTCCCCCAGCCCCGGACCGACGTTGCCCAGCGAAGAGGCGACCGCAGATATCGAGGTCATGATGCCGAGGTCTGCCCCCATCACATCGATGATGAGCGCCAGCACCACGGTCCCGGTCATGAACAGAAACATGTAAAGGAGGAAGAAGCTCTGTACAGACCGCACGATCTCGTCCGGCACCGGGTCGCGGCCGAGCCGGACCGGGAAAACCCCGCGGCTGTGGATCGTCTTGCGCAGGTCCGATCGTGCCGCAGACACCAGCACCCCGAGGCGGAACGGCTTCACGGAACCTCCAGTGGAACCTGCCATGCCGCCGACAAACATCAGCCCCAGAATCATCACCTGCAGGACGACCGGCCACAACTCGTAGTCCGTGCTGACGTAGCCGGTGGTGGTGACGATCGAGACAACGGTGAATATCGAGTTACGGATGCTGTCGCCGAGCGGGCTCGCCCAGGTACCGATGATCGTCACGATGGAGGCGACGCCGAGGATCGTCACATACAGACGAAACTCCGAGCTGCGGGTGTACTCGAAGGGCTTGCGGAGCGCACGGAAGTGAAGCGCAAACGAGGTCCCGGCGATGAACATGAAGGCGATGACGATCCACTGCGAAAGATCCGAGAACCCGGCCAGCGAATCCGCCTTGGTTCCGAAGCCACCCGTAGACATCGTGGTCAGAGCATGGTTGGTGGCATCAAACAAGGTGAGCCCTGCCGCCCACAGCAAACCGGCCTCCACCACCGTGAAGATCACGTAGAGCAACCAGAGTCGCTTGGCCGTCTCGCTGAAACGGGGAGTGAGTCGGTCGGGAGCGGGGCCGGGCGATTCGGCTCGGGCCAGCTGGACGCCACCCACCCCGAGTAGAGGAAGGATGGCGACGGACAGCACGATGATGCCCATACCGCCGAGCCACTGCGTCAGCGACCGCCAGAAGAGGATCCCGTGAGACAGGCCTGAGGGATCCGGCACCACCGAGGCCCCTGTGGTGGAGAAACCGGCCGCAGTCTCGAACACGGAGTCCGTGAACGACCCCACCTCGCCAGTGAATACGTAGGGAAGCGTCCCGAACAAGGTCATGGCGATCCAGGCGAGGCCGACGACGGCGAAGCCGTCCGCAGTCGACAAAGGGCCCGGCGCCGGTACGAGTCTCCACACGGCAATGCCGATGAGCGTGACCACTACCGAAGCTGCCCCGATTTCGATGGCGACGCTGCCCTCCCGATAGATCAATGCCACCACGACCGGAAGCAACATCGACACGCCAACGGCCGCCACCACGGCTCCGATGAGATGGGCGAGGCGCTTCCTCGACATCAACCAGACAGCTGTTCTACATGCTTGACGGCTTCAGGAAGCGCGATGACGATGAGGTGGTCCCCGAGCATGATTTTGGTGTCTCCGGTGGGCACGAAGGCCTTGTCCCGCCGAACGACCCCCCCGATGATCAGGTCGTGGGAGAGGTGGAGGTCCCGCAGGCGCTTCCCGACCGCCTCGCTGGTACGGCCGACCTCGACCTCGATCGCTTCGGCATCGCTGTCCTGGAAGGTCGATACGGAATAGACGTTGCCGCGACGCACGAAACGCAAGATCGCGCTCGCTGCCGTGAGGCGGGTGGATACACCGGCGTCGATTCCCTTGCCTGCGAGCAACTGGACCAGTTCCGGGTTATTGAACCGCGACACGGCGCTCGCCACGCCGAGCGCCTTCGCCACCAGGCACGAAAGGATGTTCACCTCGTCCCACCCGGTGAGGGCAAGCACCGTGTCCGCACGGGCGACCCCCTCCGCGATCAACACCTTCGGGTCGGTTGGGTCGCCGTGGACACCGATTACCTTCGGGTTCTCCGTCGCGATCGCTCGCACCCGATCCTCATCCTTGTCAACCAGGATGGTGGAAATGCCGGCTTTGCACAGGTAGCGGGCGGTGAGTTCTGCCAGGCGCGTAGCGCCGACGACCGTGACGTCGCGTGCCGGTTCTTCTTGAAGGCCGGTGAGGCGGAAGGCCTCACCGGAGTGATCCGCTTCGACCATGAAAAGCAGATGGTCTCCCGGCTCGATCCGGGTCGAACCGCGGGCGATCATCGTCTTCCCATCGCGAATCACCGCCACGACGATCCAGGTCCACCCCTCGACCTTCGTGCGGAGGTCGGCGAGCGTCATGCCGGCAACGGGAGCTTCAGCCGAGATATACCCCCCGGTGAGGTTGAGACGGCCATCTGCGAACTTGATCAGCTCTGAGACCCCCCGTTGTTGAACGAGCAACACCAGTTCGCGGGCAGTTGCGTCGACCGGATCGATGAGGAAATCGACGCCCAGCACCTCGGCTTCGGCCATGAGCCGCGGATCCTCGACCCGGGCGATTCGGCGCTTGGCACCGAGCCGAGCCGCGGCATTCGCCGCCAGAACGTTCACCGCGTCTGAAGAGCTGACGGCAATCACCAGGTCGGCGTTGCCGGCTCCCGCTTCCTGCAGTGTCACCGGGCTTGCCCCGTTCCCCCGGATCACCAGCGCGTCGATCTGATCCTGGACTTCAGAGGCTCGCGCCGGATCGGACTCGATGACCACGACGTCCTGACCTTCGAGTGAGAGGCGCTCAGCCAAATACGACCCGACCGCACCCGCTCCTATCACCACAATTCGCATGACCACCAAAACCATTGCTGGGCGGACACTCAGCGTAGCGGCGCGAGACCGGAGATCAGTTGACACCGATTAGTCCGCGGCCTGGTCTACCATCGCAAACGGTGAACTCTTCTCCCCGCATTCTCATGGGACTGTCTGCGTTCGCGCTCGTCGTGAGTGCGTGTGCCTCTTCCATCGGCAGCGCCGAACCGACTACCAGCGCGCCGACGGTGGAAACATCGGCTACGACCACAACGACCACCGCAGCCCCGCCGACCTCTGTAACTTCGACCGAGGGCCCGTCCAGGGTCACGATCGTCGGAGCGACGGACGAGGCCCTCAGCACCGCGTTGGCCGATTTCTACAGCGCGGCGGTCGACCCTCGCAACGATCCGGGCACCGCACCCGAAGGCCTGGTTGCGGCTGCAACCGAAGCCAATACGTCAGGAGCAGCAACGCGTTCCGTGCGGGTCGTACGGCGCGAGTTGCCGAACGGTGACGATGTCGCCGTCATCCATGCAACTGCTGCCGGCAGCACCGAAGAAGACTTGCTCTTCGCCGCCAACACGGGATTGGCCTGGCAGGTAGTGGCCGGCCGATTCACGGGTGGTACCACCTGGCTGGGAGACGAGCGTCTGGCATTCATGGCGATCGGCTCCGACGCCAGGCCGGGGCAGAACCAGGAACGCTTGAGAGCGGACAGCCTGCATGTCATCACCCTGTCCCCTGACGGCACCGGTGGTGCGATCGTTGGTTTCCCGCGTGACACGCTCATCGATCGGGAACTCATGGTGGCCGCCGCAGCGCGGATCGGTCTCCTCGAAAGCGAACTCCCCGGAACCTCGCGCAAGTTCACGCTACTCATGGCCAACCGGGGGCCCGAACTGATCCGCTCGACCGCCGAGGAGCTCACTGGGATGTCGCTGGAGGGCCACGTCCTGGTAGGTTTCCAGGGATTCGACGGCCTGATGAGCACGCTGGGGAAGGTGCCAATCGACCTGCCGAAGTACGTGAATTGCTCGGTCGAGTGCGATCACGACTTCATGCCGGGACCGCAGACGCTCAATGCGGACGAAGCGCTGGACCTGGCGCGAGCACGCAAGGGGGTGCCCGGCGGGGATCTCGGGCGATCTTTCAATCAGGGTTTGATCATCATCGCTGCCATGGACATGGTCCAGGGCATGAACGTCGATCTGCTTCCAACCCTGCTTCCGACCCTGCTCGAGTATGGATTCACCGACCTGGCGACCGACCGATTGCTGACGCTCGGCGCAGCCGCCTTCCTGACCGATGCCGAGACAATGGAGAATATGGTGATCCCAGGCAGGCTCGGTTGGTATGGGAAAGCGAGTGTCGTCCTCCTCAACATGGAGGAGGCCGCCGCGGTCTCGGCAGACATCGACGCAGACGGCTTGCTCGACGGCTCCCCTGCTCCTCTTGAGTCTGAGCCCGAAGCGGGCATAGACGGGTAACACGCCGGCAGCCCGGGTCTAGTGCTGAGATGGTCGGTATCGCCGCCGGATGGCGGATCCGTGCGGATTCGTCACCAGCCCCCGGTACGGTGATCCCATGGGTGATATCGACGACGCCGTAACGCAGTGGCTCACCGAAGACGAAACTGCCGAACGGGCCGTGCACATCGAGCGCCTGGATGCCGAACCTGCCACGTACGGACGGCTGGGTACCCCGCTGCCTGCAGCTGTGTCGGATTACCTCGACGCCACCGGAGTCGGACGGCTCTATCGCCATCAGGCCTCCGCAGTGGACTCGATTCGCGCCGGATATCACACTGCGCTGGTGGCGGGGACCGCATCCGGCAAGTCCCTTGCCTACCAGCTCCCGATTCTCGAGGCGCTCGCCAACGACCCTGAGGCGACCGCGCTCCTCCTCTTCCCCACCAAGGCGCTGGCCCGCGATCAGGTCCGCAGTTTCGACCGACTCTGCGGATTCGAGATTGAGACCGGCAGCTACGACGGAGACGTCGATCAATCCGACCGGGTTCGGGTACGCGAACGGGCCCGGGTCGTTTTCACCAATCCCGACATGCTGCACTTCGGGCTGCTGCCCCATCACCTGCGCTGGCGCCGCCTTCTCGCCAACCTCCGGTTCGTGGTCATCGACGAGCTGCACGCCTTCCGCGGCGTGTTTGGCAGCCACGTGGCCCAGATTCTCCGCCGGCTGCGTCGCCTGGCCTCCCACTATGGGGCTGATCCGGTCTTCGTGTTCACCTCAGCCACGATTGGCAACCCCGGCGACCTCGCTACCCGCCTCAGCGGTCTCGACATCACCGTTGTCGATCAAGACACCGCGCCGCAGGGCGCTCGAACAGTCGTGCTCTGGAATCCTGCAGTGGAAGACACGGAACGAGGAATCCGGGCCAGCCCGCTGACGGAGGCAACACGGGTGTTCGTCGACCTGCTGCAGCGCGATTTGCGCACGATTGTGTTCTCGCGTAGCCGCAAGGCCAGCGAGTTGATGCTTCGCTGGTCTCGGGAGCGACTCGACGGGCTCCGCGCCGAGTCCATCGCGTCATATCGCGCCGGCTACTTGCCCTCAGAGCGCCGCAGGATCGAAACGGCGTTGTTCTCCGGTGAGCTGCTCGGCCTTACGGCGACCAACGCACTCGAGCTCGGCATCGACGTCGGCGGGCTCGACGCCTGCGTGCTGACGACGTTTCCCGGCACCGTGGCCTCCTTTCGCCAACAGATCGGTAGAGCGGGTCGCAGCCAGGAGGATGCGCTCGCCGTGTTGGTGGCAGGCCAGGACGCCCTCGACCAGTACTACATGACGCACCCGGACGACCTGTTCGGACGCGCCGCGGAAGCCGCCGTCATCAACCCGACGAATCCGGAAATCATGTCTGCCCATGTGGCCTGCGCCGCCCACGAACTCCCGCTGGATCCCGCGGACACGAGGTTCTTCGGTCATGAACTCGAGGAGCGAGCCGCCGAGATGGTCGGGGATGGCCGCCTCGGCGTTCGCGAGGGACGCCTGTACTGGGCAGGTGGCGGTGCTCCGACGCGTGAGATCGACATTCGCACCTCGGGCGGGCGGGGGTATCGCATCTACCGGGAAGATGGCGAACAGCTCGGTACCGTGGACGAGGGCAGGGCATTCAGCCAGTGTCATCCTGGGGCGGTGTACTTGCACCAGGGTGACGGGTATCTCGTGGAGCGGCTCGATCAGGATCTGAGAGAAGTCTGGGTCCGCAGGGAAGAAGCCACGTTCTATACCGAGCCGCAAGTGGAGAAGGATCTTTCCGTCCGCAACACCCGCGCCACGAAACGGCTGGGTCGGATGACCGTGCACCACGGCGACGTCGAAGTGTCCTCACATGTGCTCGGGTATCGCCGTAAGGACATTTCGACCCGGCGCGTTCTGGATACGACGCCATTGGACCTGCCCGAACGTCTCTTGCGAACGCAGGCGAGCTGGTACACCTTTGACGCAGACATCTTCGAGGAGACCGGTCTGGGCTGGCTCTTGCTACCCGGCACACTGCATGCTGCGGAGCACACCGCGATCTCGGTGCTGCCACTTTTTGCGGTTTGCGACAGGTGGGACATTGGCGGGCTGTCCACGGCCTTACATCAACAATTCGGTGAGCCGGCGTTCTTCATCTACGACGGCTACCCCGGCGGGGCCGGGATCGCACCGATCGCGTACGAACGCGCCGATCGCCATGTCGCCGCCACGCTCGACATACTGGAACAGTGCCCTTGTCGGGATGGATGTCCCTCGTGTGTGCAATCGCCGAAGTGTGGCAACTTCAACGAGCCGCTCGACCGCCACGGTGCCGCCCTGCTCCTGCGCTCAGCTCTCACCAATTGAGGGTTGTGGACCGCGGGTGGGACGGGCTTGCATGTGCTGCTCGTGGAAGAGCTGCATCGGCTGGATGGCGGGCCGACTGGCGCGGTCGATCGTCGCGGGCTCACTTCGATTGCAGCGGCAGCTCCATCTTGAAGGTGGCGCCTTGCCCTGCCCCTGCCGAGGTCGCACTGATGGCTCCACCGTGCGCTTCGACAACTGCGCGCACGATGGTCAAACCGAGGCCACTTCCTGCGCGTGAGGTTCCCGGAGCGCGATAGAACCGCTCGAAGATGCGATCGATCTCGTCGAGGTCGATGCCATCCCCGTCGTCCTCGACGACGAGATCCGCATGATCGCTCGCACCCCCGACCACCACCATGACGTTTCCCCCTGCGGACGTGTGCCCGAGGGCGTTGCCGACCAGATTCGCCACAACCTGATCGAGCCGATCCGCGTCTCCTCGCACCATCGTTGCTCGATCCGGCACTGAAACATCGATCGTGATCCCGGATGCATCGAACTGCGGGCTCAGCCGAGCCACCACGCGGGTGGCGACCTGGTTGAGATCGACATCGCCCCAGGCGTAGTCGAGCGCACCCTCCTCGGCCCGTGCCACCGTCGTCAGGTCGCCTGCCAGCCGACGCAGCCGGGCCGTCTCCTCACCGATCGATGCGAACACCCGCGGGTCCGGCTCGAAGACCCCGTCCAACAGGCCTTCCACATAGCCGTCGATCGCGGTCAGCGGGCTACGCAGCTCGTGAGCGAGTTCGGAGAGAAGACGAGTTCGGCGCTCTTCGACCGCCTCGAGAGTCCCTGCGAGCCGGTTGATGTCCTCGCCGAGTGCTGCGATTTCGACCGGGCCACCTACGGGGACCCGGACTTCGTAGTCGCCGCGGCTCATGCGGCGGGCACCGTCCTGCATCGCCTCTACCGGACGGGCCAACTGTCGGGAGAAGATGAAGGCGAGAACCACACCGACCGCGATCGCAGCCACTACCCCCCACAACAATGCTTCGCTGAGGGCCTGGTCAAACGCGCTCGTCGTCTCGGGAGCTGCCTGCGCACCTCTCCCTCTGCCGGCGCCGGGGCCGAGCCGGAGTCCCTGTCGCACCGCATCGTGGCCAACCACGGTGCCGATGATGTACGCCGCAATCCCGCCGACACCGGCCACCACGGTGAACGCGATCATCAGTCGAAACCAGAGGCGCCCGGTCATGGTGTCGGAAGGAATTTGTAGCCGACACCTCGAACGGTTCCGATGACTCTCGGATCCGAGGCGTCATCTCCGAGCGCGGCGCGCAGCGACCGGACGTGCACATCCACCACTCGTTCATCGCCGAAGAAATCCCAGCCCCACACCCGGTCGATGAGTTGGCGACGGGTGTACACCCTGCCGGGTGCTTCGGCCAGGGCGACGAGGAGATCGAACTCGAGGGCACTGAGATCGATCTCGCCCGATTCGCGGACCACGATCCGCTTCGCTCGATCGATCTGTAGCCCATCAAAGCGGAGGGTATCGGGGTCCGGTCCCGCCCCCGGCTGCCTGCTACGACGAAGGACCGCATGAACTCGGGCTGACAGCTCGCGCGAGCTGAATGGCTTCGTCATGTAGTCATCTGCACCGACGGACAGGCCAATCAGCTTGTCGATCTCCTCTGCCTTCGCCGTGAGCAGGATCACGTAGGCATCTGAAAAGGTCCGGATACGACGAAGCACCTCGATGCCGTCGATGCCGGGCATCATGACATCGAGAACCACAACCTCCGGTGCCAGCTCACGAACTGCAGTGACGGCACTCTCTCCGTCTGCCCGTTCCGCCACGTCGAAGCCCTCGGCCTCCAGATGCGCCACCACCACTTCCCGGATCTTCGGCTCATCATCGACGACGAGCACGGTATGCGTCGACATCCGGTCAACCTAGGGGAAACGGGCATTCGACCCTAGGGCCGAATGCCCGTCTCCAGCGAGTGGGCTGCGAATCGCGTCAGCTGGTGGGAGCAGCTGCATTCGGAGCGTGCCGCCGCGTGCCGTCACACACCGTGCCATCGTCAGGCGACACCGTGCCGTTGGCGACCCCGTAGCGGTTTCCCGTGCCATCCGCAGGCCCAACATGAAGCGGACCTGAGCCGTCGCGTGGCCCAACACCGGCAGGACCTGCTGCGTTCGCTCCCCCGGAAGCTCCGGCACCGTTGCCGGCCGCAACGGCCAGGCCGAAGCGATTCCCGGTTCCGTCGCGCGGGCCTTCGTGGATCGGACCAGTGCCATCGCGCGGACCGGCGCCCCGCGCACCTTGTGCGGCAACTCCGGCCGCCCGATCGGCGCCCGCCCCGTTCGCCATTCCGAACCGGTTCCCTGCGCCATCGAGTTGCGCCTGGTGCGCTGCACCAGCGCCACGGCCCGCACCGGCGCCGCGGCCTGCGCCGTCACAGGTCCCGTCGCACACGGTGGCCTGCGTTTGCACCGCGGCCTGGGTCTGCACCGTAGCCGAGGCGAGTTCCTGGGCCTGGAGTGGCGCGTCATCACCGCCGGACGCGGAGGCAACCCCGATCGGAACGAGGACTACGAGGAAGAGGCCAGTTGCCGCTAGAAACTTGATGATCATGATTCACGCTTTCTCGTGAGGTTGTTAGCCCTCAGCAGACCATCTCAGTGTGGAACCTCGAGGTGGACGAGCGTGAAGCTTTCATGATGCCAGCCACCGCGAGGATGCAGCATGAAGCCGAGAAGGACACGAGCATCCCTCCCGGCTTCGCGGCCGAGCACCTCAGATGGCCGACAGCCGCAGGCTTGCTCAGCTCTCCAGACTGGCTAGGAACTCGGATACATACTCCGCCCACAACTCAACGGCTCTGCTATCCGATCGGGGGTACAGGTACTCATTTCGGACCATCGACTCGAGGTCGCCTGGGTGATTGCGCTCGACCCAGGACGCAAAGGGCTGCAGCGGCTTCGTCCATCCAGGTGGGCCCCCAGAATCACGAAACAGGCCAATCACCGATCTGTCCAGCACTAGGTCGAGGATCATGATCTCACCATCCGGAGCCAGCACGAGCACTAGTTCCCCACCCCAGGGTTCGAAACCGAGTGCTTCGTGGAAGTCCGACGTCGCCGATATCGCGCAAGACACCCGATCCACCGCACCGACCTCGCATCCTGTGATCTCCCATTCTGTGCCAAGGGCGTACTCGAGTTCCAGCAGTCGGGCAACTACCTCGAAGGAAGTGCGTGACGGCACCTCAGCGGCGGAGGAGCGCATGAAGCCCCCCCGCAGGAGTGCATTAGGCGCAAGCAGTGCCGCCAGGGCATCCGAATCCTGAGCGTTCATCGCCGCAATAGCGTTCGTCGCAGCCGCGGTACGCACCTCGGCGGGAATCGTCGTCGTTGTCGTGGCCAGGGAGGTGGTTGTCGGCGCCGCAGTAACGGGTGGAGCGGCCGTGGTTGAAGGCGCTGCCTCAATCGTTGTGGTTGAAGCGTCGATGGTGCCTGGCGGCACGTCTCCGCCGCCGGCGACCGAGGCGATCGCAAGGGCGGCACCAACCAGCGCGACCACCGCGAAGGCGGCCAGCGCCACCAGCACTCCGCGACGACGTTTCGGCGTCGTCGGCTGTGTCAATTCCTGAGTCTGCATTCCCATTCTCCGTTCGATGTCGTGGAGGACGGCGATGGCCGTTACCGCACCTGCACGTGCCTCGACGTCAACCGGATGGGGGTTGATGCCGCTCAGCCGTTCAAGCAGCTCCGTGTTCATCGCTGACCTCCTTTCCGGCCGCATGGAGGCTTCCTTGTGATGGCAAGACGGCTGCTTCGAGTCGCTTCATCGCTCGAGACAGCCGCTTCTCCGCGGCTGCTGGGGAACAGCCGACAACTTGGGCAATCTGAGGTGCGCTGAGCCCTTCCCAAGCCCGCAGCCGGAGCACCTCTTGGTCCGCGTTCCGGAGGCTCTCCAGCGCGCGCACCAGTGCGTCGTCGTCCGCGTTGCGCACGACCACCACGTCGGCGCCTGGCCCGGGATAGACCGGTTCGGCCTGGGCCCGGGCCGAAGTGCGCAGCGACCGGCGAGCCGACCTTTGCGTATTGCGCACGACATTGCGGGCCACTCCATACAGCCAAGGCAAAGACTCCCGAGGGATCGAAGATCGTTTCCGCCAGGCGACCATGTAGACCTCCGAGACCGCGTCGTTGGCGTCGGCCAGCGACAGCCGGCGGATGCAGTAGCTGCGGATTGCCGCAAAGCTCTCGTCGTAGATGCGTCGGAACTCTGGATCATGGATTGGAGACTGTGCCATGACTTCTCTCTGGTCATCGCTTCTGAACCTATACGAAGGCCCCCTGGATGAGGGCACCTCGCCGGTATATGTCCTCTTCGGCGCAAGCCCGGACAGTGGAGCGTGGGTGTCCGGAATCGGATGCCGGCGGACATACACAATTGGAACCGGTTCTCGCATGGGGACCGCGAGAGGGGAGGCCTCGGCTTCCACCTCTCGCGCGCCCGGCACCACATCCGCGGAACCAGTCCCTCAATCACCGCGGCAGCGGACTCGACTTCGACGGAGATGCAGACGCCGCGCCTCCCACCAACCGAGTTGGTGCGAACTGGGCACGACTCCGCACTCTGATACGGCGACGACCCAGCAAGATGAGGTCTACCGATCGTTGCACGAGCACTTCCACCTCACGGGTTCGCCAGCTTCGATCCACCGTACACCGGCACCACACCAGCGACGCACCGTTTGCCGCGGCGAACCTCGCAGCTTCGCGAGTGGGAGAGCCACGAGCTCCGAACGGCCGAAACGTCACCGGAGCCGCGGCCAACGCCGCCGCGTCTGCGGCGCCTGCTGCCTGCTGCCTCGCGGCCAGAAACCCGCCTACGTCGGCCAACAGCATCGCCAGAACCACCAACAACGCACCCACCGCCAGCAGGACGGGGGTGACGGCTCCCCGCTCCCTCACTGTTCCACGCGCATCGTTGCCCTGGCCCTCAGCTCGACGGTGAAACCGCCGAAGATCGGCGCGGCCACCCGATGGGGGAGCCGCACCACCACCTCGGCACGCGCTCCAACGACATGCGGGCGCGTCACCTCGATCCGAGCCCGCGATCCGGACGGCCCCAATTCGGCTCTCACTGCGGCAGAGGCGCGAGCCGGGTCGGGGGCCGCGGCCGCCTCGCGAGCTCCGACCCGAGCAGCGCTCACAACCTCGAGCTGGGTGCGAGCCGCGACCGCAACCTCGACCACCCCCAACACCAGCAAGAGAATGAGGGGCAGCACGAGGGCGAACTCCATTACCGCACTTCCCCGCTGCCGGGAGCGATCAGACGTACGACCGCACCCGGGCAAGTACGGCGTCGAACAGGGAAGACAGGGCGTCGGTGCTCGACGCCCAAATGATCAGAGCAAGCGCAATGGCGGCGGCCGCCACCACAACGAGGGCATATTCGGCGGTTGCCTGACCCTCCTCGCGATTCATCAGGTTCCCGAACCACATCATGAGGTTCCTTTCTGTCTTGATCGGCTACCGGCCGACGACGGCGGGAAGTCGGAAATCAGCAACGTCGGAAGCGCGTGCAGTCACCCAGACAGGCGCTCCGCTGCACTCAGTACCGCAGGACCCACGGTGAGCACCATGAACCCGGGCAGGATCAACAACGCCAGTGGAAACAGCAGCCGCACCGGAAGCCGCCGGGCAGCGGCAAGCGCGACCGCCCTCTCGTCTGCCCTGCGGTCCTCGACGAACGACTGCACCGCAGTCGCGATCGGTGCACCCGTCACAGCCGCTTGTGCCGCCAGTAGATACAGACCGGCGGCCCGCCCCCGAGTCGCTCCCAAGGCAACCGCGGGACCAGACCGGGACGACCGACGCAGCACGCCCTGGACCTCTCGCTGCAGCGGTCCGACCACGTGAGCCGAGCCGAGGGCCAGGGCCTTGGAGAAGGTGAGACCAGCGTTCAATCCGAGAAGCGTCAGTTCTGCCAACACCGTCACGTCCGCCACGGCAGCCGCCTCCTCGTCCCTGCGCTCCACCAGCCTTCGTCTGACCAGCAGAGCCGTGAGGCCGCAGACGGAGATCAGCGTCGGGACCGGGACCCAGAGCAACCCGGCGGCAACCACCACCCCGCCGGCCGACCAATGCAGCCCGAACCGGCGCAACCCCAGCCCCACCCCTCCCAGCAGGAGCACTGTCAGCAAGACACTCATCGACTTGCCCGCCACAACATCACTGCTACCGCGCCGAGTCCCGCCAGTTCCAGCCCTCCACCCACGATCGCGATCCCCCACCCCACAGGGCCGGCTTCCAACAGTGTCTGGGCCCGACCGGTGGCGACCAGCGCGATCAGCAGCACCACCGGTGCGCCACCGACCACCAGTGCCGACATCCGGGCCTGGGCGGTGAGCGTGTTGCGCTCCCTGCTGAGCTCGTCGAGGCCCACAGATCGCTGCGCCAGCGTCTCGAAAACATCTGCTGCTCTGGCTCCCGTCTCTGCCGCCAGCGAGAACGCGGCACCGGCCAGTCGGCCGTTTCTGGGCAAGCCGTGGATGAGCTCAGCAGCGACGGTGTCTGCGGGCCGCCCGGCGGCTGCCTGGCGACCCGCCGCATCGAGACCCAGCTCAGGAGCGCGTGCCGCGGCCGATCCCAGAGCGATCCGAAGCGAAGCACCCGCCCGCAGTTCGGATGCCATCGCGTTGAAGAACGCCGTCTCGCCCCCCACTCCTTTGCGACGTTCCCGCAGCCGACCGTACAGGGCGACCACCACCGCTCCACCCAGCCCGCCCAGACCCACTATCGGCTCGAGCACCACAACCGAGCCCGCCATGACGACCCAGAACGGAGCGCCCGCCACCAGGCCGGCCGCAAGCAGCAGCGCGATCAACACGAGTAGACCTCTACGAAGCCGTCGGCATCGACCGTGCCGATGGAGCACACCCGGCGCCGCCCTTCCCTGCGTTCCACCTGCACGATCACATCGAGCGCGGCGAGAAGCTGCCGACGAACGGTGATCTCCGCCACGCGACTCTCCCCAGAGAGCGACAGAGTCTCGAGCCGCCACAGCGCCTCCGCAGGTGTGTTGGCATGCACTGTCGACATCGAACCGTCGTGGCCGGTGCTCATGGCCTGAATCATGTCAAGCGCCTC
>CAYNHF010000026.1:0-1670 GCA_964397045.1 uncultured Acidimicrobiaceae bacterium | reverse complement strand
CATGCCGGATGGATTCTGGCCTTGCTCATGTTTGGCGCCGCCCGGCGGACCCGGCACTGGCACTGACGCTGGCACCGACCCTGACACTGGCGCTGACGCTGTTACACTGCCCCCCATGTCCTGGGGGATCCTTCTACTCGCCGTTGCCGCACTGAGCGGCTGTGAAGACAGTGCCACCGTCGAGCGCACCCAGACCCAGCTCCGCGATGTCGACTATCCGCGTGTTCGGGCGTTGGTTGAGCAAGACCTCGAGAATCATCAAGCGGGGATCGTGAAGGCGGCGGCGAAGCTTGCTCCGGGGTTTGCTGTCAGTGACCCGGCCACCCGCGAGAAACAAGTGCGAGCGGCTCTGAGAATTCTTCAGCAACCCAAGAAAGGTATTGATGAATTCGTTGCGTCTCCGATGTCGTTCCTGGCAGCAGTCGGCGTGGATGGGGTTGTCGTTGCGCGGGATCGAGAGTCCGATCGGATGAAGGGGCAGGACTTCAAGACGCGGTTCGAGGTGGTCCGGCAGGCCCTTGGCGGGACCGCTGCGACCGGGTTTGGGGAGTTCTACGCCGAAGACCCAGAGGCGCCATCGTCCTGGTCCGTCCTGTTCGCTGCACCCTCTCTCCGCGACGGCCGGGTGGTGGGCGCCGTTCTGGCCGGAATCCCGCTCTCACGCCTGGCCCAGCGCCTGAGCCGTCAATTCCGTGTCGAACAGAAGAAGGGCTCGACGGTTTGGGTGTACCTCTACAAAGGAGACCGTCTCTTCCACTGGGACACCCCTCCGGAGGTCGATGCGCTGGTTCGGGACCCCGTCGCTCGGGAAAAGGCCCTCGCTGCATCGCCGGCGGGCTACACCGAAAAAGGGCGGCTTCAGGGAGAGCTGCAGGTCTACGGAGTATTCCCCCTCGCGCTCCTCGGGCCGGACGTCGGGACGATCATCTTCCGCACGCCGGAGTGAAGTTGCGCAGGGCAACGGCCAATCAGATCTGCGCGTCCCGGTCTCCGCGCACCAATATCCGCTGCGGCACGGTGATCTGAATCCCGAGCTCTTGGAACCGCTTGGTGATGCGCCGGAGCATTTCTCTCCGTACGGCAAACAGCTTGTCGGGTTGGGTCTTCACCATGAACTTGATGACCAACCCGTAGTCGGTGAACTTGTCGACGCCGAGCATGTCCGGGTCGCCGATGATCGAGCCCTTCCAGTCCGGGTCTTGAGCGAGCTCCTTGGCGACCTCGACCAGTATCTCGATCGCTCGGTCCACGTCTTCGCCGAAGCCGACGGGGACCTCGAAGACCGGACGACCCCAGCCATAGGTTCGGTTGGTGACCTGGTCGATGCTGCCATTGGGAACGAAGTGCACCCGGCCCTCGAGGTCGCGCAGCACGGTGACGCGCATGTTGACGGACTCGACCGTCCCGGTGATGCCCCGGATCGTGATCAGGTCGCCGAGCTGGTATTGATCTTCGGCCAGAATCAGGAACCCAGAAAAGTAGTCTTTCATCAGGTCCTGCGCCCCAAACGCGATCGCGACGCCGATGATTGCAGCGCCTCCGAGCACCGTCGTGATGTCGACACCCGCTTCCTGCAGCACGAGCATCACACCCAGCACCACGATGACGACGCGGGATGCGCTTTGGAAGCTGAAGGCCAGCGTGTCCGCGCGCCCAGTACCCACATTCCG